>JAJXEL010000087.1 GCA_021639925.1 Alphaproteobacteria bacterium | reverse complement strand
CGATAAAAACATAATCAAGAATGACGTTGGTAATGCCGCCGATCGAAGAAAAAACCAGCCCCAGCACGGCTCTGCCGCGCGTAATATAAAACATGGAAAAGGTTCCCGTAAACAACGCCAGAGGCATAAAAAACAAACAGACATACGCATATTCATAACAATAAGGAAACAGCTGTTCATTCGCGCCCAGAAAAATCAGCAGCGGCTTTAAAAACATCAATCCCAGAACCGAAAACAAGACGCCGGCGCCCAAAGCGACCAGAACCGTCAGGGAAAAGTTCTGCCGGGCCGTCAATTCCCTTTTCTGTCCCAGCTGTCTGGCGACCAAAGCGCTGCCGCCCGTGCCGAACATCATACCGATGGCAATCGTTACCAAAATCAGCGGAAAAGAAATATTGACCGCAGACAAAGCGTCCGTACCGACCAGGTGAACGACAAACAGACCGTCAATAATACCGTAAATTTCCATTAAAAGAGTCGACGCAATCGTCGGCGCGGCAAATTTTAACAAAGAACCGAGCGTTATTTTCCTGTCCAGAGAATTCGTCATTTTTGTTCGCCTGTTGATTATTTTTTATGATCCTTTTATCATCAGATAAAGTATACCCTTATGGCAGAGTCAAGAAATAAAATGCAAAAACAATCGCTTTTAACGATCGGCCTGTTGTCAAAAATTACCGACGTCAGCATTAAATCCTTACGTTATTACGAACGGATCGGTATTCTGCCGCCGGCATATACCGATGAAAAAACCGGATACCGCTATTATTCGCTTTCACAAATCCATATCATTGACGCGATCAGATTTTGTTTAGAACTGGATATCCCTTTAAAAACATTCAAAACGTTTTTATCCAAAGACAAAACGCACATTTATTACAATAAATTAATTGAATATGGTTCCGCCCTTGCCGAACAAAAACAAAAAAAACTCAGCGAACAAATTGCTATGTTAAAAATCATTCAACAGGAAATACACAGATCAGAAAACTGTTTAAAACAAAAAAAACCTGAAAAGCATTTTTTTCCTGAAAAATTCTGCCTGATCACTCCGTTTGACGGAAACAGGAACACAACGGCATATAACAAATGCCTGGCCAATGTTTTAATGCAGATATCGCATAACGGCTGGCAAGAAGGTTATGAAACAGGATTATTATCGGTCTGGCGCGCAGGACGGGCAGAACAATTTATATATGCGGAATTTTTACCGCGCGCGGGAAAACCGGCTAAAGCTGAAAATATTCTTGTTTTGCCTCCAAGCGATTATATCTGTAAAATGACGCAAGCGAGCTCTATCCGGCACGCCGCCGATGCGTTTCCGGGCGAACTGAACAGCCGAAACAATGCTTATATTTTGGAAACAGAGTTATTTACCGGCGATTTTAATTTTTCAACACCATTATACGAACTGCGATGTCTGGTTGTTTAAATCCCTGCCGCCGCGGCTTCGGCGAAAGAAACGGGATCCGTATTTTTTAATAACAATTCCGCAACGTATTTTTCGGAACGATGTAACAAACCGGCAAACGCCGACAACGTTTCCCCGCGGCCGGCAGCCATATCCGGGTACATTTTCAAAGCGAAGTTTTTAATTTGAAGCCGGCGCAAAAAATCTACAGACGCCGTTTTTTTGCCGGAAGGCACCATTTCAACATAAAATGAATTGGGAATATATTCAATCCATGATCCGTTCAGAAAAACCGTTGTATCTATCAGGACAAAAAGCGGCAAAGACGGCAGCAGCGTGATCGCCGCGATAACATCTTCGGAACCGTTTTTGCCAAAAAAAAGTTCTGTATACTGACCGGAAAGAAACGGCGTCGCCCGGCTGTACACTTTTTTAACCGGCAGTTTTACCGTTTCATAACCGGGACGTTTTAAAGAAAGGCTGGCAATTTCCGAACGGGGTATTTTTCCGGCAAACGGCGTTTCACCTATTCTTTTTTCCCCTTGGTAAATAAAGGCCGACACATTGGAATCAATAATGATCATTTGCGGTTTCTGGTATTGGCAGGCGCAGAGGCAAAACAACAAAAAGGCAGAAAAAAGATTCTTTGTTTTCATCTGTTTTTTCCTTGTTATTTTCTTTTCCGGTTCGGCGGATACGGGTTATCGACAGGAACGCCCTGCGTTACCTGCACGACGACGCGGCTGATGTCAGCCGGATCCAGATCGGGCGCCTGAAAAGCCTTGACCAGCGTTTCATAACCGTCTTCAAACCACGGCGCGAAAACGACGTTTCTGTTTTTATCCGTTGTAAATTTTGCAACATGCAAAGAAATATTGCCTACCTGATGTTTTTTTCCGGAACGGTCATAAACCGATAAAATCAGCTTTCTTCGTTCGTACGGTTTTATTTTTTCACGCCGGCCGTCGTCCTGCGTCATCAGGACAAAAGCGTCAAAATCCGCTTCATCTTTGATAAATCCGTGTCTGACGGGCGACGTTTTAACAAAAACGGTATCTGAAATATTGTTATCGGACGGATAAGCGCAGGTAATCTGTCCTTCTTTTTTGTCTTCATAAAAGCAATCCAGTTTTTTCGTATCTTTGAACGAACGGTCCGACACGTTTTTCAGGGCGCGTCTTATCGGTTTGACAAAACTGTTTTGATAACCGTTTTCATCAAAAGACAGGAAAACGAAAAACAGTACGCCGCCTGATTTACGGCTGCCGTACGAAGCGCGCGCCCGGATAAAACCGGACGGATACGACCATTTCATCGCGGCCAGCAGGACTTCTTCGCCCGTCGCGGCCGAAGACAGATTTAAATGTTTTTCAGGCGGCCGGATTTCTTCATAACGGTGAAATTTATCCGCTCCGCCGGCAACAGCCGCCGTTTTATTTTTTGAAACAATCGTCTGTGTCTGCGCCAACGCTTTTAATTCCGCCGTTTCGCTGAGAGTTTCTCCGCCTTTGGCGGCAAAAGAACGCGAAACGGGTTCATAGCCTTCTTTTTCAACCGTATACGTATGTGATCCGCGCGCAATCGGGTAATTCCGCACGGGCGTTAACCCGATTCTTTTTTTGTCGATAAAGACTTCGGCTCCCTGCGGAAAAGAAAAAACCGAAAGTTTAGCCGATTTTTCCGGCAAAACGATATTCATCGGCCGGACTTCCCCTTTTTTCAGCGTAACCGGTATGGCCATTCTTTCCATTTCCGCATGACGCAGACTGATAGTGACTTCTTCTTCAACGGGAATTCTGTCATATGTCAAAGGCGCCGTCCCGACCGGCCGACCGTCCAGATAAACGTCCGCGTCAACGGGATCCGTCGTTACGGATATCGTTGCGAAAGCCGGCAGCAGCGTTTTTTTCACGCGGACCGTCTTTCCCGGAACGGTAATGACATTTTCCGTAATCGTCTGATAACGCGGGTGGTCAATGCGCAAAGAATGCCGCCCGGCCGGCAAAGAACCGTACAGCGTCATCGGCGTCTGGCCGTACCGGTCGCCGTCGACATAAACGGCCGCCCCGTCGGACGGATCGGTTTCGACGATCAAAACGCCTTTTGCCGCGTCGGATTTGCTGCCAACGACGGACATCTGCCGTTTTTTGGGCGCATCGGCGATACTTTTCAGCCGTTCTTTTTCCCGCGCGATCGCTTTTTTGGAAAAACGGTATAATAGTTTTACGCTGTAACCTTCGCCGGTTTTTTGAATAAATTCGTCTTCTTTTTCAAAACCGTCGAAACGCGCGGAAATACCGGAAACAATCGTCCGTTCCGTCAGATATGAAGAACTTTCGGTTTGATAAATATCTGCCTGATATGAATATTCGGCCGGGAAATTTTCCCTGGCCGCCTGATCGTAAGCGTCTTTGACAGCCTGATCAAACGCGGCTTTTTCGGAATCGGCTTCGCCCCGGCCGACATAATACTTATAGTTTGAATCCGCTTTGGGCGCCGACGTTGTCCACGGCTGCGCGCCAAAAGCCGCCTGCGCGGTAAAAAGAACGGCGGCCAGCGCTGCCGCCCAAAGCCTGTTCAAACGGATCATGGACGTTTACTCGCTCATCTGATCCCAGTGCGCGTCAACTTTTTTGGCAAAGTCTTCGGAAATTCCTTTTTTGCCGGAATTACGTTTGATCGCTTCCTGAATTGCTTTTTTAAAATCGGCTTCCGGCATTGAAACACGCACAAAAATACGGTAAATCACGTCGCGCGTTCCCTCGGCGTCAACAACAACGGCGACCTTTTCCCAATAGCGGTTGGCCGGCCGGATTGAAGAAGCGACCAGTTTGCTGGTTTCCCCGCCGATAAAGCGCGTCTGGTCCGCCCCCATGGAATCGCCTTCTTCGGCATTTTGAAAAATAAAATTCAAACGCTGTTCAATCGCGCCGGACAATCCCGCTTTGGCATTGTTTTCCGCGATCCGGTATCCCGTCGAAATCCGTTTGCCGGCTACGGGCATTTCATGCGTGCCCAGCATATAGACCGTTCCCTTTTCGATTTTAAAGGTTTCTTCTTCGGTTGCCCAGCCGGGACGCGACGTCAAATCGTCGGAACGCGCCAGAACGGTGTCTTTCGGCGCGGAAGCGCATGCGGACAATCCGACGACTGCGGCAAATATGTAAAAAATACGAGCTGTTTTTTTCATCTGTCATCACCTGTATTAAAAAGTAAAGTTTGTTCAGGATAAAACAAACGTTATAGCTTTTCAAGCCGTCTTCCCCCTCATTCTTTTATCCGGGAAAAAAAAGTAGCAATCCTGCCGGCCTCCTGTTAAATTGAAAAAAATTGTTATCAGGGAAATTTTTTGTCTTATGCTGCGTTTAAAACATCTGCCGGTCGACACGGGCAAAGAAAACATTGTTTTTATTCACAGGCGGTGTCCGGAATTCCAGACGGAAGACGTCAATATGACCTCTAACCGTATTGAAATTCACGGCGGCCTGCAGCCTTTGTTTGCCAGCGTTTATGTATGCGACGACGAAACGCTGGTCAAACCGGACGAAATCGCCCTGACCGACCAGGCGTATCATCTGATCAGCATGGCCGAAGGATCAGAAGTCGCCATTTCTCCGGCGCCGCCGCCGGCCAGTATTGATTCCGTTCGCCGAAAAATCAACGGCGGCATTTTAAGCGCGAAAGAATATAAAAGTATTATCGCGGATCTGGCTTCATACCGTTACACGCCGATTGAACTGGCCGCTTTTCTGGTATCCAACGCCAGTTTTATGTCCCCGCAGGAAGTCTTGTCCATGACCGAAGCGCTGATCGAATACCGCCGGCCGGCCGACTGGGGAATTGACCTGGTCGTTGACGAACACTGCATCGGCGGCATTCCGGCGAACCGCACGACGATGATCGTCGTACCGATCGCGATTGCTTACGGGCTGTGCATGCCCAGCACAATGACACGCAGTGTAACGTCATGTTCCGGCGCCGCGGACGCGATGGAAGTTCTGGCCGACGTCGAATTATCCGAAGAAGAAACCGCCGCCGCCGTTAGCGAAATCGGCGGCTGTATGGTTCTGGACGGCCGGCGGCTGGCCATGTCGGCGACCGAAGATCTGCTGATGAGTCTGGAACGCGCTTTGGGCATCAGCACGCCTCAGCAGATTGTCGCGTCGATTTTATCCAGTAAAATCGCCATGGGCATTACGCATTTGCTGATAGACATTCCCGTCGGCAAAACGGCGAAAATCCGCAACATGAGCGAAGCGATGAGTCTGCGCAAGCTGTTTGAATACGTCGGCGACATGCTGTCGATGAAAATCGACGTTATCGTTACGGACGGATCCGAACCCGTCGGCAACGGCATCGGTCCCGTCCTGGAAGCCCGCGACGTAATGAAGGTTTTGCGCTGCCGTGAAGACGCGCCGCAGGATTTACGTGAAAAAGCTTTGTTTATGGCCGGGAAAGTATTGGAATTTGATCCGCAGCTGCGCGGCGGGCAAGGATATTACCAGGCGCGCGATATTCTGGATTCAGGCCGCGCGCTGGAAGTCATGAGCCAAATCGTCCATGCCCAGGGCAAACAGACGCCGCCGCCGTTAGGACAGCTGACACGCGACATTACGGCGGAAACATCGGGTATTGTCGCCGAAATAGACGGCCAGATTTTAAACCGGATCGCCATGACGGCCGGCGCGCCCGCCGACAAAGGCGCCGGCATCGATTTAATGAAAAAAGTCGGCGACGAAGTCGAACAAGGCGAAGTCCTTTATCGCATTTATGCCTGCAAGCCGACTTCGTTCGCTTTTGCCAACGGCCTGGCCGAAGGGGACTGCGGTTACAAAATCATGTCGTCCGGCGTAACTTATTAAGATTTTTGTTCCGGTTGTTTCCATTGATAAATCATCAGGCACTGCAGCGGGCAGGACGAACATTTCTGCCCGCACGGATTAACGCAGTGAGAACTGTCCAGACGGCCGATTTTTCCTTTGCGTTCCCAATGGGCCAGCATTTCCTGCAATGCCGATTCCGGCAGGTCAAACCTGACGGCGATATCCTTTAACGACGCCTGGCCCTGCGCTTGCAGATAATCTTTAATCTCAGAAAGAATCATACTGCCTCCTTTTTCCGGCAAGATACAAAGCCGTAAAAATAACCAGCTCGGTTAAAACTATCCCGGCAATCCAGCCCGCGGAATATGAAACGTTTCTTTGTATAATAGCACATTGATAAAACAGCGTCGAGAGCAGATACGCCTGTCCCGTCGTCCAAATCATAACGAATCCCGCCCATTTTAAACTGAATTCTTTGGCGATCGCCCCCAACGCCGACAGGCACGGCATATAAAGCAGCACAAACAGCAAATAAGCAAACGCCCCGGTTTTCCCGTCAAATAAAACGACCAGACGTTCGGTCGACGTTTCGCCTTCGGCCAAACCGGCATACAGCGCGTCCAACGTTCCGATAATGGCTTCCTTGGCCATCACGCCGGTAAACAGCCCTACCGTCGCCGGCCAGTTGTGTTCGGTAATTCCCATCGGTTCAAACGCCGGCGTGATTGATTTGCCGATTGAAGACAGAACAGATTTTTCAGGCGTCTGCGGAATAAAGTTCCCTTTAAAATCAACGGCGTTCAATAAGTTTAACACAATAACCAGCGGTACGATCAAAGCGCCCGCGCGGACAATAAACCCGCGCAGCCTGTCCCACGTTCTGACAGCCATGTTTTTAATCGTCGGCAAATGATACGGCGGCATTTCCAAAATCAGAGGAACCGGTTTTCCTTTAAACAATGTCTTTTTAAATAAAATCCCCGTCGCCACGGCAATAAAAATACCGGTCAGATACAAAGCGAATACAATATCCGCCCCCTGCGCATCAAAAAACGCCGTGGCAAACAAAGCATACACCGGCAACCGGGCGCCGCAGGACATAAACGGCGTCATCATCAGCGTGATCAGCCGGTCGCGGCGGGACGATAAAATCCGCGTTCCCATGACGGCCGGAACCGTACAGCCGAAAGCGACAATCATCGGAACAAAAGCCGTTCCGGGCAGATTAAAACCGCGCATCAGCTTATCCATGACGAACGCGCCGCGCGCCATATATCCCGAATCTTCCAAAGCGGACAAAAATAAAAACAAAAACCCGATCGGAGGAACGAAAGTCGCGACGGTGCTGACGCCGCGCCCGACCCCTTCGGACAAAAAGATATTCAGCCATTGCGGGACGCGCAAAGACGTCATCAGAGAAGAAAAACCCGCAACCATATATTCGTCGCCGAATTCCGCAATCGGATCAATCAGCAGATTCCCCAGCGAAATCGTCCACAGGAACATCAGATACATCACCAGGAAAAACAAAGGCATGCCCGTATATTTTCCCAGCGCGACCCGGTCGATCATTTCCGTAACCGTTTTTGACAGCCGGTCCGAACGCGTAATCAGTTTCCGGCTGATTTCCGTAATAAACCCGTAACGTCCGTCGGCGACCATCGTATCGGGGTCTTCTTGGTATTTTTCGGGAAAAGAATCTCTGATTTTTTCAATTTTTTCTTTATTTTCCGCAGAACCGAACAAACGCGGATCAATATCGCCGTCCAACAAATGAACCGCCAGCCACCGAGCGGCCCAGCCGTTTTTTTCCGCCGCCGGAATCACATAAGGCAACAATTCGCCGACAGCGCTTTCAACGTTCGGAGCATACGGAATGACAAAATTTTCATTAATCCGCAAATCGGCCCGGACAATCTGCTTTTTCAGTTCTTCCACCCCTTTGATTTTAGAAGCGACCATCGGAATGACCGGCACGTTAAAAATATGCGCCAAAGCCAAAACGTCAATTTTGATTTTAGCCGCCGCAGCCGTATCCATCATATTTAAAACCAAAATAACCGGCAGATGCATTTCAAACAGCTGAACCGTCATATACAGGTTTCGTTCCAGGTTGGAAGCGTCCAGAATATTAATAACGCAGTCGGGTTTATTGAACAGCAGATAATCGCGCGTAATTTTTTCGTCTTCGGACGCGCTGGAAACAACGCTTAAAGAATAAACGCCGGGCAAATCGACGATTTCGACTTTAACGCCGTCCTGTTCGAAAAAACCCGATTTTTTTTCGACCGTCACGCCCGGCCAGTTGCCGACATATTGGTGCGATCCCGTCAGCGCGTTAAAAAGCGTCGTTTTGCCGCAATTCGGATTGCCGATCAAAGCAGCTGTTTTATAAGAAGGCATATTACCACCGTTTTTAATCGAAAACAGAAATCAAAGAGGCTTCTTCGCGGCGCAAAGAAACAAGATAGCCGCGGATCATAATTTCGACGGGATCGCCGAACGGCGCGATCCGCACGACTTCAAACGGCGTGCCGGGCGTTACCCCCATTGCCAGCAGCTTTTTGCGATAAGCCGCGTTTCCTTTTAAAAAACCGGCGACGACAGCTTTGTCACCCGCTTTTAACCCCGTGAAACTGCGATGAGCGTTTAATTTTTCAGACATAAAA
>JAJXEL010000086.1:8702-8933 GCA_021639925.1 Alphaproteobacteria bacterium | reverse complement strand
AAATAGTTGTTGCTTTTCTATAAATAAGTATTAGCGTACCGCCTTACAAAAATTTATTTTGTGAGGTTTGATCATGGATCAATGTTTAGAGCTCTGCGGCATGCAGGCAGAAACGGAAGCTGAAGAAGAGCCTCCGTCACCGGACGGGACAGTCCCCGGCCGAAATTTAAAAAAGCACAAAAACTTCAACGTTATCAGCCCGTCAGCCCGCGCCTTTAAAACGGCTTATTT
>JAJXEL010000086.1:5025-8692 GCA_021639925.1 Alphaproteobacteria bacterium | reverse complement strand
ATCGACGACGACCAATGGAATGACTGGCACTGGCAGATTAAAAACCGTATCCGGACAAAGGACGAAATAAAAAAATATCTTCGTCTGACAGATGACGAAGAAAAAGCCCTTAATCAGGGGCGCCGTTCGTTTCCTTTCGCGATCACTCCTTATTATCTGAGTCTGATTGATCCCGAAGACCCGCATGACCCGATAAGAATGGCGGCGATTCCCAGCGCGAAGGAATATTTAATTGCCGACGACGAAACCGATGATCCGTTATCCGAAGAAAAGACAAGTCCTGTTCCCGGTCTGGTGCATCGTTATCCCAACCGCGTCTTGTTTTTAGCGACAAATTTTTGTTCCACGTGCTGCAGATATTGCACGCGTTCCCGCATGATCGGCAATATTCACCATAAATTTTCCAAAGCTTATTGGGAAAAGGCTTTTCAATATATCGAAGAACACAAAGAAATCGAAGACGTTCTGATTTCCGGAGGAGATCCTCTGACAATGCCGACGCAGACTTTGGAATATCTGCTGTCCCGCCTGCATCAAATCCGGCATTTAAAATATCTTCGCATCGGAACGAAAGTCCCCGCGGTACTGCCGCAGCGGATCACGCCGTCTTTGGTTAAAATGCTGAAAAAGTATCACCCTTTGTTTGTCAGTATTCACTTTATGCACCCCAACGAACTGACGCCGGAAACCAAAGAAGCCTGCGCGCGGCTGGCTGACGCGGGTATTCCGATGGGATCGCAGACCGTTTTATTAAAAGGCATCAACGATACAATTCCCGCAATGCGCGAACTGATGATGAATTTATTGTCTTTCCGCGTAAAGCCTTATTACCTGTACCAATGCGACTTAATCAAAGGGTCGAAGCATTTCCGCACGTCCGTTCAGACGGGGCTGGATATCATTCGCGGATTAAGGGGATTTATTTCGGGATATGCGATTCCCCACTACGTTATTGACGCGCCGAAAGGCGGCGGGAAAATTCCCCTGTTGCCGAAATATGTCCAAGGACACAAAGACGGTATGCTGGTTTTGAAAAATTTCATGGATAAGAATTACTATTATCCCGACGCGGAGAACGACGCATGCTGACAGGGATAACGTATGATTTAAAAAACGATTATCTGCAGCGCGGTTTTACACCCGAACAGGTCGCCGAATTTGATTGCGAAGAAACCATAGACGCCATTCAGACCGCGCTGGAAGAAGACGGACATACGGTTGATAAGATCGGCTGTCTGGAAAATTTGACGGAACGGCTGCGCGCCGGCGACAGATGGGATCTGGTTTTCAACATTGCCGAAGGAATGTACGGCATCGGGCGCGAAGCGCAGGTTCCGGCTTTGCTGGACGCCTACCGGATTCCGTATACTTTTTCCAAAACGGAAACGCTGGCCGTCTGTTTGGATAAAGGCATGACCAACGCCGTTTTGCGGGGAATGAACGTTCCCGTTTCCGACTTTGCGATCGTTCGGGAACAGGCTGACGTCAAAAACGTCCACATGCCTTTTCCGCTGTTTGCCAAGCCGATCGCGGAAGGAACCAGCAAAGGCATCACTGCAAAATCGGTCATTCACAACCGTTTGGAAATGGAAACGCAGTGCGCCGCCCTGTTATCAACATTCCGCCAGCCCGTTTTAATCGAAACCTACTTGCCCGGCCGCGAATTTACGGTCGGTATTCTGGGCAGCGGCAAACAGGCGCGGGTTTTAGGCGTGATGGAGGTTTTATTAAACGAACACGCCGAACAAAGCGGATATACTTACGACAACAAACAACAGTATCAGGACTGCGTCCGTTACAAAGTCACGGACAATCCCGCTGTTGCAAAAGTCGCTTTAAGCGGGTGGAAAGCTTTAAATTGTCTGGACGCGGGCAGAGTCGATGTCCGTTTGGACGCCGGCGGCAGCCCGCGTTTAATGGAAATAAACCCGTTGGCCGGTCTAAATCCGCGTTATTCAGATCTGTGTATTTTATGCCGCCGGACCGGTTTTCCTTACAACAAGCTGATTCAGAGCATCGCCCGGTCAGCCCTT
The DNA here is from genome assembly GCA_021639925.1 of Alphaproteobacteria bacterium. GTDB lineage: Bacteria > Pseudomonadota > Alphaproteobacteria > CAAGCB01 > CAG-977 > UBA11549. Next base: position 6,659 of record JAJXEL010000086.1, on the reverse strand, counting down.
CGGCGAAACGGACTTGCATGAAAATCATTTTAGCTTTGGACGATATCGCTGTTGCGGACACGCCTGACGCGCAGGACACGCTGGCGCAGGCTGATTTTGTCGAAAAAACATTGGTCAAACTGGGACATTCGGTTACACGCCTGCCTTTTACGGCCGATTTATCCCGTATGCGGGACGCCATATCGGCAGCGCGGGCGGATCTTGTTTTCAATCTGGTTGAATCGGTTTTAAACAAAGGACGTTTATCCGTTGTCGCGGCGCAGCTGTTTGACGCGCTGAACATTCCTTATACCGGAAACGGTTCTTTTGCCCACGGGCTGAGCGCGGACAAACTGGCCGCAAAAAAGTTTTTTTTACAAACAGGAATACGTACGCCGGCTGGCTATACCGTCCGAACAGCGGATAATGCGCCTTTAAATAAACCCTATATTCTCAAAGCCGCCGCGGAACATGCTTCGATCGGTTTAACGCAAAAAAGCGTTCTGGTTCCCGCGGCAGCAGGAGAATTAAAAACAGCGTTGCTGAAGCTCCGGTCTTCTCAAAATGCCCTGTCTTTTTTCGCGGAAGAATATATTCCGGGACGCGAATTTAACACGGCTTTTTTAGACGGAAGGATCCTGCCGCCGGCGGAAATGCGTTTTTCGGAACATTTCAAAGGCTGGAAAATTTTGACTTACGAAGCCAAATGGCAAGAAACAACCTCTTCATATCAGGAAAGCGCCCGCAGCTTTGATTTTGAATCTTCTGTCGCCGGCGAATTGAAAAAATTTGCGCTTTCCGTCAGCCGGAAACTGGATTTAAAAGGCTATACGCGTTTGGATTTTCGCTTATCCGACCGGGGAAAACTGTACCTGATTGATTTAAACACAAATCCCTGCATCGCGCCGGATTCCGGATTTATCGCGATGGCGCGCAAAACCGGATTATCGCCGGAAAACGTCATTGAAAGGATCGTCGCCGATGCTGTCGTTTCGTTCTGAATTAAAAAAAACGGACAGGGATATAGTACGGGAAATCATTGTTTCCACAGGTTTTTTCGAAGGCGCGCCGGACGAAACGGACATTGCCGTCGAATTGGTCGACACGGCGTTAAAAGACGGCTGCGACGCCAGCGGGTATTATTTTTTGTTTGCCGAAGAAAACGGCGTTGTTCTGGCCTATATCTGCTTCGGCCCCATTCCGTGCACCAACGCCAGCTTTGACATATACTGGCTGGCCGCGCGAAAAACGGTTCAGCGGCGCGGAATCGGCCGGCAGCTGATGCAAAAAGCTTTACGGACAATCCGGGAAAAAGGCGGCAGACGGGTTTATCTGCAAACAGCCGGCAGACCCCAATATCACCCGACGCATTTATTTTATCAGGCCTGCGGTTTTACATTGGAATCCCGTCTGAAAGATTACTATAATATCGGCGATGACTGCCTGACGTTTTCTTATGAAATAAAGAAAGATTGACTTTCGGACAAATTTGATCAAAGCCGGCCGATGTATTTTAATTCCGCCACAATCCGTGATGAAAAACTGGTTAAAGCCGTTCTGAACGAATCGAAACTTTCGTTTTTGGCCGGCGAAATAACGCGCCTTCCCGGCGGATCAAATTCATTTGCCCTGCAAATCGGCGATTATGTCGTTCG
>JAJXEL010000086.1:0-5015 GCA_021639925.1 Alphaproteobacteria bacterium | reverse complement strand
ATCGGAATCCGTTTATCAGTCTTTGCGCCGGGAGGCTTTGATTTCAAAAATCCTGCAAAAAAACCTGCCGGCAGAGCAGCGCGGCAAAATAACGTTTCCCCGCTGCCGCGACGATGTTTCCCACCCGTTTTCCTGGCATAAAATAATCAAAGGCAAAATATGCGATTACGTCAGGGGAGAAACCCGGTATAATACCCGCTATGAAAATCTTTCCGCCGGACAAAAAGACATGCTTGCCGCCGGCATTGCCGCTTTTCTGACGGAACTGCACGCGATCAAAGACCGCATTGAAAATCCGGAAGCGGAAAATTGGAACGTTTTTGAAAAAGACGATTTTGATCATACGGCCTGCCGCGACGCATTATTAAAATACAGCGGCGGGAAAATCGAACTGAAAGAATTTATAGCAGATATTTCCCCTCGCGATTTTGTATTTGCCCATAACGACATGAGCGGCAGCAACCTGATCATAGATGAAACAAGCCCTCGTGTCCTGCGGGGAATTATAGATTTCGGGAAAGCCGGCGTTATGCCGCGGCTGAACGAATTTTTCCCTTACTATAAAATTCACCGCGGTCTGGCGCGCCGCATCATAACGTGCTACAACCGTAAAAACGGCGGCATAATTGACCAAACGGCCGCCGATTATATGGCTTTAGGCTGTTTCGGATATTTCATGAACAAATCGGAAAAGCAAGGCAAGCCGCCATCAGACATACTTTTAAAAATACTGGGAAGTTTTATTGACGATTTTTATCAATCAAAAACCGGCGCAGCCAGTCCGCCGTGTATGTCATAACCGCCGCCGGACAATCGCAGCCGTCGTCAAAAACATTAAAAATATGATCCGCTCCCGCTATTATTTCCGCCCGGCTGTCTTTGTTGCCTCCGGCCGCGGCGATTTCAAAAGCATGCGCGCAGGGCACCAACGTATCTTTTTCCCCGGCCAAAGCCAGAACCGGCCCTTTATAACGGGACAGGCTGTCCAAAGGAAAAGAACTTTCAATTTCATCAAACCATTTTTTGCAAAGAATCAGGTCTTCCCGCCAGGGCAGAGAAATAACGGCATACCCGTTCGCGCAGGCTTGATCGTAATATTTTAAAAACCATTCTTTGAACACGCCGACGCCGTTTTGACAGGCGCCTGACCAGCTGACGGCGGCAGACAAACCGGGACGGCGTTTTTTTAAAAATTCCGCCATGACTCTGGCCCCCTGGCTGAATCCCAAAACAGCCATACGGTTGCAATCAATCTCCGCGCGGCCGGACAAAAAGCCGAACACCGTTTCCAGATCCCGGACTTCCGAATAAAAGGTCAGCATTTCCGGGGCTGCGCGGCTGTCGCCGCAGGCAGCGAAGTCAAAACGGCAGGAAGCAATCCGGCAACCGGCAAGCCTTTGCGCCAATCCGGCGAACATATTTCCGGCTTCGTTTTTACAAGATCCCGTCCCATGGCATAAAACAACCGCCGGAAAAGGACCGTTTCCCGCGGGCAGGCACAATATCGCGGGGATTTCGTATCTGCCGTTTTTTAAAGAAAAACTGATTTCAGGCATACTTTTTCGTTCATTCCGCGTAAGCTTTAAAGCTCAGATGAAAAACCGTCCCTTGCCCGACCACGCTTTCCACATCTACGGACCCGCCGCAGTTTTCAATAATTGTCTTTACAATGGACAAGCCCAGCCCCGTTCCCGTATTACCGGTATCCGACACCCCTTTGGAAAAAAACGGTTCAAAAATACGCGACAGGTTTTCCGGCGCTATCCCAACCCCCGTATCGGTAAAATCAACATTTATCCGGTCTTTGTCGGCAAAGATCCTGATTGTCATTTTTCCGCCGTCCGGCATGGCGTGAAAAGCGTTTTGCATTAAATTCACCGTCATCATGCGCATTTCCGCATCTGCCGCGGAAATAACGGCCGGGCAGACGGATTCTTCGATTTTAACGTCGATGCCCGTTTTTTTAGCTTCGTATTCCAGCAGACAAGCCGTTTCGGAAATAACTTCGTTTAAATCAACCGGGCGGAATTCCTTATCCGGTTTTCTGGACAGTTTTAACAAACGTGACGTTACATTGATGCAAAAGCTGATTTGTTCGCTGACCAATTCCAGATAGCGTTTCAGATCCTCCTGTTTCATCGGTTTTTTTTCAATTTTATCCAGGATATTTTCCAAAATCAGACGCATGGATCCCAACGGATTGCGCATTTCATGGGCAACAGAGCTGGCCAGCATGCCGACAGCAGACAATTTTTGCTGATGTGAAAACAAAATCGCTTTATCCAAAGGACGGATCAATTCAATGATCCATAAAACCTGTCCTTCTTCGGATTGATGATAAGAAGCGGCCGCAGAAACTTCCATAAACCGTTCTCTTCCTTCTTTATCGGCATAACGCTGAATCAGATTGACGGGCCGATCCGGGTTTTCTTTCAACAAAACCAAAGGACACGGATTTTGTTCGCTGCGGCACGGTTCAGCATGACCGCAGACTTCGAAACATTTCTTTTCCGATAAATTAAAAACCTGCTCATTCATTTTGTCATACGACAAATTTGTCAGAATAATATTATAATTTTCATCTAACACGCGTATGCCGTCGGGAATTGTATTGATCAGGTTTTGCAGGAATTCTTTGTTTTCTTTAATATTTTGAATTGATTTTTCAATATTGTCAGCCATTTGGTTAAAATCGCGCGCCAACAAGTCCAATTCGTCCTGTTTGGAAAAATGCGGCAAAACAGGAACGCGGAAACTGAAATCGCCCGAAGAAATATGATGAGTAGCTTCCAACAGGTTTTCAACCGGCCTTAACACCCGGCTGCGGACAATCAGCCATAACAATTCCAAAATAACAAATACCAACAAAAAACTGACTAAAATAAAATACCCCAGTTGCCTGACTTTTTTATTACGTTCGTTTGTCCCTTTCATATCCCGCAGCAATTCCTGACGAATCGCCAAATAACGGTCGTCCAGGGGTTTCAGGTAAAAGACATCATTTTGATCATTCCATAATTTTGTCACCGTATCCGTTTCAGGTGTGTTGATTTGTTTGTACAATTCGGCAACGGCCCAGAGCAAATGCATATTTTCATCATACAGCTCTTACACAGATTCCACTTTTTTTATGCTGAGTACGGCTTCCTGATCCAGCTGATCGACATAACTGAGCGTAAAGATAAATAAAAACAAAGAACAAATCCCGGCAACGCTTAAAAACAAAAACAGAAATATTTTTGCGTTCAGGCTGATGAAAAATTTATTTTTTTTCGTCGGCTTCGTCATGAAAAGATCCTTTACAAAAAAAACAGGCCGTTAAAAAATATCACTTTTTCGAACACTTTTCCATTGTCCCGGACTTAATCCGTCCAAAGTCAGCTTTCCGATTGAAATACGCACCAGACGCAAAGTCGGGAATCCAACGGCGGCCGTCATACGGCGCACCTGCCTGTTTTTGCCTTCGCCCAGCGTCCGGCGGATCCACGACGTCGGGATATTTTTCCGATAACGTATCGGCGGATCGCGTTCGGGTAAAGCGGGCGGATCAGTCAGAATTTCCGCCCGGCACGGTTTTGTTTTATAATTTTTAATCACAACGCCTTTTTTTAAAGCTTCAACGGCCTGCGGCGTAACCGCCCCGTCCAGCTGCGCCAAATAAGAACGCGGGTGTTCAAAAACAGGATCCAGCAGTTTTTTAATCATTTTGCCGTCATCGGTCAACAACAGCAGCCCTTCGCTGTCATGATCCAGCCGTCCGGCGGCATAAACGCCCGGCGGCAGATGAAATCCGGCCAGCCCTTCATGCCCCGCTTCGGCGGTAAACTGGCTTAAAAAACCATACGGTTTATAAAAAGCAATGTATTGAAACATTTTTCAATCCCTTATAAACTTTCCTTTTCAGATTAAGAACTTTCGGATTGAAAAGCAATGCGGCGTTTACCTCTTTCTTTTTTTAACCGCCCGACAATTACCGTGGCGCAGGAACTGCTGGGCAAAGAAATTTTTTTCAAAGGCCAAAAAGCCGTCATTACCGAAACGGAAGCTTATATCGGGGAAAACGATCCCGCCTGCCATGCCGCACGCGGGAAAACAAAACGCACCGCCGTCATGTACGGCCGGGCCGGGTTTTCTTATGTTTATCTGATTTACGGCATGTATTACTGTTTGAATTTCGTCACCGAAGAAGAAGGCTTTCCCGCCGCCGTATTGATCAGAGCCGTCCGGATCAGCGGCATTCCCGACAAAAAATTAAACGGCCCCGGAAAGCTCTGCCGTTTTTTGGGCATCACAAAGGAACATAACGGCGTTGATCTGCTGCAATCCGGCGAATTTTATGTTTCAGACACCGGCCTTTCCCTGCCTTTTACCGCAACGCCGCGCGTCGGCATTTCGTCCGGACAGGATAAAGAGTGGCGTTTTCTGGCTCAGTCGTCCAAAGAATAAAGGCTGGGAACATTTTCCCGCGGCAGCGATACGTATTCGCAAAATTGCCCCATTGCGCTGCAGGGATCCGTATAAAAAAACGTTTCGTCATTTTCAATGCCCGGCGCCCGGATATAATATTCGGCATACCCCAGATTCATGACGTTTTCCCGCGCGACGTTTACAGACGCTTCAATTCCCGAAGAACAGACAAAAGGCATCGTCCAGATATTTTCGTTCAATGACCATTGCCCGTAACTTTGCACAAACTCGTACGGTTCCCAGCATTTAGGCGGCATGTCCTGCGCCGCGGCCGGGAAAACAAATAAAACGGAAAGGATAAAAACAATCTGCCGCATGACTTTTCCTTTTCTTTTCGCTTGTTCCTATTTTAAAATAATCTCTGTTTTTGAACAGCTGTTTAAAAGGATAGCGTTATGATTGACGCCCATATTCATTTGCAGGACAAACGTTTTGACGCTGACCGCGGCGACTTGATCAAACGGGCGCAAGACAAGGGCGTTACGGCATTTTTTTGCGCCGCGACACGGCCGCGGGACATTGAACAAGTCATCGGACTGGCGCAACGG
>JAJXEL010000229.1 GCA_021639925.1 Alphaproteobacteria bacterium | reverse complement strand
TTTCATGAAAACAACATAAAACAACAATCGTAATCAATACGGCAAAAATTTTTAATTTCATACCCTCACCCCCCTGATAACCGCCCAAATAGGCGGTCGGGGAGTTGAGAAAACCATAATAAGGTGAATGGATCCTTTTGACCTTTAAAGTGAACCGAATATGAAATCGGGACTTCTGAACATACGTCAAAAGCTCCCCGAACCATCACGGATGAATTCGGGGATATTTTCCGTTATTGCGATACGCAAAACGGTTACGACGCATATCTTACGCCGACCTTATTAAAAGAGCTTTCTCACGGCTCCGCGCCCCTTCAGGCACTTGACACAAACGACAAACCTCCGTTTGCTTCCGGTTATCAGAGTATATGGCAATTTAAACAAAATCAACAAACAATTTAAAAATACAATCCTCTCCCCTTTTGATAAAAAGACAAAAGATTTCTGACTTCTAAATTATCTGATCGGTATTTGAACCGTCAACGGCTGCGTCGTGTCAATATCGTGCGGCGGTTCCAGCAGCGGTTCAAAGTATCTGGCAATGCAGGATCGCACTTTTTCATCGACAGGCATGCCTAAAATATCAAACGTTTCCTTAAACCCGAAAGACGGCAGCGTCCCGAACGGAGAAACCATAAAAGAAACTTCGCGCATTTCGGTCAGCCCGCATTTTCTGAAATCAGACGCATGCGCATTGATCCGGATTTGCAGCCGTCTTAAATACTGACGGCGCACTTCGGGTTCCGTTACGAAAAATGCCGAAGATTCCGCCGGGGAATATTTCAAAACATAACGCTGATAAAATTCCGTGTCCGACAGTTCCGCCGAAACCATGCGCCCGGAATCTTTTTCAATAAAATGCGACAGCAAATATAACAGTTTTTCTTCCGCCGATCTGAAATCAGGCGCATAATCTTTTTTGGAAACAATCGCTTTCCAATACTGCCGGTCTTCTTTGCCGGCCTGGACCGCCGTCAGAGAAATGAATTTTTCATAAATGGGGTGGCGGTCGTACATTGTTGTCGGCAAAATTGACGGTTCGTCAACCGGGTGGGCGGTTTCAGCCGTGCCGATACTGCTTCGGATACTGGTGCTTCCTTCTTTTTTGACGCCGAATTTTAACCTTAAAATCACGGCGGCGGGTGACGTCAAACGATATCCCTTCGATTCCAAAACCGGTTTTAATTTGGCCAGGAACTGCTGATATTCGATATCGTCTTTGGAAATATCTTCGTTCATCAGATGAATGACCGCCGTTTTAACGGGCGGCGTCCGGTTTAAATAAGAATCGACGGACATGGGAATTTTTTCTTCGATCGGCAGCTGACAGCCGGCGATCAGGAAAAAAGCGGACAGCAAAAATTTTTTCATTGCTTAAGCCAAAGAAACGACGCCGGATTCTATTGCTTTGAGCATAACGGCCACATCGCGCCAACCCGATACGGGAAAACCGTCGTCGCCGATCACATCAATGCCTTTTCCACGGCAGAAATCAACCATTTCTTTTTCGTCGGCATTAAAAACCAGCTGCCACAAATCTTCAAATTCCTTTTTGGAATAATCCGGCGCGGCGCCGAACAAACGAACGGTCAGCCCGTCAGTTTCGGAAACCAGTTCGTCCGTTGTTCCTTCGGCCAATTCGGGTTTTTCAGGCAGATAATCCTGCGCGCGAATGACGGTTTGTGTTTGCATTTTTTTCTCCTTTGTTCATATTACTGATATG
>JAJXEL010000085.1:3393-9099 GCA_021639925.1 Alphaproteobacteria bacterium | reverse complement strand
GACGTTGAAGTGGAAATTTCGTCTGATTTAAAAAAAGGATCCTGTCTGTTTGACGCCGTTTTAAAGCATGAATTGACACATCTGGCTTTGCACCGGCGCATATTGACACGTTTCGCGCCTGAAATCGCCAAGGCTGTTCTGGCCGTTGCCGAAGAACTGCCCGCGCCGCTGACGCAGGCGCAGATCAATAAAATCGACAAAGTTCTGAACGGGTTCGTTATCCGCATGATGGCCGAAGACAAAAAACAAAATGATCTGATGGATTCGCAGGAAGCTTATCTGCATTTGCAAAATCAATGCCGGGAATAATGCGATGCGGGTATTTGTCTTTTGTCTGATTGTTCTTGTCAGCCGTCCGGCCTTCGGCGTACCGGACAATACGCTGATAGAGGTTAAATATCACCAGGGAGAAATTTATTATATTCATAACAAAACAGAGATTCCGTGCGGTTCAAAGAAACCGAACACGGTTATTTTGGGGTGCGCCCGTTCTAAAAAAGATGCGGAAATGAAAATAAATATGGCGCAACGCCATATTGTGATAAATGTCTTTGCCAAAAATAACGAAATCGAAATTCATTCGGATCTGCCCAAAGGGTCTTGTCAATATGAAGAAGTTTTAAAGCATGAATTAACGCATATTGATTTACATTCCGGCGCGTTGGGAAGCATTGTCAAAAAAGGCATGAACGATATTGTCGACGCGTTTAACGCAAGGTTTGAACAAAAAGATTATAGTGGAGCCGCGCAGGCGGCTGAAAAAAAATTTTATGAATTCATAAAGATTTATCATGACGAAGACGAACGTCAGAATCAGGATTTTGACCGCGATGACGTTGACGTTATCGTCCGCGCCTGTAAAATTCCTTTAAATGCTGAAATTATCTATAATCCGCCGGAAATCGAATATTCTTCCGATGCATGGATCGAATGTCCGTACAGGACGGGATATTGCCTGCAGACGTCTTCCGATGACTGCGACAAACTTTCTTTTTTAAGCTGTACGGATTTTCAGTTGCAGGGCGGCTGGGAATTTAAGCTTTATTTAGGCCGGCTTTTCGTCAAAATTGATATCCCGTATTTTAAAATAAAAATACTGGACGATTATTTGCCGCAGTCATGCGAATACGAAGTCTTGGCAGATTATGAATTTTCATTGATTGACGAGATTGAAAAGGCTGTTTACGATGTAGTCGATAATATGAAGCTTGATGTGGAAAAAGCCTATGACGCGGCTTTGAACAGTCAATACGGCACGGTTGACCTGAACGCGGAAATTTGTTTGATTGTGCGGGATTACCTGGAAACAATGAATTCAAAAATATCCGCTTTGAAACGTCGGGCCAAAACGATTACTCCGGCAGAGTTGAAAAGAAAATGCGCAAAATAATTCAAATATTCTGCTTGATATGTTTGACGGCCGCCGCCGGCTTTGTTTCGTCCGAAGCCGTCGCCGCAAAGCAGAAATACACCCGCCGGTATCAGAAAAAAAAGGTATATGTTCAAAAAAAGAATCCTTATTTCCAAAAACAGGATCTTCCCGTTGCCAACGCGTATCTGCAGGTCAGCAGGACAAAGCCGTCCGTACAAATAGATTACGCCCCCGGGCAGACTGTATTTAAAACAGATTCCGATAATATCGTCTGCGGTGAAAGCAATGCTGCCAGCTGTACGGTTTTTGCCGTTTCGTTTTCGGCGCAGGCTGACTGTGAAACTTCCGTTATTGTTTTGAACGTTTCGGAAACGCGGCCGATGACGATCTCGATTTCTGCCGCATATCAAAAGGGGAGCTGCTTTTTCGATCAAATTCTGAAACATGAATTGGCGCACGAAGCTGTTTTCAGAAAAGTATTGGATTCTTTTATCAATAAAACGGCGCAGGATTTAATTTTGGCGTATGAAACCGGGCAGAATACGTCAAAAAGCTGCAAAGAAATTCAGAAACGGATTTCCGAAACGGCTCTGGAAGCCGGCAAATCGTTTGCTGAAACAGCCCGGCTGGAAAACGCGAAATTAGATTCGGAACAAAACGGTCATAGATACGATATGGACGTTTGCGAACGGGAACAAAATGAATAAATATGGTCCGGTATTGTCCTTTATTTTGTTCTGCCTGCCGTGCGCGCAGGCTTTCGGCCGGCCTGAAGTAACAGTTGTACCGGTGAATACGCAGGTTAATTTTGAAACGTCCGAAGCCGTTACGGACTGCGGCCCGCAGGCAGCGGGGTGTACTGTTCCGCTGTCTTGTATTCCCGATATCAAGATAGATTGCGAAGCCGGAAAAATTGTTTTGGATTTCAGTAAATTTGAATTTCTGGTCCAGATTATTAATCGGTATAAAAAAGGAACGCCGGAATTTGACCATATTTTAAAACATGAATTAACGCATGTCGCTTTGCGCAAAGGTGTTACGGAAAAATTTTATCAGCCGATTGCTTCGGCCGTTTTGTTGCGTTTTGAAAAGTCTTTGGCAGAAAAAAAACACTGTTTTCAAATACAGTCGGACGTGTATGGCGTTTTTCATGAATATGTCACGCGTATGATGGAAGAAGCCGATAAACAAAACGATCTGATTGATGGTGAAGAAAACTATGCTTATCAATGGAAACAGGTCTGGCAGAATAAATTGAAAAAGTATGACCGGCCGGAACGTCCCGCCCCAAAGGAAAAAGTGGCGGCCAAAGCCAAAGTCAGTGTTACGATGCTGAAAACAAAACGCCGGTATAATATAACCGCGCCTGAAAATATTGCCGTTGACAAATCGGGCAGGCCGGCTGCAAACGGAGAAGGGATTTTAAAAAATCTGGTGACGGGGGCTTTGCTGGAACTGGACAGAGCGTCGGCGTCCGTTGATTGTCAGACCGGACGGATCCGTTTGGAACTGGGATATTCCGCAACGATTACTTTTAACGAAAAGCAGGGGACTTTTTTGTACGACTACCTGATGGACAGTTTATCCCGCCGGATTGCCGTGTTGGAACAGCGCAGCGGAAACGTGCCGGAAAGAATCAAAAAAGACACGGCGGAAATGTACCGGCATCTGGCTGCGAACGGCGCTTCGTGCGAAGATATCCGTTGGCGTCTGAACAAAAGAATGAAAGCTTATCAACAAAAGGTATCCGAAGAAGTAACCCGGCAGAACAATATACTGGGCGACGCCGTTCCGTTGTGGCGGCAGTATTTTGAAAAGGACATGCAAGCTTATTCCGTTACGCGCCGGTCTTCTGATACGCCGCGGGAAACAATAACTGTCGCGCGGCAGATACCTTCCGGCGGGCCGGAGCCTGTTTCGGAAATACCCCGCGAAAAAAAGGGTATGAAAACGCCGGAGGCTGAAAAAGCAAAAACTTCTTCGGAACCGCAAAACAAAACCGAAGCGGCGGAAAATAAAATTGTTCCGGCTGATCAAAAACCCGTTATGGGCGCGTGGGACAGGTATTATATTTCAAGGATCAAATTTTTCTTTACCCGTATGGCAGAGGAGCTTGAATTAAAGGAAAAATTTGATAACATACTGAAAAATATAAAAAATAAATACAACCAACTGATTTCCGGAAACGGCGGTTCAATGACAAAAGACACAAAAGCGGTTGAAAATTCAAAATGAAATAGCTTTTTAATCTGGTTTTGTTATAATGCCTTCCAAATTTTTTAAATGCAGGTGTTTATGGTGTTAGCTCCTTATGCAACGCTGGCCGAAAAAACGCGCGGCAGGCTCTATCCCGAAAAGGAAGCCCCTTACCGCACGTGTTTTCAACGCGACAGGGACAGAATTATTCATTCAGAGGCTTTCCGCCGTCTGGAATCAAAAACGCAGGTGTTCGTTTATCATGAAGGAACCAGCCTGCGCACCCGTCTGACCCATTCGCTGGAAGTATCGCAGATTACGCGTTCGCTGTGCCGTATGTTGGGGTTGAACCGGGATCTGGGCGAAGCGCTGGCTTTGGCGCATGATCTGGGCCATACGCCGTTCGGGCACGCCGGGGAAATGGCGTTGAACGAATGTATGCAGGACTATGGCGGTTTTGATCACAACGCTCATTCTTTGAAAATCGTTACAAAACTGGAACAGAAATATCCGCGTTTTGACGGGATTAACTTGTCTTGGGAAACGCTGGAAGGGCTGGTTAAACATAACGGGCCTTTGGTCGGGGAAGGCAAAAGGCCTTTGCCGCTTGAAATCGCGGAATATAACGCCGTGCAGGATCTGGAACTGGCCGGTTTTCCGGGGGCGGAAGCGCAGATCGCTTCTTTGGCCGACGATATCGCCTATTCCAACCACGACACGGACGACGGGTTAAAAACGGGGTTGATCTCCGTAGAAGAAATGTCGCGGGATGACTTTTTTACACGCCATTATGATCAGGTGATCAAAGAATATCCGGCGGTGGAACATTCCAGAATTGTTGCCGAAACGGTGCGCCGCATGATTAACGACATGATTTTGGACGTTGCCGATACGTCGCGAAAAAATTTGCAGGAACTGCAGCCTCAAAGCGTTGAAGATATCCGTTCCTGCGGGCGCGGCGTTATTGATTTTTCGGAAAATATGAAGGCGCAGATGCAAAGCCTGAAAGATTTTTTGTTCCCGAACATGTACCGCCATTACAAAATCAACCGCATGACCAGCAAAGGAAAAAGAATTGGCAGGGATTTGTTTTCTTTGCTGTTTGCCGAAAACAACATTTTACCGCCGCAATGGCAGTTAAAAGCCCGCCTTTGCCCGCAGAACGCAGAGGGACAAAAACAAAAAGCCCGCCTGATCGCGGATTTTGTCGCCGGGCTGACGGACGCTTCCGCCATTGAACTGCATACGCGGCTTTTTGATCCGCAGGTGAGACTTTAAATGAATATCTTTACACAAATCAGAAACAATATTATCGAAACGCTGGAAGCATTGGAAAAATCCGGAAAAATTCCGGCCGGTTTAAATACATCGCGTCTGGTCGCCGAACCGCCCAGAGACGCGGCGCACGGCGACGCGGCGACGAACGCGGCGATGATCCTGGCCGGACAGGCTGGTATGAAACCGCGTGAATTTGCCGAAATTCTGGCTGCGGAGTTAAAAAATCTGCCGATCGTCGAAAGTGTGGAAATCGCCGGGCCGGGGTTCGTCAATCTGCGTTTGTCAAAGGCGTTTTGGGATAATTGTTTAAAGGATATTCTTGAAAAAGGGAATTCTTTCGGCGCTTCGGATATGGGAAAAGGACAGAAAAAAAATGTCGAATTTGTTTCGGCCAATCCGACGGGGCCCATGCATATCGGGCACAGCCGCGGGGCTGTTTTCGGCGATGCGCTGGCGGCTTTGCTGGAAAAAGCGGGCTATGAAGTCACGCGCGAATATTACATTAACGACGCCGGCGCGCAGGTTGATGTGCTGGCGCGGTCCGTTTATCTGCGTTACCGGGAAGCTTTGGGGGAAGAGATCGGAAAAATCCCCGAAGGGCTTTATCCCGGCGAATACCTGATTGCTGTCGGTAAAGAGCTGGCCGAAAAAGACGGCCCGAAATGGCTGGATAAGCCCGAAGAAGACTGGCTGGCTTATTTCCGCGGGTTTGCCATTAACAAAATGATGGATATGATCCGCGACGATCTGGCGGCTTTGGGAATTAAGTTCGATGTGTTTTCGTCGGAACGCGCTTTGGTCGAATCCGGCAAAGTCGAAGAAGTGATCGAATTTCTGCGGGGAAAAGGGCTGATCTATGA
>JAJXEL010000085.1:0-3383 GCA_021639925.1 Alphaproteobacteria bacterium | reverse complement strand
GCGTTTTGGAACCGCCGAAAGGAAAACTGCCCGACGACTGGGAACCCAGGCCGCAGACTTTGTTCAAAGCGACGCTGTTCGGCGACGACGTTGACCGCGCTTTGAAAAAATCAAACGGTTTTCAGACATATTTTGCTTACGATATGGCGTATCATTTGGATAAATACCGGCGCGGTTTTGACGATATGATCGACGTTTGGGGGGCTGATCATGCCGGATATGTCAAACGCATGATGGCCGCGGTAAAGGCTTTGACCGACGGCAAGGCAAAGCTGGACGTAAAGCTGTGCCAGATGGTGAACCTGATGTGCAACGGCGAACCGATGAAAATGTCCAAACGGGCGGGGCGGTTTGTTACTTTGCGCGACATGGTGGACGCGGTGGGCAAAGATGTCATGCGCTTTATCATGCTGACGCGTAAAAACGACGCGCATCTGGATTTCGATGTTGAAAAAGTCAAAGAACAATCCAAAGACAATCCCGTCTTTTACGTTAATTACGCTTTTGCCCGCGCGTGTTCCGTACGGCGCAGAGCCGGCGAAATGTTCCCCGAAAAGGACTTAAGCCTGCCGGCTTTGGCAAAGGCCGATTTTTCTTTGTTGACAGACGAAGCGGAAATCGCTTTAATCCGCCAGCTGGCTGATTTCCCGCGTCAAATTGAAATTGCCGCGGCGGCGCATGAACCGCACCGGATCGCTTATTATCTGAACGATACGGCTGCGGCGTTCCACGGATTGTGGAATAAAGGGCGGGATAATACGGAACTGCGTTTCCTGGAACAGGAAAAACCGGAATTGTCTTTGGCCCGTCTGGCGCTGGTGGAAGCCGCCGCAACGGTCATTCGGTCGGGATTGGACGTTTTTGGCGTCATTCCCGCAGAGGAGATGTAAACTATGCAAACGCAGGACACGGATATATCGCAAGAGGATATCCTTTCTTCCTTTCGGGAAGAACGTCTGGAACAGCGTAAAAAAAGGCCGGCGATTTTAATCGGCGTGTCAATCGGTATTGTTGTGGCCCTCGGCGTCGGGTGGCTGACTTTCGGCAAGTATGTTTCCGTTTATTATGGGGCGGATAACGGCGAACTGCCGGTAATCCGGGCCGATTCTTCGGTTGACGGCATGAAACCCGAAACGCCGGGCGGTATGGAAGTCCCTAACCGTGACAAGCTGGTTTATGAACGCCTGCGTCAAAGCAATACGGAACTGCCTGTCGAACGGCTGCTGCCTTCGTCGGAAAAACCTGTTCCGCCTTCCGCGCCGGAAAAAGAAGAAAAACAGCCCATTGACCCGATCGGGGATCTGGCCGCCGACATTATCGCGCAGGATACAATGCCCGCGGCGGCCGTGATTTATGAAGAAGACGGCACGCCCGTCGAAGTGATGTTCAGGGAAACGACAAAACCGGCGGCTGTTCCGGCAACACAGAAACCTGAAGAAAAACCGGAGGAACATGCCGCGGCAAAGCCTGTTGAAAAAACGGCGGACGTCCCGGCAAAAGAAGAAAGCTTTTATACGGTACAGCTGGTTTCCACACGTTCGGACGGCGCCGCCGAAAGCGAATGGAAACGATTATCTAAAAAATTTAAGGAAATTATCGCTGACCAACCCTATTTTATATCAAAGACGGTCGTGGCAAGCGGTACTTTTTACCGCTTGCGTGTCGGGCGGTTTAAAAAACACGAAGAAGCAAAAGCTTTGTGCGATCAGTTGAAAATGAAAAAACAGGAGTGTTTCGTTGTCAAATGAATATCCATCAGCCGTAATCTTCGGCTGTTCAGGTTTGGCTCTGACCGATGAAGAAAAAGAGTTTTTTGAACGGGTCAATCCGCTGGGATTTATTTTGTTTTCACGCAATATAGCCACGCCGGAACAGTTGAAAACGCTGGTTCAGTCGCTGCGTGAAACGGTTGATCGTGATGATGCGCCGATTTTGATTGACCAGGAAGGCGGCCGCGTATCACGGTTGAAATCAACGTATTGGCAGAAATATCCGCCTGTACAGATTTTTGGCGATATGTATGAAAAAGGGGCTTTGGCGGCTTTAAAGGCGGCGCACGGCACGTCGCGGCTGATGGGGCGCGATTTGCGTGAAATCGGCATTAATGTTGATTGCGCGCCTGTTTTAGACGTGCCCGTCGAAGGATCAAACGATAAAATTCTGGGCGACAGGACGTTTGCGCGCAACCCGCACACAGTCGGGGCGCTGGGGGCCGCTATTTGCGAAGGATTGCTGGAAGAAGGCGTTCTGCCGGTCGTTAAACATATGCCCGGACACGGCCGCGCCCGCGTGGACAGTCATTTTGAATTGCCGGAAGTTGACGCGGATCCGGAAACATTGAAAAAAACGGACTTTATGCCGTTTAAATATCTGGCTTCCGCTCCGTGGGGCATGACGGCTCATGTGCTGTATACGGCGATTGACGCGCATAAACCGGCATCATTGTCGGAAAAAGTCATTCAGGACATTATCCGCGATGAAATCGGGTTTAAAGGGTTTTTGATCTGTGACGATTTGTCTATGAAAGCTTTGTCCGGAACGTTATCGGATTTAACGACCGAAGCTTTGTCCGCCGGCTGCGACGCCGTGCTGCATTGCAACGGGGACATGGACGAAATGGACATGATTGCTTCGGTTATCGAACCGTTGTCCGCGCGGGCAATGGAACGTTTCGTCCGCGGACAGGAAATGCGCAAAAGAGCTGTTGAACACGCTTCGCCGTTTGATTACGAAGCTACCAGGGCCTGGCTGTTGGAAAAAACGGCCTGACCTAAATGAGCGCGTTTGATACGGTTCTGTCCTGGCTGGAATGGGGTATTCCTGTTGTCCTGGCGATTGTATTGCATGAAATAGCTCACGGCTGCGCGGCTTTTTATTTCGGCGATACAACCGCGCGGGACGGCGGGCGGCTGTCGTTAAATCCGCTGCGTCATGTTGATCCCGTCGGAACGGTGATCTTTCCGCTTTTGCTGATTTTGTCCCGGACACCGTTTGTTTTCGGGTGGGCCAAGCCCGTTCCCGTAGATTTCAGGCGCTTGAAAAACCCGAAAAAAGATATGGTCTGGGTGGCTTTGGCCGGGCCGGCGATGAATTTTTTTCTGGCTTTCGCGGCCTTTGCCGTATTAAGCGTGTGTAAAAATATTTTTCAGGCCGTTCCGTCTGAAAGTTTTCTGAATATTTTATTAAATACGATCATCTTTAATTTTTCCATTATGATGTTTAACCTGATTCCCGTTCTGCCGATGGACGGCGGCAGGATTATTACGGGATTGCTGGCGTTTCCTTGGGCTGTCCGGTTTGCGAAAACGGAAAAATACGGTTTTGGCATTATTGCTTTGTTATTGATTTTTTTGCCGCTTTTAGGCAATTATATAGGACGTGAT
>JAJXEL010000084.1 GCA_021639925.1 Alphaproteobacteria bacterium | reverse complement strand
TTCTGATGGACGGCGCGCAGGTAAAGCTGTGGAATATCTGCACGGTAATTAATGTTCTGGGGGCGGGAATCGCGCGGCTGGGGTCGTCGATTTTTATGGCCGGCTGATTTTATTTCAGGTAACCGCAGGCTTTAAACGACACGTGTCCCGTTTTGGATATGATCAGGTGGTCGATCAGAGCGATTTCCAAAGACGTCAAAGCGTTTAAAACGGCTTTTGTCATCATGATATCGTTTTTTGACGGACGCAGGTCGCCGGCGGGGTGATTATGCACCATAACGATTGCCGAAGCGCCTAATTCCAAAGCTCTGCGGGCAATTTCGCGCGGATAAACGGGCGTTTGGCTGACAGAGCCTTTTTGAACGATTTCGTCTTTGATCAGACGGCTGCGGGCGTCCAGAAAAATAATACGCAGACATTCCGTTTTTCTTTGCCCCATATCAATTTTGCAGTATTTGATCAGCGAATCCCAGTCTTTGATCACGGGACCGGAGGAAATACGGTTTTTCGCCAGACGAACGGCGCTGCCGCGGACCGCGGCGATTAAAGCGGCGGCGTTATCCTTGATGCCTTTGACGCGTTTGAGTTCTTCGGGCGAAGCGTCCATTACGTCGGCGAAAGAGCCGAATATTTCGATCATTTCTTTTGCCAAAGGCTTGACGTCTCTTCTGGGAATGGCAAAGGTCAACAAAAATTCCAGCAGCTCGTAATCCTGCAACATATCCGGACCGAACGTTAATACTTTTCTGCGCAGACGGTCGCGATGGCCTAAATAATGAGCGCTGCTCCGTTCTTCCGGCTGATCGATAATAATATCCAAAAGCTGCGCTTCATCTGAATTCTTCGGCATATTATTTTTCCTGATAAGGCGGACGGTCCAATCCTTTCGGCGAAGCGGTGAATATTTCGTATCCCGTTGACGTAACGGCCAGAGAATGTTCGAATTGGGCCGACAAAGACATGTCGCGCGTTACCGCCGTCCAGCCGTCAGACAAGATTTTCAAATCGTCGCCGCCCAGATTAACCATCGGTTCGATCGTGAAAAACATACCTTCCTGCAGTACCAGCCCTTCTTTGGGCCGGCCGAAATTCAACACGTTCGGGGCGCAATGGAAAACGCGTCCCAGTCCGTGTCCGCAGAAATCTTTGACAACGGAACATCTTTGCGATTCCGCATAAACCTGCATGGCGTGGCCGATATCACCCAGTGTCGCGCCGGGTTTGACTTTTTCAATGCCGCGCCACATCGTTTCGAAAGTAACGTCGATTAATCGTCTGGCCTTAACCGGAATCTTTCCGACCGTATACATGCGGCTGGTATCGCCATACCACCCGTCTAAAATAACGGTTACGTCAATATTTAAAATATCGCCCGAAACCAGTTTGCGCGGCCCGGGAATACCGTGGCAGATAACATGGTTTAACGAAATGCAGACGGATTTGGGATATCCCCTGTACCCCAGGCAGGCCGAAACGCCGCCGTTGGCCAGGATAAAGTCGTTGCACAGCGTATCCAGTTCTTCTGTCGTAATGCCGGGCTGGACATAAGGCGTAATCATGTCCAGCGTTTCGGCCGCCAGTCTGCCCGCGCGGCGCATGCCTTCGTAATCTTCGGGGGAATGAATGATAATTTCTTCTTTTGTCATCAGATTTTCTCGTCTCTAAAAAGTAAAGGGCAGACGGGCCGTAACCCATATTCCCTGCAGTGATACACTACAGCCGCAGCAGATAATTTCCAAGCCCTTATCATATAAATTCTTTAAATCCACCAGATACTGCGCGTCTGCGGCCCATTGCGCGCGCGCGCCGATGCAGTCGATTCTTTGCGCCAGCAGGATTAAAACGGCCCTTTCGCCGGCCTGCAGCGCTGCGGCCAGCTGTTTAAGGGTATGATGATTGGCAACGTCTATACCGTCGGGGAAAAGCAGTTCCGCCCCGTGTTTTTGGTAAACGGGGGCGATCGCGACTTTGCATACGGGATAACCGCTGTTTTCTTCCGGCGTTAAAACCAGATCCAGATACGACGATGACGCTGAAGGCGGTTTTGTTTTTTCTATTTTCGCATAGCCGCCTAATTCGTAAATCGCCGAATTCATGACGGCTTCGATAACCAGATCTTTTTGCCTGTCCATATTCACGCCGACCATTGATCCGTTGACGGCGGCGATTTCCCAGGCAAATTGCAGCCGCCGGTATTCTTTGTCGCGATAAGACAGATAAATTTCCGTTCCGGGATCGGACAAGGACGCCATTCGCGTTGTATTGGAACAAAAAGCCGTTGCCGTTTCTCCGGTTTCCAGACGAACATCTGCCAGGACTTTGGAATACCGTCTGACCAGAAAAGCTTTATATAATGGCGATTGAAAGTCCATTTCTTTATTCGTTCCGTATTTTTTAACATGTTTTTTTCGTCAAAAAACATGGTATGCTTGTCAGGGAAGTGTAAGGGATTGTTTTTTAAAGGTCAAAACGAATGAATATTTTTTTTAAAATAATGCTGTTTCTTTTTGCTTTTACCGGCGCGGCGGCGTCGTCCCGGGCACAGACGCCCGCGGCGGATCCGGACGCTCCGGCACCGGAAGCGTCGATTAAGCTGCGTATTCCCCATTCGCAAAGAACGAAAGACAATATTTTGGATTCCGTTCTGGATTTTGCTTTCGTTCAGTTTTTTAAGTTGTTTAAAAACACAAAAGTTTCATATGACTTTTTTGAAATAGACACGAATTATGATCTGAACTTTACCGGTTTTACAATTCAAATAACACGTCCGGATCTGCAGGGAAGCATTGTTTTTGCCAAAGTTAAGGTCAATTTAAGGGAATTTCTGGCTTCTATTAAAGAAAAACGGCTCACTGTTTCTCAACTTGAGCTGACGGGGGCGTCGGCCGATATGACGCTGACCGAAAAAAAAGAAGACGGCGAACAAAAACGGTCGCTGAAATATTCGGCGGAAAAAACGATAATGAAAGATATTTTAATGCCCGTTGTGAAAGACGCGCAAAATAAAACTCAGGATGTGACCGTTGGGGCGCTGAGGGCTGAAAAAGTGTCTCTCAGTCTTTCGAATCCCCGTGAAAAGTACGTTGTTTCTTCTGTCGGGATAAAAGATTTGGTCCTGTCGGACGAAAGACTTGACACGGTTTCTTTTTCTTCGGCTGAAACCGGCGGAAAAGTTTATACCGACCGCGCGGCGTTTTTGCGGGCAGTCAGGCAATAGCGCGGGCGGCCGACAAAATTGCTTGCAGGCGGCGGCATTACAGTTTACAACAGGGAAAACGAATAATGGGATATGAGGCATGACAGATTCAGATATTCTTTCTCTTTCTTCAGGCGATTTCAGCGCCGCACTCAGCCCCCGCGCGGGCGGGTCCGTACTGTATTGGCGCCGCGGAAACGACGATTTGCTGCGTCCCGCGCTGAACGGTGCCGTTGACCGCCGGGCCGCCGACGAAACCGCAATGTTTCCTTTGGTGCCGTATTCCAACAGAATCCGCAGCGGATACTTTATTTATTGGGGAATACGCCGGACCGTGCCTAAAAACCACCCCTTTGTTCCCGATCCTTTGCACGGAGAAGGCTGGCAAAAAGAATGGGACGTTGTCCGCAATTCTGCCGATTCGGCGGTTTTAACATTTGAACACAACGGCAAAAGCGGTTTTCCTTTCGCTTATGAAGCCGAACAAAACTTTCAACTGGACGGCAATCGTTTTATCGTTTCTTTGACTTTGACAAACAAAGGCGGGATTCCGATGCCGTGCGGGCTGGGGTGGCACCCCTTTTTCCCGAAGGACGAAGATACGGTCATTACGTTTAAAACAAAAAACGTCTGGGCGCATGAAAGCGCGCCGCCGCGGGAACGTCCGATCAAAACGCCGCCGGAATGGCAGTTTGACAAGGGGTTGAAAATTTCAGAGCTGGAGCTGGATACGTGTTTCGGCGGGTTTGACGGCAAAGCGGAAATGGCTTGGCCGTCGCGCGGGCGGAAAATCAGCATGACGGCCTATAGTGATTTCGGCCATGTTGTCATTTGGTCGCCGGCGGGGGAAAATTTTTTCTGCGTCGAACCGGTGACAAATGCGACGGACGCCTTTAACCTGGCGTCGCGCGGTATTGCCGGCACGGGCATTAAAACGCTGGAACCCGATGAAAGTCTGACTGAAACGATGACTTTGACGGTGTCTGATCTTTAAAAGTTTTTTATAGGGCAAAGGAAGTTGAAAAATGAAACGTTCTCATTTTACAAAAATCGTTTCAACGCTGGGGCCTGCCTCGAATACGCCGGAAACGATCAAAGCTTTGGCGCGGGCCGGCGTTAATGTGTTCCGGCTGAATTTTTCGCACGGCAGCCATGACGACCACCGCAAAAACGTCGAATATATCCGCGCCGCCGAAAAAGAAATAGGACGGCCGCTGGCGATTTTATGCGATATGCAGGGGCCAAAGCTGCGAATCGGCGTATTTAAAGACGGCGCCGTTGAATTGCATATCGGCGACCGGTTCCGTTTGGATATGTCGCCGGAACCCGGCGACGAACAGCGTGTCTGCCTGCCTCACCCCGAAATATTTCAGGCAATGACGAAGGGAATGGATTTATTGTTAAATGACGGTTTGGTTCGTTTGCGCGTCGATGATTTCGGAAAAGATTTCGCCGATACAACCGTGATTATCGGCGGTCGTCTGTCGAATAAAAAAGGGGTGAATGTTCCCGGCGTTCCTTTGCCGATTGACGCGCTGACCGAAAAGGATAAAGTCGATTTGCAGGCTGCTTTGGACATGGGAGCGGATATGATCGGGCTGTCTTTTGTCCAGCGGCCGGAAGATTTGCTGCTGGCGCGGTCTTTGATTAACGACAGAGCGTGGATTGTTTCCAAAATCGAAAAACCGGCGGCGTTGGAACGGCTGGACGAAATTATCCGTTTGTCTGACGGCATTATGGTGGCGCGCGGCGATCTGGGGGTTGAAGTGCCGCCCGAAAAGGTGCCCGTTTTGCAAAAGAAAATTATCCGCGCCTGCCGCAAAGGCGGCAAACCGGTAATTGTCGCAACGCAGATGCTGGAATCAATG
Organism: Alphaproteobacteria bacterium; assembly: GCA_021639925.1. GTDB lineage: Bacteria > Pseudomonadota > Alphaproteobacteria > CAAGCB01 > CAG-977 > UBA11549. The sequence continues at coordinate 4,050 of JAJXEL010000084.1, read as the reverse complement.
GTGTCGAATCCGACGCCGACCAGGGCTGAAGCGTCCGATGTGGCAACGGCGGTTTTCGATGCGGCCGACGCCGTTATGCTGTCGGCGGAAACGGCGGCGGGGGCTTATCCTGTCGAAGCCGTGACGCTGATGAATAAAATCATTATGGAAACGGAATCGCATGATTTGTACCGCAAGTATTTGGACGCCGTCCGTCTGCCGTCCGAACAAACGCCTGAAAGCGCCATTACGGCGGCGGCACGGGTAACGGCGGAAACGCTGTCCGATGCGACGGCGATTGTATCGTATACGATCAGCGGGGCGACGGCGGGACGCGTATCGCGCGAACGGCCGTATATTCCGATTATGTGCATGACGCCCGACGTTTCGGTCGCCAGAAAAATGAGTCTGTTCTGGGGCATTGAAAGCGTTGTCTGTGACAAGTTGGATCTGTTGACCGATGTGGCGCGCCAGGCGTCGGAATACTGCCGGGAAGTATTTGATTCCAAACCGGGCGAAAAAATTATTATGACGGCCGGGCTGCCGTTTAACGTAACGGGAAATACGAATTTGCTGCATATTTTTCCGGTGGTTGATCCGGGGCAGTGCATTGTTTGATAATAAAAAGGGGGGCTTTTTTAAAGCCCTCTTTTTTTAGCCGTTTACATCGCTGAAACAGACGGCTATCATAAAACTTCTTTTTGGTTAAGTTTTAGGAGTTTTATTAATGAAAGTCGTTATTGCATTGGGCGGAAACGCACTGCTGCGCCGCGGCGAACGCGCTGACGCCGATGTTCAGATGGCAAATGTGCGTATCGCGGCCAAAGCCGTTGCCGAAATTGCAAAGGAACATAATGTCGTTTTAACGCACGGCAACGGCCCGCAGGTCGGTTTGCTGGCTTTGCAGGCGGACGCTTATAAGGACGTAACGCCGTATCCTTTTGATGTGCTGGGGGCAGAATCGCAGGGCATGATCGGTTATATGGTTGCCCAATGCGTCGGAAACGATCTGCCGGACCGTCAGGTCGTCAATATCATTACGCAGACCGAAGTTGATCCGAACGATCCGGCTTATTCGGATCCCCGTAAATTCGTCGGCCCCGTTTACGACAAGGAAACGGCTGAAAAGCTGGCTGCCGAACGCGGCTGGACCATTGCCGCCGACGGCAAATATTTCCGCCGTGTCGTTCCGTCGCCCCAGCCGAAAAAAATCGTTGAAATCGATACGATCCGCCAGCTGGTGGATTCGGGCGCGATGGTGATTGCTTCGGGCGGCGGCGGTATTCCTGTTATCCGCAATGATCAGGGCAAGCTGGAAGGCAGCGAAGCCGTTATTGATAAAGATATGTCGGCTTCAATCATGGCGGCGGAGCTGGACGCGGACGCTTTGTTGATTTTAACGGACGCGCCGTCTATCGCTTTGGATTGGGGAACGCCGGATCAAAAGGAAATTAAAGAAGTATCGCCTGAAAAATTGCAGGAATACAACTTTGCCAAAGGATCCATGGGACCGAAAGTCGAGGCTGTCTGCCGTTTTGCCAATACAGGCAAAGGATTCGGCGCCGTCGGCCGGCTGGAAGACGCTCTGGATATTTTAAACGGCAAGGCGGGTACGATTATCCGCAAAGGCGCTGAATTTAAATTATATTAATAAGAAAGTTTTCTTTCTTTAATACGAAAAAGCCGGGTTTTTTAACCCGGCTTTTAAATTGGTCTCTGCGACGGCTTTGATTCCGCATCTACTCAGTGACAGTGAGTTGCTTTCCCTTAAGCTACACAGAGATAAGATCTGCACCCCTTATATTTTTAATATCGCATATTTTGGCGTTTTTTTCAAGTCCCTTGTGATTGCCGTCACAGAATAAAAAAGAAAGGCATAAAGCCTTTCTTTTTTCAGCTGAGGATATTGATGGCCTCCTGCGTCATTTCGTTAGCGGTTGTAAAGGTCTGCACGTTGCTGGAATAAGCCCGCTGGGTAACAATCATATTTGTAAATTCTTCTTCCAGGGTAACGTTGGAAGATTCGATTTTTCCGCCTTGAACCGTTGTTTCCGTCAGCGTGTTTTGCAAATCGACAATTTCCAGATTGCCCGCATTTTCATTATAAGCGAACATGTTGCCGGAAACGGCTTCCATCATATTGGGAACCTGTACCTGCGCCAAAGCGACTTTACAGACCGGGATACTGCTGCCGTTGCTGTAGGTCGCGTTTAAAACGCCGTTTTCGTCCCATGCCGTGCTGACCAGGGAACCAAAGCCTTTGCCGTCCTGTGATAAAACTTCGCCGTTTAAAGTGTTGGCATATTGCGTAAAATGCTGCATGTCCAGCGTCACTGTGCTGGCAGTACCGTCTTCCCACGTAATTTGCAGGTTGGTAGAAGGAACCGGAGAAGTCAGTTTGGCGTTTGAATCAAAGGTAACCAGGATCGGTTCCGATCCGACGGAAGCCCCGTCAATGTCTATTGTAACCAGCCAAGTATTGGCGTCGTCCTGCGGTTCCCATTTCATCATCATGTTATGTTGCGTATAATCATTATCGTAAATGGGGAATTTTAACAGCTGCGTTTCTGTTGCCGCGGCGTTGATGTTGCCTTTAAATGACATTTGCGTCGTTTCATGCCCGGGGTAATATTCCATGGGGGAAATAATTACCGGTTCCAGGTTGGAAGAAAATGCCTCGCTGTCATTGTTGTAATTCCACCCCATGACATAATATCCCGACGCGTTTGTAAAATAAGACGCCGGCGAAGACTGCGTTACGACGCCGCTTTCCGTCGGTTTGTAATAAGTAACCGTCTGGGCTTTGTACCCTTGCGGCGTAATGGCGGTCGCCTGAAAATCGCCCGCGCGGGAATAAAGCGTCTGGTTTTGTCCTTCGACGATAAAGAATCCCTGACCGCTGATTCCCAGATCATAGATGCTGTTCGTCGTATTTAAAACGCCGGCCACATCAACCATACGCCGGTCTACGACGCCGGCCGAAAATAAATGAGAATCCGTTCCGATTTCATTAAATTTGGTCATTTGCGTTTCAAAACGCGTTTCAACCTTTTTGTAACCGACCGTATTGACGTTCGCAATGTTCGCGCTGATCTGTTCCAAAGCGTGCGACTGGGAATGCATTCCCATTGTGCTGGTGACAAAAGTGCCTAAAGCCATCGCAATACTCCTTGTAAAATGATCTTTTTCCGATTTGATAAATGCAATATTCGTGCCAAAAAAATCATAAAAAAATCATTCAAACGAATGATTTTAATGCAATCACAATAATTTAATGGTATAAAACAAAAGTATTTTTATTTCGGAAGGAACAAATGCGCCGTATTTTTGTAATCAATGGCCCGAATTTGAACATGCTGGGAACCAGACAGCCGGAAATTTACGGTTCCGACACGCTGGCCGACATTGAATCGGGCTGCCGGGAAAAGGCGGCGGCGCTGGGGTTGGAAATCGAGTTTTTCCAAAGCAATCATGAAGGCGAAATCGTTACCGCCATTCAGCAGGTGCGGGGGCATTTTGACGCGGTTGTCATTAATCCCGCCGCTTATTCGCATACTTCCGTCGCGATTATGGACGCTTTGCTGGCCTGCGGCATGCCGGTCGTGGAGGTTCATTTGTCCAATATTCACCGGCGGGAAGAATTCCGCCATTTTTCCTATGTTTCCAAAGCGGCCGACGGCGTTATCTGCGGTTTCGGGAAACAAGGGTATCTGTTGGCTCTTGAGGCCGCGGCCTCTTTTTTCAAGTAGGGAATAATTATCTATGTCAAAATCTACGTATGACACAACTTTGGTCGAAGATTTAGCGAAGCTTATCAATGAACATGAGCTGGCTGAAATTGAATACGATACGGAAGGGCTGCGCCTGCGCGTTACCCGCGTTCCGGCGGCCGGTTTTATGGCGGCGGCTCCTGTCGCCGCGGCCGTTCCTGCCGCTGCGCCCGCGCCGGCGGCCGGGCCCGCTGCCGTTCAGCAAAATGTTCAGGCTGAAGCGGAAATCAAAGGCGACGCCGTTAAATCGCCGATGGTCGGCGTCGTTTACACGGCGCCGGAACCCAACGCTGCTCCGTAC
>JAJXEL010000228.1 GCA_021639925.1 Alphaproteobacteria bacterium | reverse complement strand
CTTATGACGGGGGCACTTTGCCCGAAGTCGTCGTTACGGCTCAGGCTCCCGCGCCCGCGCCCGAACAAACTTATGACGGGGGTACTTTGCCCGAAGTCGTTATTACGGCTCAGGCTCCCGTGCCGGAACACACCCCTGCCCCCGAAGCGCCCGTTATCCCCAGGGAACCAATACCGAAGCTGCAGCCTGTGCCGGATATCCGGCCGCCCGCGCCCGAACCCGTTTTGCCTGAAATCCGCATTCCGGCGGATCAAAGTCCTGTCAACGTTGAAAAAGATTCGTTTGTTTCCTATACCCGAATGGTTTCTCCGACAACGAATACCGTTAGTTTGGATATTTCCGGCAATGACCATACCGCCAATGCCCACGAAACCTCTTCACTGTTTGTTGAAGTGCAGGATATCGAAGGGTCGCAGGCCAAGCTGATGTCCATGTCTATTCACGACGACGGCCGGTATTCCAACATTCCGACGATGCATATTGACGCGGACGGTAAAGTGACACAGCTGCCGGGCTGGCACGCTTTGCCGGACGCGAACGGCGACTGCCGTTTATCCGAACAGGAAATACAAGACTGGTCGGCGAAGCGCCAGGCGTCATTGCAGACCGTTTTGTCCGAACAGGAAGCGCGCAATATTGCCATGACGGAATTAAACGAAGAAGCGAAGCTATACAACGGCAACAATATTTGTACGATCGAATCGGAACAAAACGCCGGCACAGTCAAATACAACGGCCCGGCGGACGGTTTGAACAAAGGCGGGGAAAACATGGCGGACAAAGTGCGCGGCATTGCTTCGCAACAGGCGGACAAGATTGCCGGTTCCGCGCGCGAAGTCATGTGTAACCGCATTGACGCGCAGGGAAATGCCTGCCAGGTCAACGCAACGGAAAAACAGATCCAGAGCGCTGATATTTTGTTGCGTTCTGCCGCCGGCAAAATCCGATAAGCAGGCCGATAATGGAAAACGTTTCTCTTTTATATGCGGAACTGCAGCAATACAAAAAAGATCCCGCGGCGTTTGACGCCGGGAAAAAAGAACAGCTTGGCCGAAAAACGGAAAAATTTTTAAACGAATATCTGGCGGACAAGATCGTTTTTGAAACGGACGCGGCGCCGGAATTGTTAACACTGCTGCAAAAAGCCGCCGTTTTTGACAATCTGCGCGACAAAATCAAACAGGCGCGCCAAAAGCTGCAACGCGCGTTAAACGATTTTGACGAACGTTACGGCCTGGCCGGATTAGAATCTCTGCCGCCGGAATTAATTGAAAAGAATATTGATAAAATCGACCTTCTGGCCCAGATGCCGTTAAAGGAACGTCCGGCCTTTAAACACATGTTTGATATCATGTCGCAAATTGACCTGACCGACGAAAATGGTAATTCTCTGGGGCAGGACGGACGCGCCAGAATCGAAACAACAGTCGTCGGACTGGCCAAAACGGACGCTTTTTTCTGTTTGCTGGGGGCAAAAGATTTAACCGTTGACGAATATTTCAGCGTTTTGCACGACGCGATGCAGATCAACCTGATCAGTCTGTTTTATACCGAAGAAATCGCCCGCCATTATCCGTTAAGCCCGGAAATAAAGGAAAAAGCCGCCGCCTATATGGAAAAGCTGGCCGGCCTGATAAAATAGCGGCCGTATCTGATTTTTTTATAAACGGGCGAAGAGGGTAAACGCAGGGTTAATAAAGTTTAGAATTATTTAAAAAAGTGATTTTAACGGGTGGATTATTAAAAACAA
>JAJXEL010000083.1:6131-9179 GCA_021639925.1 Alphaproteobacteria bacterium | reverse complement strand
GTATTTAATGGCGGCGAAACCGCCGGCCAGCAGAATAAAGAACAACGTCGCCAGCCAGCCCAGATTCTTTTCGATAAAAACCTGCATCGGCGCGCCGAATTTCCACAGCAGCACCGCCAGCAAGAAAAAACGCCCGCCGCGGGAAAGAATCGAAGCGACAGCAAAAACGTCCAGATTTAAGTCTGTCATGCCGCTTAGAATCGTAACGACCTTATAAGGAAACGGGGTAAAACCGGCCGCCGCGACAATCCAGGCGCCATATTCATTATAAGCCTGTTTAAAAACTTCAACCTGATCCATATATCCATAAAAAGAAAAAATCGGCACGGCAACGGCGTCATACAGGAACATGCCGATTGCATAGCCTGCAAATCCGCCGAGAACGCTGGAAACGGTACAAACTCCCGCCAGCCAAAATGCTTGTTTCGGCCGGGCCAGCATCATGGGAATCAGTAAAACATCGGGAGGAATCGGGAAAAAAGAGCTTTCCGCAAAAGAAAACAGAGCCAGAAGCCATACAGCCTGCGGGTGTTCCGAACATTTCAGCACCCAGTTATACATTTTCTGAAAAAAAGCCGTCCATTTCTGAGAAAAGCCTTTAACAACACCGGTAAACGACACGATACAGTCCTTTTTATTTATTGAATCCGGGACAAATGATATACAAAAGGAAGCGCAAAGAAAAGAGGCGGATTTTCTCCGCCTCTTTTTTTATTTGTTCAAAGGCCGGCAGCCTGTTGAATAATGTGCATATCTTTATCGCCGCGGCCGGAAAGATTCATTACGATAACTTTATCCTTATCCAAAGTCTTTGCCAGTTTCATCGTATAGGCCAGAGCATGAGACGATTCCAAAGCCGGGATAATCCCTTCGATTCGGGACAAAGCCAGACAAGCGTCGACAGCTTCCTGATCCGTTGCGGTTTCATAAACGGCCCTGCCCGTTTCTTTAAGCATACTGTGTTCCGCCCCGACGCCGGGATAATCCAGGCCGGCGGAAATACTGTAAGTCAAAGCGGGGGCTCCTTTGTCGTCCTGCAATAAATAAGTATAAGCGCCATGCAAAACACCCGGTTTTCCTTTTGTCATCGTCGCGCAGTGTTCGGGCGTATCCAACCCTTTGCCTGCCGCTTCGACTCCGATCAAACGGACAGAGGGATCATTGACAAAGCCGGCAAACAAACCGATTGCGTTGCTGCCGCCGCCGACACAGGCAACGGCGTAATCAGGCAGTCTGTTTTCATGTTCCAGAATCTGGCGGCGCGCTTCTTTCCCGATAATTGACTGAAAATCGCGAACAATCATCGGATACGGGTGAGGCCCTACAGCCGAACCGACCAGATAAAAAGTATCTTTATAGTTTTCGACAATATCTTCCAAAGCGGCGTCAACAGCGTCGCTGAGCGTCCTTTGCCCTTTTTTGACGGGAATCACTTCCGCGCCCAGCATTTTCATGCGAAAGACATTCAAAGCCTGCCGCCGGGTATCTTCTTCCCCCATATAGATGCGGCATTTCATACCGAACAAAGCGGCTCCGGTTGCGGTAGCGACGCCATGCTGTCCGGCGCCGGTTTCAGCAATGATCCGTTTTTTTCCCATATATCTGGCTAATAAAATCTGTCCCATAACATTATTAATTTTATGGGCGCCGGTATGGCACAGGTCTTCCCGTTTTAAATAAATCTTTGCACCGCCCAGCTCTTTGCTTAACCGCGCTGCGAAATACAAAGGCGTTTCGCGGCCGACGTATTCTTTTAAATAATACGCCAGTTCCTGTTTAAATTCCGGCGTATCTTTGATTTCGGCATAAGCGTTTGCAATTTCATGCATCACGTTTTTTAATTCTTCGGGCAGATACATACCGCCGAAACCGTGAAAAAAACCGTCTGTGTCAGGAGTAGAAAATTCGGGCATATAAGTCATTGTTTTAAACCTTTCTTTGCTTCGTTGTCAAACCGTGCCGTTTTTCCGGGAAGCTGAGGTAATCAAACAAGACTGTCATAAAAAAACCGCTGTTCCCGTTTTGGGAAACCCGCGGCAACGACCAAAAAACATCTTACGCGGCTTTCCCTAGGAAAGCCACCACCAGTTTTGCGCCATAGGCAGAATGTTTTCTGTTCTTTTCATCATGAAAAGAATATTATCGAAACAAATTATCTCTGTCAAACAAAAAAATCCGTACATATTTTTATGATTCATGCGTTTAAAGGAAGAAACATATTTTAACTTAGAAAGGACAGAAAAATGAAAAAATCATTTCTTTTTACTTTAAGCTTTTCTTTTTTTCTGATTTCCGGCGGATATGGAATGGCGCAAGAAAGCCAAACCGATTCTGCGGCCGGTTCTGAAAATACGGACACATGGACGTCAGAAAAGCGGCTTCCCCCGCCGCCGCCCAAAGATTTTAACGAAAACGACGATGAGGAATTTCGTCAGCCGCCTCCTCCGCCGCCGGCAGATAATAACGGCGAAAGATTCAGTCAGACTGCCGACGATCAATCCCGGAATTTCACCGAAGACCGCCGCGACGACACGAATGAATTTTCCGGCCGCCATCATGGCAGAGGACATGACAGACCGCCGCGCAGGCACAGACACGAAAACCGGCAGGATTAACGGTCAATATACCGCCTCTTGATCGTATTGACCGGTGTCAGGAAATAATTCAATGTAAAGATATTCGTAATTTTTAGAAGGGAGAATTTCTATGAAAAAAAGCATCTTAATGCTCATGTTTTTTTGCCTGATGTCGGCGCCGGCCATGGCCAAAGACGGGAAGATGAGCCGCCTTGATAAAAAAATCGCCGAGATTGAACAGGAATACAAGGAAGACGTTCAAGAAATAGAATCCAAGCATAAACTGTCCGCTGAAATGAAACAGCTGCGTTTAGAACAGGAAAAGCAGGTTAAGGAACTGAAAATCAAGCAGGCCAAGGAAATGTACGAGCTGAAAACACAGCAAAAGGCCGAAAGAAAAGCATTAAAGCAAAAAGAACACAGCCAGACCGTCGAACAAACGATGCAAAACGAAACGGACAACCGGTCAATG
>JAJXEL010000083.1:0-6121 GCA_021639925.1 Alphaproteobacteria bacterium | reverse complement strand
TAATTAAGCCCTATACAGCCTCTGATCGTTTAGAGGCTGTTTTTTTATATTTTTATGATACACTGAAAAAATAACAATTCAGCGGGGGTTCCGATGACATTAAGCTTAAAAACACCGCCTTTATTAAAAAAAGGAGACACCGTTGCCGCCGTATCCCCGTCATGGGGCGGCGCCTTTGCTTTTCAGTACCGTTACGAAATCGGGAAAAAGCAGTTTGAAGAAACTTTCGGATTAAAAGTCGTCGAAATGCCGCATACTTTATGTTCGCCGGACGAGCTGGATAAAAATCCCCGCCTGCGCGCCGACGATATCAACGCCGCGGTCAAAGATCCCGGCATCAAAGCAATTATTACAACGATCGGCGGAGACGACAGCGTCCGCCTGCTGCCTTATCTGGATTACCGCGCCATATCGGAAAACCCGAAATTTTTTATCGGTTATTCTGACCCGACGGCAATCCATTTCGCTTTTTTAAAGGCCGGCGTTTCTTCGGTTTACGGCCCGGCTTTTTTAACAACTTTTGCAGAAAACGGCGGCATTTTTGATTATGCCCGCGACATTTTTGAAAAAGTTTTTGTTACCGGAAAAATCAGCGGAGAAATCAAACCTTCAGAAGCCTGGACCAATGAATTCCTGGATTGGGCCGACCCGGAAAATCAAAAACAAAAAAGAAAAAGAATACCCAACAAAGGATATCGTTTCATACAAGGACGTTTTCCCGTTCAGGGACGGCTGATCGGCGGTTGTCTGGAAGTTTTGGAAATGATAAAGGGAACTCCCGTCTGGCCGGACAAAAAGGTATGGAAAGACTGCATTTTATTTATTGACCTGTCCGAAGAAGCCCCCAGCCCGACATACCTGACCCGCTGCCTGCGCAACTATGCGGCGGCGGGGATTTTAAAAAACCTGCGCGGGTTGATCATGGGACGCCCGCATAATGTCCCCGAAAAAGATTTTGACCTGTACGACAAAGCTTTGATCCGCGCTGTCCGTATGGAAGCGGGATCAGACATGCCAATGGTCACATGCATGGATTTCGGCCATACGGACCCGATTTGCTGTCTGCCTTACGGGGCTTTGATGCAGATTGATCCCGTTCAAAAAACAGTCAGCCTGGTTTAATCCAGGACGACTCCTTTTGCCAGCAGCTCTTCCTTTAACTTTTCAGGCGTTTCAAAATGAATCGCCTGGAAACCGAGTTGTCTTGCCGTTTCGATGTTCGGCAGAGAATCGTCCGTAAAAACCGTTTTTTCGGGATCCAGCCCGTAACGCCGGATTAAAATTTCAAACAATACGGGGTCCGGCTTACTTTCTTTTTCGATACCGGAAACGACTATTCCCTTAAACAAATTGAAAAAATCATGTTTCGGCCGGGTAACGGCAAATTTTTCTTCCGACCAGTTTGTCAAACCATAAACGGGATAATGCCGGACGGCGGAACGCAGCAAACGGACGCTGCCTTCAATCACATCGCCGCACATTTCTTCCCAACGGGCGTCATACATCTTGATTTCTTCGGCATATTGAGGATACAGGGGCAAAAGCTCTTCAACACCCTGTTTAAAAGGCTTCCCTTTGTCCAGCCCGGCGTTCCATTCCGGCGTGCAGACATGGGATAAAAAATATTCCATTTCCGATTCGTCTTTAAATACTTTGCGATACAGATAACGCGGATTCCAATCAATCAGAACGCCGCCGAAATCAAACACAATATTTTCCACCGCCATTTTCACCTCGTCATGCCAAAAAAAACATTACACTCGCCGCAAAAATGTATAATATATACCCGACATTATCAACAACAGACATTAATACTATGTTAGACCCCAGCAAACTGCCCCACTTACAGCCGCAGCAGCCGCACACCCAGGCACAAGACGATCTGCCCGAAGAAACGCTTTGGGAACAGGTTATCCATGTTTTTTCCGGCAAAAAGGGGGTCTTGCTGGCCTGCTGTATTTCTTTGCTGATTTATATCAGCGTCTGTTTTCAGGGCGAAAGAATTCTGCGCGGCGGCGTTTACAGTGTATTCAAAGAGCTGGGCGAAGACGGTTTCGGCATATCGTACAGCGCGCCGTCGTCCTACCTGGCTTTTAAAAGCGGCCTGAATCTGGACGACGTCGTCATTACGGCGCCCGAAAAAATGGGGGGCTGGGTATTAAAAACAGGCCGGATCACAGTGACCAGCAACCCGTTTACACCCAGAACGATCGAGATCAAAGCCAACGGAACACATTCGTTGACAACAAAAACAATCGGCGATATCCGCCTGGTTGTCGGCCAAGGCGAAATAACGCTTCATTTGCCGTCAAAAAACGATACCTTGTCACTGGACGCCGTTTTTAAAAACATTCAGACTGCCGCCCCGAAATCTATGGAAGGCTTTTCCGTCGCTGATTTTTCTTTGACTCTGCGCCGGGATCCGGCGGCGGAAAACACGGTCCCGCCGGTATCGTTTTCGGTCGTTTCAAATAATATCCGCCTGCCTGCTTATATGGCGCAGCATTTGCCCGCGCAGGCCGAATATATCCGTTTAAACGGCGTTATATCAGGGTTGGCGTCCGGCGCGGAAAAATCTTTGCTGACAAACTGGACGCAGAGCGGCGGAACAGCGGAAATCACACAGGGAGAAATTATCTGGAAACCCTTCATGGCCAGCTTTTCCGGAACGTTCGGCTTTGATAACTCGTTTGAAATGATCGGCGCGTCCGTAGCAAAAGTTTACGGCTTTTTTGACTTGTTGGATATGCTTGAAAAAGGAGGATACATGCGTTCCAGCCATGTATCCGTCGCCAAAGTCGTTTTAGGGGAAAAATTAAAAAAAGAACCCGGCGAAACACAATCTTCCCTTACTTCTCCTTTCAGCTTTCAATCCGGCAAAGTTTATGCGGGACCGATCCTGCTGTACGATGAAAACGGACAATAGCCATGCTGTATCTGGCCGCGCTGTTTTTTATTTTGTTTTCCGGTCCAGCCGCAGCCGACAATGTGATCCTGATGCTGGCCGACGGCATGGGATTTAATCATGTTTCCTGCGCCGGAAAAGAAAAAGATCTGTTTTTTTCTTCCCTGCCCGTCCGCGGCGAAATCAGGACACATTCAGCAAACAGAAGCGTAACGGATTCGGCGGCGGGCGCGACGGCTTATGCCTGCGGCATAAAAACGAAAAACGGATATGTCGGCATGGATCCGGAAAAGCTGCCCTGCGAAACAATCGCCGAACAAGCCGTTAAAAAAGGCTTTTTCACGGCTTTGCTGACAACAGACCTGGACGACAGCGCCACTCCGGCCGCATTTTACGCTCATGTTACCAGCCGTTACAGAAGAAAAGATATTCTGGATCAGCAGCGCGCGGCCGCCGAAAAAATGATCATTCAAACCGATATTACCGATCTGCCCAAAGCGGCGGCCGATGTAATTGTCCGGGCTGAAACGTCAGGAAAACCTTATTTTTTGCTGATTGAAGAAGAAGGAACGGATATCGCTTCCCACAACCATGACCTCGCCGGCATGAAAAAAGCCGTTTATAATTTTGATACGGCCGTCAAAGCCGCTGTTGAACTCAGTTCGCCGGACACAACCGTCATTGTTCTGGCCGATCACGAAACGGGCGGGTTATCCCGTTGGTGCCGTTTTAAATCCACCAAACACACGGGCAGGAACGTTCCCCTTTTCGCCGCGGGAAAACACGCCCGTTTATTTTCAGGCGAACTGGACAACACGCAAATCAATTATAAAATCGGCAGAATACTGTTTACGCCGTCATAAAGTCCTTTAACGCGTTTAACAGCATCGTCATTTCTTCGTCATTTCCGATTGTCATGCGCAAAGCGTCCGGCAAACCGTAAGACGCTACGCGGCGCACGATGATTCCGCGGCTTTGCAGAAAAATATCGGCCTGTTCCGCCGTTTTATTTTCTTTAGGAAAATGAACCAGAATAAAATTCGTTACGGACGGCGTCATCTGCAATCCGATTTTTTCCAGCTCCCGCGGTAAAATATCCAGCCATTTTTTGTTATGTTCAAACGATTTCTTCACAAAATCCCTGTCTTTGACCGCCGCCGCGCCGACAACCTGAGCCACGGCGTTGACGTTGAACGGCCCGCGGACACGGTTTAAAACGTCCGTAATTTCGCGCGAAGCATAGCTCCACCCCAAACGAACGCCGCCCAGACCGTAAATTTTGGAAAAAGTCCGCAGCATAACGACATTCGGAAATTGATCGACGATATCCGTACCGGCGTCATAATCGTCTTTTGCGACAAATTCCGCATAAGCGGCGTCAATGACAATCATAATATTTTCCGGCAATCGGCGGCACAACCCGATCAGTTCGTCTTTGGACAAATACGTTCCCGTCGGATTGCCCGGATTGGCGATAAAGATCATTTTTGTTTTTGGCGTAACCGCTTTTAAAATCGCTTCCGGATCGACCTTAAAATCTTTTTCCGGAACGGTTACAGGCCGCGCGCCGCAGCCGACGGCATACAAACGGTACATCAAAAAAGCATACTGCGTAATAATGACTTCGGCTTCCGGTTTCAGATAAGCGTGACACAACAGCCCGATCAGTTCGTCCGAACCGTTGCCGCACACGATTCTGTCCGCGTCAACGCCGTGTGCTTCGGCAATCGCGCCGCGCAGCGCAGACGATCCGCCGTCGGGATAACGGAACATTTTTTCCGCGAAATCACGGCACGCCTGAACGGCGGCGGGGTTTGTTCCGAACGCGCCTTCGTTGGACGACAGCTTAATCACCCGTTCAACTCCCTGAATACCGGACGCTCCGCCGACATACGGTTTTAAAGACAAAATACTTAAATGTGCGGGAACAGGATAATTTTTCATAGTTCTTCTACCTTAACAAAATTCAACCAGATATCCGCCGATCACGCGCAGCATGGTAACTTTTCCGTTTTCCTTTTCAATCAAGGCGCTTAACCGTTCGTCCTGATCCGACAGATATCCTTCGACTTCAAACAAATAAGCCTTGTGCATCATATCCGGCATATACGAATCGCAAATCGCATTTGTCGCAACGCTGCCGGCTTTTAACAACAGATCCAAAGTGCTCAGACTCAGCGTGCCGTCGGTTTCGGCGACTAAAAGCGTTCTGTCTTCGCCCGTCGTTTCAAAAGGCAGCTTGCTTAAAGCATATGCGCAGCGCCCGTCGCCGCGGCCGTGCCCCGGCCCGGTCAAAGGCAGCTTTAAAAACACGTTGACGGAACGTTTGTATTCCTGCGCCAGGGCATACCACCAGCATGTCTGTTTATCGTCATTCAAAGACAAAATCGCCACATTGGCTTCGCCCTGCGTCAATTCTTTTAAAACCAGGCTGACGGACCGGCAGGGCAGCATCGGCGTATAGGCGCCGAAATAATCGCGCGCAATTTCCAGATTTCCCATACCGCGTTCGGGCATAAAAACGGCGACGGTTACGGGCGATTGCAAATTGGTGCATGCGCTGATGATTTCCCGCCAGATGCGGATCATCACGTCTTTATCCAGATTTCCTTTATGACGCCGCCACAAACGGCGCATAATTTCGGCTTCCCGCTGCGGGCGCAGCGCAAAACCGGAAACGGCTTCCGGCTGCTGCGCTTTCAGCCGTCCGATTTGTTCAACCAGCCCGGCGCGCTGCATTAAAAGATCGTGCATCTGATCGTCAACAGCATCAATCTGCGCGCGTAAATCCTGAATAGTCGTATTCTGCATCGGCATGATATCCCCTGCTTTTAAAATAATTTCTTTTCTTTTACACCGTCCGCGGTTAAAAAGCTTTATATTTTTTATTTAAGGCGAAAAAAATGCAGAAAATCACACCCGAAGAATTACTCCGGTCCGTTCGGTTCAATGCGGACGGACTGGTGCCCGTTATCGCCCAGCAATATGATACGGGCGAAGTTTTAATGATGGCCTGGGCAAACGAAACGGCGTTGAAAGAAACGTTGCAAACACGGCGCATGTGTTATTTTTCCCGTTCCCGCCAACAACTGTGGCGCAAAGGCGAAACGTCGGGACATACGCAGAAACTGATCGAAATGCGAATCGACTGCGACGGCGATACGTTACTGGCTTTGATCGACCAAACCGGTGCAGCCTGTCACACCAACAACCGGT
>JAJXEL010000227.1 GCA_021639925.1 Alphaproteobacteria bacterium | reverse complement strand
CCGCTGAAACGGCTTTTTCTGACAGATACTGGTATTTTGAACGAACTTAAGCCGAATGAAGCAATTCGGCAAAGAAGGGTTCTTCTGACGGAACGATCTGCGTTTCCGACAATAAAATACTTTCTATCTTTGTAACGGGAATATCATACTGACGTACAATTTCAGAAGAATCTTCGGGCGTTTCCAAAAAACGGACTTTCTGTGAAGTCAGTAAAAGCGCGACAAATTCTTCCCCCAGCGAGGCCAAAGAAATGACCTGCCCCGGCCGGCGCAGCAAAAACACCTGCTTGTCGCCGTCAAACAAAAAACGCGGATTAACGGGTTCGCCGTCATAACACCGGATTGTAAAACCCAGTATTCCGTCAGAATCCCGAAAAACAAAGTACAGTTTTTCCTGAATGATTTTCCTCATGTTTCCTTCCTGGTCGTGGAAAGTTTAGAATAACTCTACATCTTTAAAATTTTATTACCAAGCATAAACTTATGTTTTTTTTATTTGCAAACGGGTAAAATAAGAAAAAAGGTTAAAAACATGATTCTGAAATTACCGGCGTTGTTCATTGCGTCCTATATTTTAATCAGCCTGCTGCAATTAATTGCCAGCATTGACGGCATTATGCATTTTTTCGGACTGCATTGGATATTTGCCGGTTTTGCGGCGCTGCTGCTGGTTTTTATCCCGGCCGTCGGGCCTTTGGCCGGCGTTTACGGCGCGGTTGTTGTATGGAACTGGCCACCGGTTTTGGCCGTGCTGCTGTTTTTCTGGCCGTATCTGGTTTATCTGTTGTTATTTTTATTCGGAACGACGGCCTCTTTTGTTTTTTGGAAAAAAGCTTTCTGGCCTTTTTACGTTTCCCGCCCTTTTAAACCACGGCCGCGGGACATTGAACCCGAATTCAGCGTTAAAGAAAATAACGGCGCCGATTCGTCTGAACCGGCGCCCCTGATTGAACATAAACGCGACGAATAACGTAATTAAGACTCACGCAGAATTTTTGCCAGACGATCCAAAATGCCGTTGGTTACCTTAACTTCCGGACCTGCATAAAAGCTTTTGGCAATATCTATATATTCCGTAATGATAATAGCTACCGGCGTTTCGGGATAAGCCATCAATTCGGCTGTCCCCGCCTGCAAAATCGCCTTTAACGTCAATTCAACGCGATCAGCCGACCAGTCTTCGGCGAAAGAGGCGTTAATCATTTCGTTAATCTGATCGGCATTCTGCGCATACGACGATAAAATTCCCGCAAATAACGTCGGTTCGGCGGGCATTACGGGAACAAAAGTTTCCGTTCCGGCCTGCTCGTCTTCGTCAATGACTTCGCGGCCGATAGAGCCTGCCATAAATTCACGGGCAATTTCGTCAATCGTTTTTTCGCCAAACGCATGCTGGTATAACGCCTGAACGGCGGCCAGGCGCGAAGAACTGCGGTTGGTTTTCATTTTAGACATCTTGTTCTCCTTTTAGGGGACCGGCGTCGGCGACGGCCTCCAGACTGCTGATAAAAGCTTTAAAATCTTTGGCTTCTCTGAAATCGCGGTAAACGGAAGCAAAACGCACATAAGCTACGGGATCCAGGGCGGATAATGCTTCCATTACCATTTCCCCGATCTGATCGGACGGAATTTCGCTTTCGCCGGACACCTCCAGCTGACGCTGAATACTGTTGACAATCAATTCAACCTGTTCCGGGCTGATCGGACGTTTCCTGACGGCGATCGTAATGGAACGCTGCAATTTATCACGGTCAAACGGCGTTTTGCTTTTATC
>JAJXEL010000001.1:42058-46541 GCA_021639925.1 Alphaproteobacteria bacterium | reverse complement strand
TTATAAGGCATCGCCGTCGCCGAACGGTCAAACAAGTCGGTCAGAAATTTGTTTTTAATCGCCGAAGACATAAATCCGGTCGGCGAAAAACGCTGCAAAGCGATTTCCCCTTTTTTCAACGTCAGCAAAGCCTTTTGCCAAGCTTTGGCAACAGGGCTTTCCCGCGTCAGCAAAGAACGCGTTCCGAACTGAAACGCCGTCGGGCCGATTTCGGGATTATCGATATAATCCTGAAATTCACGCAGATACCACACGCCGCCGGCAATAATGATCGGCGTTTGTTCCAACCCGACCGCAGCCATAGACCGGCGCAGTTCGACAATGCGTTCATACGGATTTTGCGGCACGGCCGGATCGTCGTTATTGGACAATCCGATATGGCCGCCGGCTTTCCAGGGATCTTCGTAAACGACGCCGCCCAGAAAATCCGCGTAAGATTTGTAAGCGCGCGCCCACAAAGCCTTGAAAGCCCGCCCCGATGAAACGATCGGGTAATAAAACGTTTTAAAAGAAGAAGCGATTTCCGCCAGTTTGTAAGGCATGCCCGCCCCGCACGTTACCCCGTTGATCAGCCCTTTGGCGCCTGCCAGGGCTTCGGTAATAATCTGCTGCGCGCCGCCTTGTTCCCAAAGGACGTTGATATGAATACGTCCTTTGCCGCAGGCAATCTCATGGGCGACTTTGGCCTGAGAAATGATCCCTTCAATCGAATGGCGGATCTGTTCTTCAAACCGTTCGCGTCGCGTTTTGGCTTTGATTTCCATTGGAATGATTTCGCCGTTTTCATCAACAACGTCGGGAATAACCCCGGAAATTGTTCCGACGGCATTTTCCGCCGCCCACGCCCCCGCGGTTTTGCAGGTGCTGACGGCGACGCCCTTTCCTCCTTCAACCAAAGGAAGGACTTCACGCCCCGAAATAAGTAAGTTTTTAAGAGACTTCAAAGAAAACGCTCCTTCTTGCAAAGTAATTATTCGGCAGACTGTTCAGGCTGTTCCTGATTATCCATGTCTTCGCCGGTTTCCTGATTGACGCGCTTCATTGACAATTTGACTTTGCCGCGGTTGTCGATGGCGATGCATTTGACTTTGACATGATCGCCTTCGTTTACGACGTCCGTCACCTTGCCGACGCGCTTGGGCGCCAGTTCGGAAATATGGACCAGGCCGTCCTTTGCCCCCAGGAAGTTGACAAAAGCCCCGAATTCAACAACCTTAACGACTTTGCCATCGTAAATCTGGCCAACTTCGGGTTCGGAAACAATCCCTTTGATCCAGTTCAAAGCCGCTTCGCCCGAAGATTCGGAAAACGATGCGATTTTAATCAGGCCGTCTTCGGAAATGTCAATCTTGCAGCCGGTCGTTTCCGTAATTTCACGAATGACCTTGCCGCCCGTTCCGATGACTTCGCGGATTTTGTCCTTGTTAATCTGCAGCGTCGTAATACGCGGCGCGTTTTCGGAAACCGTGTCGCGCGGCGCTTCAATCGCTTCGGCCATTTTGCCCAAAATGTGCAGACGGCCTTCTTTGGCCTGCTTTAACGCAATTTCCATAATTTCCTTTGTAATGGACGTGATTTTGATGTCCATTTGCAAAGACGTTACGCCGTCTTTGGTTCCGGCGACCTTAAAGTCCATATCGCCCAGGTGGTCTTCATCGCCCAGAATATCGGTCAGAACGGCAAAACGGCCGTCTTCTTCCTTAATTAATCCCATGGCGATCCCGGCGACGGGAGCCTTCATCGGAACGCCGGCGTCCATCAAAGCCAGGCATGAACCGCATACCGTCGCCATGGAAGACGACCCGTTCGATTCCATGATTTCGGATACGACGCGGATCGAATACGGGAATTCTTCTTTGGACGGCAGCATCGGGTGAATCGCGCGCCAGGCCAGCTTGCCGTGGCCGATTTCGCGCCGGCCCGGAGAACCGATACGCCCCGTTTCGCCGACCGAATACGGCGGGAAGTTGTAATGCAGCATGAACGGCTGGCGGTATTCGCCCGTCAAAGCGTCAACGATCTGTTCGTCCTGATCCGTTCCCAAAGTGGCGACGACCAGAGCCTGCGTTTCCCCGCGGGTAAACAAAGCGGATCCGTGTGCGCGCGGCAAAACGCCGACTTCGGCGGTAATCGGACGAACCGTTTTCGTATCGCGGCCGTCAATGCGCACGCCCGTTTCCAAAATCGCATCGCGTACCGTATGGTATTCCATTTCGTGGAACACGCGGGCGGCAACGGCGGCTTCGGCTTCGTTGTCGGCGACGCTGATCTTCGCGGCTTCGCGGATATCGGCGACGGCGTTTTGACGTTCCAGCTTATCCGTAATTTTATAAGCTTCGCGCAGTTCGGCGCCGTAAGCGTCCATAAATTTATCATAAACGACCTTGTATTCGGGCGCGGGAACCGGCATCGGCCAGGGTTCTTTGCCCGCTTCGGATTTCAGACCGTTGATCATGTCAATAACGGCCTGCATTTTTTCATGGCCGAACACAACGGCGCCCAGCATGACTTCTTCGGACAATTCGCCGGCTTCGGATTCAACCATTAAAACGCCCTGCGACGTTCCGGCGACCACCAGATCCAGCTGGGACGTTTCACGTTCCCCGACCGTCGGGTTTAAAATATACTGGCCGTCTTTGTATCCGACTCGCGCCGCGCCGATAGGCCCTAAAAACGGCAGGCCGGACAACGCCAAAGCCGCCGAGGCCGAAATCATCGCGACGATATCGGGATCATTTTCCATATCATGGCTTAACACCGTGCAGGTCACCTGCGTATCATTGCAGTATCCTTTGGCGAACAACGGCCGGATCGGACGGTCGATCAGACGGGCCGCCAGAATTTCATGTTCGGCAGGACGGCCTTCGCGGCGGAAAAAACCGCCCGGAATACGTCCGGCAGCATACGCTTTTTCCTGGTAATTAACTGTTAAAGGCAAAAAATCTTCTTCCATTCCTTCGGGAACGGTTTTAGCGGCGCACACGGCGCAATGAACGACGGTTTCGCCGTATTTGACAATAACGGAAGCGTCAGCCTGGCGGCCGATTTTTCCGGTTTCGACGGACAAAGTACGCCCGCCCCATTCGATTTCCCTGCGGAATTCTTTAAACATAGACATTATACTTACTTTCTTCTCCAACCTCTTTTTGACCATTCAAAAAGAGCCAACAAAAAAACAATTTCATTTATCCGATGAAGCCCCTCTTTTATTACAAAAGAAGGGGCTTCACCAAATTTTTGACGCCTTAGCGGCGCAGGCCCAGACGGGCGATCAAGCTTTCGTAACGGGAAACATCTTTGCTTTTCAAATAGTCCAGCAAACGGCGGCGCTGGCCGACCATGATCAACAGACCGCGGCGGGAATGGAAATCCTTGTCGTGATCTTTCAAATGTTCCGTCAGATTTTTAATCCGTTCGGACAAAATGGCAACCTGGACTTCCGGCGAACCGGTATCGCCTTCTTTGGTTGCGAATTCTTTAATCAGTTCCTGTTTACGTTCTTGCGTAATCGACATCGTATTCTCCTAATCGAGTTATTGAACAATCAAGCGCACGGGGCGGATCATGCCGTCCTGCACGCGGACCAAAGCGACCAGACGGTTGTCCGATTTTGCCTGAAAAACGTCCGCGTCCGGCACGCAGCCGAAATCGGACACAGGCAGGAAATTCCCGTTTGACAGCTTAGATGCTTGCGCCTGCGTCACGGCCAGAGCAGGGATGTCGTCCAGCACGGTCTCGACGGGCAAAAGCACACCAGTCCAATTAGAACTATGCTCTATTGAGCGCAGATATTCCAGTGAAAAAGCGTTTTGATCCGAAAATTTTGCGCATTTCAGTCTGCGCAGCGCCGTCACATACCCCAGACTGTCCAGTTTTTCCGCCAGATCCCGCGCCAAAGAGCGCACATACGTGCCTTTGGAACAGCGTACCTGAAATCCGGCCGTTCCGTCTTTAGAAAAGTGAAGAAGTTTTAATTCTTCGATGCGAATCCGCCGGGGCTGCAGAACGACTTCTTTGTTTTCGCGCGCCAGATCATACGCGCGCCGCCCGTTAATATGCACGGCGGAATATTTCGGCGGCACCTGTTCGATTTCCCCGCAGAACAAAGGAATAACCGACAAGATCTCCTTTTCCGAAGGAATCTTGTCCGTCTTTGCGATCACCTGTCCTTCGGCGTCGTCCGTATCCGTCGCCTGTCCGAACCGCACGGTAAAAGCGTATGTTTTTTCCCCGTCCGTCACATAAGGAATTGTTTTCGTCGCTTCGCCCAAAGCGACCGGCAGCACGCCCGAAGCGGCGGGATCCAGCGTGCCGGCATGCCCCGCCTTCTGCGCGTTAAAAATCCGTTTGACGATTGAAACGGCGGTTGTAGAGCCCAGTCCTGCCGGCTTGTCCAGTATTACCCAGCCGTTGACGGGATTTCCTTTGCGTTTTTTGGCCATTTGAATTCCTTAAAAATTTTTCGCGTGTTTTTACCCGCGTC
>JAJXEL010000001.1:37509-42048 GCA_021639925.1 Alphaproteobacteria bacterium | reverse complement strand
CCGCGTCCTGCGTTTAATCAAATGTTTTTACAGTAAAAAGGAGTATTTGACAATGTCGATATCAGCCGTTTCGGGCGCGTCGTCTTTCTTTTCGACAAACTCGACGTCTTCTGTTTCCTCCGCGCAGGAAGAAGACGAAGAATCCTATATTGAAATCCTGATGGAAGAATTGGAAGAACAACAGGAAACCCGCGCCGCCGAACAAGCGGAAGAAAAAAAGGCGGAACAACTGGCCGAACGCCGCCAAAATTCCGGGCAGGATACCGTGACTCTGTCCAAAGAAACGCAGTCCTACCTGCTTTCTTTAGCTTCGGAAAAATAAAAGAAGAAAAGCGCGAAAAAAACGGCGGAAAAACACTTCCCGCCGTTTTTTATGTAATTGAGCCGTTTACAAAACAACGCCGTCCTGTCATTATTTATTTCGGATATGCGTTCGCATATCAAGTGCCTTTAAGGCGCGGAGCTGTCAGAAGCTTTTCAAAGAACCGGCGTTTGATATAGCGCCGTTAATCCGTTTTGCGTATCGCACGACGGTTTTATATCCCCGATCTCTTATCGGTCGGGGAGGTTTTGACGTATGTTCAGATTCCCGTCCCCTTAAAGGCCGGAATTAAAGGTCAAAACAATCATTCGTTCTTTGATGATTTCTGAACTCTCCGACCGCCTGAAAAGGCGGTTTTTTTTTCTGTCTTTTATCAGGAGAGTTTATGAAACAATTTCTTATTTTATCAGCCGTTTTATTTCTGTCCGGCTGCGGCACCGTTTTTTCGGGAACCAATCAAACCGTTACCGTCAATGCCAACGTTGAACGCGCCAAAGTTTATGTCAACGGTATGCCGGCCTGTTCTACCCCGTGTGCCGTTGACCTAAACAGATCCAATATCAATACAACCTTAATTTTAAAAAAAGACGGATATGAAGAATCTGTTTTTGTTTTAAAATCACAGTTTAACCCGATCGCTTTAATCAATTTAACCATGGTTTACAGCTGGACGACCGATTTTATTTCCGGCGGCGTATGGCGGTATTCTCCGGATTCCGTTTACGTCGAAATGGAAAAGTTAAATATGACGCAGGCCGAACGCGGGCAGTTCAAAAAAACATCTGAGGTCAGCCGTTTTATCCTGTTTAATTTTTACGCTCTGAAATCCGGCAGTGCGGAACATCTGCATTCTTTGGCCGAATTAAGCGGATTAAACGAAAAACGTTTAAAACATTTATTGTTGTCCTGCTTTAACGAAATCGACGCGGTGCGGCAGATTACCGCCACCGGTTAGAAAAAAAAGCCTCCGGCCGGAGGCTTTTTTTTAAATCACGTCAAAATGTTTCAACGCTTTGAAAACGCCGTCGTCGTCAATGTCGGCCGTAACGTAATCCGCCGCCTGTTTAACGCCGGCCGCCGCATTGCCCATCGCGACCCCCGTTCCGGCAAAGCGCAGCATATCCACATCGTTGCCGCCGTCGCCGAACGCCATGATTTCATCAATCCCCAATCCGTATTTTTCGCATACTTTGGCAATACCGACCGGTTTTCCGCTTCGTTCGCCGATCACATTGACAAAAGTCGGATACCAGCGCACCGCTTTGCACCCCGGCATCAGCCGCATCAGATCGGGTTCCTGTTCTGCGGAAACATAAGCCGTCAGCTGATAAACGTCCGCATTTAAATTCGACACGTCGGCACATTCCGGCACCACATGCGCCATGCCGACCAAAGCCAGCAGATCCAGCACCCGCTGATCCACCAGATTAAACACGTTTTTTTCCAGCGTTTCAAAGCAGCAGGCGATATCGTTTTTTGCCATATACGGCACGGCGTTCCGAATGGCTCCGGCAGGCAGAGGATTTTGATAAATAACGCCGTCCCGGTCAAAACAGTATTGCCCGTTAAAGCAGACCATTCCGTCAAAATCAAAGTATTCTTTTAAAAAATCCGTGCTTTTCGGCGCGCGCCCCGTCGCGATAAACAGCTTTACCCCCTTTTGGCGCAGAGCATGCAGCGCCTGTAGCGCCGTTTCGGGCATTTTATGCGTGCGAAAGCTGATTAACGTCCCGTCAATATCGAAAAAAACCGCTTTAATCATCAGCGTCGTTTTCTTCCTGCTGCGGGACAGCCATCAGGTCGCGCTGAACCTTTTCGGAAGCCAGCAGCGCGTCAATCTTGTCGGCTTCGGCCTGGGCGCCGTCGGCAAAAAACCGGATTTCCGGCGTTAAGCGCAAGCGGATTTTCGTTCCCAAAATCCTGCGGAAAAAGCCCGCCTGTTTATTCAACGCCTTTGCCAGATCGGCCGCGGAAGACTGTTCTATCGCCAAAACGGAAATATAGGCCTTGCAATACGAAAAATCCGGCGAAACCTTGACTTCCATAACGGAAACGGGCGGGCAGTCCAAAAAGTCCTTCGGCACGTTGCCGCGCTGAAAACAATCGGCCAAAATATGGCGGATCTGTTCAGCTACGCGCAGCTGGCGCTGTGTCGCCGGTTTTGAATTCGAACGCATCAAAGCCCCCTTTTACAGTTTGACTTCTTCCAACTTGGCGGCGACTTCTTCAATTTCATAACATTCAACCGTATCGTCAACCTGAATGTCATTGAAGTTTTCAAAG
This sequence comes from Alphaproteobacteria bacterium, assembly GCA_021639925.1. Lineage (GTDB taxonomy): Bacteria > Pseudomonadota > Alphaproteobacteria > CAAGCB01 > CAG-977 > UBA11549. The sequence continues at coordinate 39,443 of JAJXEL010000001.1, read as the reverse complement.
CTCATACCGCATTCATAGCCTTCGCGGACTTCCTTCACGTCGTCTTTAAAACGTTTCAGCGCCGCCATCATACCGTCATGGTAAACAACGTTGGAACGCAGCAGACGGACATGCGCACCGCGTTTCATGACGCCTTCCTTGACCATACAGCCGGCAACTTTGCCCACTTTGGAAATATTATAGACTTCCCGGATTTTCGCATAGCCCAGAATCTTTTCTTTCAATTCGGGCGCCAGCATGCCTTCCAAAGCGGCATGAATATCGTCCGCTACGTTATAAATAATGGAATGATAACGGATTTCAATACCGTCGCGTTTCGCCGCCGTACGCGCCAAAGTATTCGCGCGGACGTTAAACCCGATAATCAAAGCGCTGGACGCTTTGGCCAGCGTAACGTCGGATTCGTTAATCGCGCCGACCGCCGCATGCAGGATACGGACTTTGGCCTTATCGGTTGAAATTTTGTTCAGCGTCGCCGTCAGCGCTTCGACAGAGCCCTGAACGTCGGCCTTGATCACAACGGGCAGTTCCTTGGATTCGCCGGCTTTAATCTTGTCAAACATCTGTTCGACGGCAGAACGGGTTGAACGTACCTGCAGGGCTTCGCGTTCCTTGCGCTGGCGGTACGCAGCGACTTCGCGGGCGCGGTCTTCGTCGTTCACGACGATAAAATCGTCCCCGGCCGACGGCGTGGACTGAAAGCCCAGCACTTCGACAGGGAAAGACGGCCCGGCTTCGGCAACGCGCTGGCCGCGTTCGTCAACCATCGCGCGCACACGCCCCCAGTCTTTGCCGGCGACAAAGATATCGCCCTGCTTCAACGTTCCGCGCTGCACCAAAACGGTGGCGACGGAACCGCGGCCCTTTTCCATTTTGGCTTCGATAATCGCGCCTTCCGCCGTGTGGTTCGGATTGGCTTTTAAATCCAAAATTTCCGCCTGCAGCAAAATGGCTTCGACCAGTTTGTCCAGATTAATCCGTTTTTTCGCGGAAACCTCAACGGCCAAAACGTCGCCGCCCATGCTTTCCACAACGACTTCATGCGACAAAAGATCCGTGCGCACCTTGTCCGGATTGGCCCCCGGAACGTCGATTTTATTGATCGCGACGACAATCGGAACGCCGGCCGCCTTGGCGTGCGTAATCGCTTCGATCGTCTGCGGCATGATACCGTCATTGGCCGCGACGACCAAAACGACAATGTCCGTCACCTTTGCTCCGCGGGCGCGCATTTCCGTAAAGGCCGCATGCCCCGGCGTGTCAATAAACGTGACCTTCTGGCCGTTTTCCAGCGTGATCTGATACGCCCCGATATGCTGTGTAATACCGCCGGCTTCGTGCGCGGCCACGTCGGTGGAACGCAGGTTGTCCAGCAAAGACGTTTTGCCGTGGTCGACGTGTCCCATCACCGTAACGACAGGCGGACGCGGCAGTTTTGATTCTTCGGCGTCGGGCGCGTCGCGCAGGTTGTCTTCAACGTCGGCTTCGTTAACGCGTTTGGCTTTATGCCCCATTTCTTCAACGATAATCTGCGCGATATCCGCGTCAATCGTCTGGGTGATCGTCGCCATAACGCCCATTTTCATCAGCTGTTTGACAACGTCGGCGCCGCGTTCGCTCATACGCGCGGCCAGTTCTTGAACCGTAATCGTTTCGGGAATGACGACTTCGCGGTAGACTTTTTCCGCAGGTTTCGCGGGACCGGACATTTTCTGGCGTTCTTTTTCGCGGGCGCGTTTAATGGACGCCAGGCTTCTGCCGCGGCCTTCGTCATCATCGCCGCGCATCAGGGCGGACATGTTGATCCGGCCGCCGCGCCATTTATCTTCTCCGCCGCCGCGGCGGGCATGGGTACGGCTGTCGTCGTCGCGCATTTCGCGGCGCTTAAAGCTGGTCTTCATGCGGCGGTTTTCTGCGGCTTCGGCATCTTCCGG
>JAJXEL010000001.1:29935-37499 GCA_021639925.1 Alphaproteobacteria bacterium | reverse complement strand
CGACACAGCCGGCTGAGCGGCGGCAGGTTTTTTATCGGCAAACGGTTTTTTATGTTCTTCTTTTTTCACGGGCGCGGCAACGGGAGCTGCCGGAGTTTCTTTCGGCGGATTTTCAGCCGCGCGGCGTTTTTGTTCGGCCTCTTCTTTGGCTTTGCGTTCGGCTTCCTGCGCGGCGCGTTTTGCTTCTTCTTCGGCGCGCTGTCTGGCTTCTTCTTCAGCCTTGATGCGGTTTTCTTCGTCGGCCTTGATCGCGTCCTTTAAAACCTTCAGACGATGCGCTTTTTCGCTGTCCAGCAGTTCGGAAGCGTTCGTTTCCTCTTTCACGCCCTGGATATTGCCGTGCGCGTCGGTAACAAAAGAGCGTTTTTTGCGCACTTCGACCTGAACGGGCTTTGACCGGCCGGCGGTAAAGCTTTGATGCACCCGGCCCACGTCAACCGTTTTTTTCAGTTCCAGCTTCGGGCGGGAAAGAGTAAGGGGGGCGCTTTTCGTTTTTTTATCGTTCGCATCTGTCATTTAATCAATCAGCCTTTTTTCTACGCATTAAACCTGTTCAATTTTGCAATATGCCGCAAAACGCCGTGCTTCTGCAACAAATAAATCAGCCGCGCCGCCTTGTTTCAGCACTGTGTGGACGCAAATCCCCGCGCCCAGGGCCTCGGCGGTCTGATCGGCGCTCAGCACCCGGACCAGAGGAACGCCGGCGCGCAGGCGGTCCAGTTTTTCCCGCCCGTCAGCCGCGCCGTCCACGGCTTCCAGCAGGCAGACGGCCTGCTTTTTTTTCAACGCTTCCGCCGCTTTTTCAAACCCGGCGACAACCAGCCCCGCTTTTTTGGCCAGTCCTAGCAAAGACTGCAGACGTTTGACAAACAAAGATTTGATCAATCCGTCCATATCCGCAGGACAAGTTACCTTAACGCGCGCGGCTTTCGTAAACAATCCTTTGGCGCATGCCGTTTCAACCAGATCCCTGTCCGCCGTCACCCACATGCCCCGTCCCGGCAGCTTATGCGCCAGATCGGGAACAAGCATACGGTCGGGCGACACGCAAAAACGAATTAAACGGTCCATCGGCAACGTTTCGCGCGTCACCAGACACCGGCGCACCGTTTCGTTTTTTTTGCGCGACAAGCCGTCGGGGGACGGAATCCCCCGCCAGCATTTTTTTTTCGCTTTAGGCTTCTTCGCCGTCATCGGCAAACCAGCCCAGCTTTTCGCGCGCTTTCATAATCAAAGCGTCGGCGTCGTGCGCCGTCATCGCGTTTTCGCCTAAAATTTCCAACAGCTCGTCATTCGCCAGATCAGCGAAATCTTCCAGCGTTTTCACGCCCTTTTCCGCCAGCTTGACGATCATGCCCTGATCCAGACCTTCATGGCCGATCAGACTTTCGTCAACGCCCAGCTCTTTGCTGCGCACGGCAAATTCGGCATTTTGTTTTTCAACATAGGCCTTCGCGCGGTTTTGCAGCTCGGCGGCAATTTCTTCGTCAAATCCTTCGATCGACGTAATATCCGCCAGCGGAACAAACGCGACTTCGCCGACCGACGTAAAGCCTTCCGCCACCAGCAGATGCGCAATAACGTCGTCAACGTCCAAAGCGTCCATAAACATCTGCGTACGGACTTTGACTTCACTCTGGCGGCGTTCGGATTCTTCGGCTTCGGTCAGGATATCAATGTACCAGCCGGTCAGCTGAGAAGCCAAACGCACGTTCTGGCCGCGCCGCCCGATCGCCAAAGACAGCTGGTCATCGGGAACAACGACTTCGATTCTGTGGGCTTCTTCGTCCAAAACGACTTTTACCACTTCGGCGGGCGCCAAAGCGTTGACGATAAAGACCGCCGGATCGGGCGACCATTGGATAATATCCACTTTTTCGCCCTGCAGTTCGGTTACGACCGCCTGAACGCGCACGCCGCGCATGCCGACGCACGCACCGACCGGGTCAATCGACGAATCCGTCGCCGTCACGGCCATTTTCGCGCGCGAACCCGGGTCGCGGGCCACGGCCTTGACTTCAATCACGCCGTCATAGATTTCCGGCACTTCCTGCGCAAACAACTTTGCCATAAATTGCGGGTGCGTGCGGGACAGGAAAATCTGCGGGCCGCGGACTTCCTGGCGGACGTCCATCAGATACGCGCGGATTCTGTCGCCGTTATGAAACTGTTCGCGCGGAATCAGTTCGTCCCAGCGCAGTACGGCTTCGGCGCGTCCCATATCGACAATGATGTTGCCGGTTTCAACGCGTTTGACAATCCCGTTGACGATTTCGCCGATCCGGTCTTTGTATTCATTGTACTGGCGGATACGTTCGGCGTCGCGGACTTTCTGCACAATGACCTGTTTCGCGGTCTGCGCGGCAATGCGTCCGAAATCAATCGGCGGCAGAGGATCAATAATAAAATCGCCGGCTTTCAGCGAAGGATCCTTTTTGCGCGCTTTTGTTTCCGTGATCTGCGCGGCTTCGTTTTCGATTTCCGCGTCGTCGGGAACGACTTCGATATAACGCGCCATCGTAATCGCGCCGTTTTTGCGGTCGATCGTCGCGCGGATATCGTGTTCCTGTCCGAATTTGGAACGTCCCGCCTTTTGAATCGCAAATTCCATAGCGCCCAGGACTTCGTCCCTGTCAATCCCCTTGTCGCGGGCGACCGCGTCTGCCACCTGCAACAGTTCGGGACGCGGTAAAGCTGCCGTATTTTCCATTAGTGTATTTCCTTTTTATTCCTCGTCTGACTGCGAAGCAAACGCCGCCAGCAGCTCGTCCGTCAAAACCAGTTTTGCCTTTGCGATCTGATCAAACGGAATCCGGATACCGGCGCCGTCGAACGTTATAACGACGTCCGAACCGTCAATCCCCTGTAAACGGCCGGAAAAGCGTTTCCTGCCGTCAATCAGAGTCTGACATTCGATTTTTGCTTCAAATCCTTTGAACCGGTCGAAATCGTCCAACTTTACCAGCGGCCTGTCAATTCCGGGAGAACTGACTTCCAGCGTATAGTTGTCTTCGATCGGGTCATGTTCATCTAATACCGGGGAAATGGCGCGGCTTAAATCGGCGCAGTCGTCAACGGTCATCGCCCGGCGGTCCTTTCGTTCCGCCATTACCTGCAAAACCTTGCGCGAACTGCCGCCCTGCAGCTGCAAACGAACCAGATCATAGCCCATGTCTTCGCAGACGGGAACAATCAATTCAGCCAAAGTATCGTTCAGAGTCATTTCTTCCCCCGGTTCTTACCATAAAAAAAAGCGGGCTTTTTAGGCCCACCCTCATAGAAACTATAAGAATGTATGTTTCATACATAACAGACCGCGTCCGTTCAGGCAAGCTTTTTTTCACCCGTTACTGAAAATAATAAAATTTTTCGAATCCGGCGGACAGCAATATATCCCTGATCGCCGCCGGCGCCGAACGGATAACGCGGACGGCGTTTCTTTTCGCTGCTTCTTCACACGCGACAACCAACATTCCCATCGCCGCCGAATCGATAAAAGAACACTTCGACAAATTAAATACCAGACAGCGTTCGGTCATTGACCGGATCTGCATGAAAACGTCAAAAAAACGTTCTTCGTCGCGGACGCTAAATTCGCCTTTGATAAAAAATTCCCGTTCCGCCGGCGAAACTTTAACTGAAATCTGCATTTTTCACTTCCGTTTAAAAATCAGGTACACGGGCTTTCTGCCCTGCGCCAGAGCTTTTTGTTCATACCGCGTATTCACCCAGTCCGCGGGCGGTTTGCGCCAGTCGTCCGCCGTTTCGGCCGTCCATTCGAAATCCGGCGATTTCATCAGGTGTTCCAGCGACCAGCGGATATAGTTCATATCGTCGCTGGCAACGCGCAGTTCGCCGCCGGTTTTTAACAAACGCGCCAGGACGGGCAGGTTTTTCGGCCCGATAAAACGCCGGTCCGCATGTCTTCTTTTCGGCCACGGGTCGGGAAACAAAACGTAAATCCGTTCAAACGCCCCGTCTTTAAAACAAGGCAGAATATCGCGCACGTCATTATCGTATACGCGCACATTATCCGTCCGTCCGCCGGCCAGAGAAACATTTTCGTCAACATCGCCGCGCCGTTCCATGCCCGTCAAATGCGTCAACAGGCTGGTAATGCCGTTTAAAAACACTTCGGCGCCGATAAAACCCGTATCCTGACGATTCAATGCTTGTTGCGCCAGATGTTCCCCGCCGCCGAATCCGACCTCCAGCCAGACGGAATGAACGGGAACGGAAAAACAGGAAACGGGGTCGACGTCCTTGCGCCCCGCCATATCCGGCAGACGGACTTTCGGCAAAAAAGAATCCAAAAGCACTTCGCGCGAAGGTTTCAGCTTTTTGCCTTTCCGGCGGCCGTAGAACTGATAATCCCTGATCGTTTTGTTTTCCATTCCCGTTTCCCGTTTAAAAAGCGCGTTTCAACTGTTCCGCCAGATCCGTTTTTTCCCACGGAAAAGCGCCTTCCGCCCCCGGCGTTCTGCCGAAATGGCCGTAACGCGACGTCGGCAGATAAATCGGGCGGTTCAATTTTAAATGAGTCCGAATGCCGCGCGGCGTCAGATCCATGATTTCGGGCAGCATTTTTTCCAGTTTGTCTTCGTCAACTTTGCATGTGCCGAACGTATCCAGATAAACGGCCAAAGGCTGCGCCACGCCGATCGCGTAAGCCAGCTGGATCATCGCTTTGTCGGCCAGACCGGCGGCGACAATGTTTTTAGCCAGATAACGCGTCGCATATGCCGCGGAACGGTCGACTTTTGTCGGGTCTTTTCCCGAAAAAGCGCCGCCGCCGTGCGCCACCGCGCCGCCATAAGTATCGACAATAATCTTGCGCCCGGTCAGCCCCGTGTCGCCGTCCGGCCCGCCGATGACAAACCGTCCCGTCGGATTAACATAAAATTTTTTATCGTCGACCGTCCAGCCGTCCGGCAGCAAAGAGTTGACAACCCCGCGAATCGTTTCGCGGATTTCGTCATAAGAAACGTCTTCCGTATGCTGCGTCGATACGACGACCGTATCCACGCCGACAGGCCTGCCGTTTTCATAACGCAGAGTCACCTGGCTTTTGGCGTCGGGACGCAGCCATTTGATTTCGCCCGAATGACGCAGGCGGGCAAGTTCTTTTAAAATGTTATGAGATAAGAACAATGTTGCCGGAGAATATTCCGCCCCGTTCATTTCATTGGTCGCATAACCGAAAATAATGCCCTGGTCGCCGGCGCCTTCTTCTTTGTTTTCGCTTTCATCGACGCCGCGGGCGATATCGCCGGACTGTTTGTGAATAAAATTCTGAACGTCAACGGTCTGCCAATCGAATCCTTTTTGTTCATAACCGATATCTTTGATGCATTTGCGCACGGCGTCTTCCATCATCTGGCGCGTGACCGTTTCGGGCAGCCGGGCTTCGCCGCAGATAATCACGCGGTCTGTCGACGCCATCGTTTCAACCGCGGAACGCGCCTGCGGGTCATGGGTTAAAAACAAATCCAGCAGCGTATCGGAAATGCTGTCGCAGACTTTGTCCGGGTGTCCTTCGGAAACGGATTCGCTGGTAAACAGATAGCTTTTTCTCATAAAATGTACTCCTCATGTCCTGAAATAATAAAAATGACCCGTTCAGGTATAAAGGAGAAGAAGGTTTTTGAAAACAGAATTTTGCAGGCTTAAAGCGTTTTTATCCCGGACAAAAAAGATGCGGCCCGATCAAAAGAACCGCATCCAGGATTTTGCCAGACAGATAAAAAATCGAATCTTATTTTTTATCGTCTTCGTCTTCGGTTGAAGAAGCCATTGCCTTGACCAGGTCCAGCAGCTTTTTGGCCAGACGGCGGTCAGGAATTGTATAATAGCAGCGAACCAGTTCCAGCGTTTCGCGTTTTGTCATCGGATCATAGTTAAACAAAACGGGTTCTTCGGCCAGTTCGGAAGCGCCGGCCAGCATACGCGGCGATAATTCCGCGACCTGGTCGTCCATTTCTTCGAAAAAAAAGCCGATGGGAACTTCCAGGACTTTGCTGATATCAAACAACCGGCTGGCGCTGATACGGTTCAGGCCGCGTTCGTATTTTTGCACCTGCTGAAAAGTCAAACCGATGGCTTCGCCCAGTTTTTCCTGGCTCATTCCCAGCAAAGTCCGGCGCATTTTCACTCTGGCGCCGACATAAACGTCAATCGGATTGGGAGAACCGTCCGCAGTTCTGCCGCGTGAAGACCTTCTAATTTTCACCATAACTGTTTCCTTATAAAAAAATAGTACTGATACTTTTCCAGATAATCTCCGTTTTACACCAGAAAATCAATTAAAAAAAAGATATCATTTCGAAAACATCTTTCGGATACAACTTAAATTTTTATTTTGCTGTTTCCTGCAAGCCGCGCTATTTTAAGAAAATGATGACAGCTTTTGATTCAATCCTGACAAAAATGATGATTTCGGTGTTTTTTTACCCGAAAACACTGCTGTTTATCTGCTTTATTGTTGTTTTGTTTTGCGCCGCGGCCGTTTTTTTACTGTTAAAACAGCATAAACGCCTGCTTTTGACTGAAGAAAAACTTAATACGGCCGAAGAAACGCTGGAAAGCTTTCCGGACGGCTGTTATTTGTGGCTGTACGACCCGATCGGGTTTATCCGGGAAACGCATTGTTCGCGCCGTCTGGCCGTCATGATGGATCTGTCCCAGGGAACGGAATCTTCTTTCGACGCTCTTTTGGAACACTTTACCCCCGACAGCGCCGAAGCGCTGGCAACGGCATTAAACGAAATGCGTTCCGGCGAACGGCCTTTTATGCTGGAACTGCAAAACACGACCCGGACAAAAAGCTTTCTGGTTTCCGGATTCAGAACACGTTCGGCCAAATATAAAAATATCATCGATACGCTGTGGGTTCAGGAAACGACAGATACGACAAAAAAACTGGCGTCCCTGGGCGAAAAAGCGAGGGAACTGGAAAAAGAAAACACTTTATTTAAACAGGCCTTTGACAGCCTGCCGTTCCCCGTCTGGCTGCGCAGCGAAGAATTGCAGATCGCCGCATGCAACCCCGCTTATGCCAAAGCGGTCCACGCGGATTCTCCCGAACAGGCCGTTTTGCTTGGCAGCGAACTGGTGTACGAAAAATCCCCGCGCGAAGCAAAAGTGCTGGCCGCCGCTGCACGCGCAGCGGGAAAAGAAAAAAAAGCCCGCGAATTCGTCGTCATGGAAGGCAAACGCCGCTGGGTTGAAGCCTCTGAAATCCCCCTGCCCGCCCAGTTGTATTCCAAAAACAAAACGATCGGTTTCGTCCGCGATATTACGCAGGAACAAGAGCTGCAAAACAGCCTGCAAAATCATATTGCTTCCCATAACGGCGTTTTGGAACACTTAAAAACCGCCATTGCGGTTTTCGATGCGGACATGCGTCTGCAGTTTTACAACACTTCATTTATGAATCTGTGGGATCTGGAAGCGGAATGGCTGGACAGTTCGCCGACATATTCCCATGTTTTGGACATGCTGCGCGAAAAACGGCGCCTGCCCGAAAACAGGGATTTCAGCGCTTATAAAACACGTGAAATAAAAT
>JAJXEL010000001.1:0-29925 GCA_021639925.1 Alphaproteobacteria bacterium | reverse complement strand
ATTCTGCATCTGCCATCGGGCATGACTTTGCGCCGTATGCTGACCCCCCACCCGCTGGGCGGGCTGCTGATTACATATGAAGACGTAACCGGGCATTTGACGATGGAACGGTCCATGACGGTGTTAAACGAAACGCAATACACCGTCATCAATCACCTGCGCGAAGCCATTTTGCTGTTCGGGCGCGACGGGCGGCTGCGTCTGGCGAACACGGCTTATCTGACTTTGTGGCAGATCAGCGACTCCGATTTTAACAAACCGCCGCTGACGATCGTAGAAGTCATTGAAAAACAAAAGCCGTTTTTTGAAAATGAAAACAACTGGGAAGCGTTAAAAGAACAGCTGCTGGGTGTTATAACGTCGCATACGGGCGAAATTTTCCAGATTTTAAGACCGGACGGAAAGGTTTTGGAATTTGTCGCGGCAGGTCTGCCCGACGGGGGTATTTTTGTTTCTTTCCTGGACGTGACCGAAGAAGAAAAGAGCTCTTCTTTGGCCGAAGAAAAGGAAACGCTGTTAAGCCGTTTCAAACAAACGACGGTTCAGACCGAAAAGCTGCGCGCCGTTTTTCTGGAACAGCTGGGACGGGAAATCAATCCGCAGCTGTCGTCTTTGACCGATGCGGTCCAAAAGCTGTCCGACAACGCCGGCCAGCGGCTCAGCCGGCGCCAAAAGACATGCTTGCAGACTATTTTCGATTCTTCGTCCGAACTTAAAATTCTGTTTGACGATTTGGCCGATCTGGCGCTGATTGAAACGGGATCAGCCGTACTTGAATTGGATTCCGTCGATGTGCGCGGTCTGTTAAACGGCATTATGAATACCGTCAAAGAACAGGCAAAAAACAAAAACGTTTCCCTGCATTTAAGCTGCCCCGACGTCCTGCCGACTCTGATCGCCGACAAAAAACGGCTTAAACAAGTCCTGTTTTATCTGATCAACAACGCCGTATCGGCGGCTTTTAAAGACGGTACGGTTTCTTTGTCCGTTTATACGGAAAACAAAAACCTGGTCATTGCTCTGGAAGAAAAATCTCTGGACGTCAAAAACGACTCCGATACGATTAATTTTGCCGCCCAAAACGGCTTCGCCGCGTCCCTGATTCGCAGCTTTATCGAAATGCACGGCGGCACATTGGCTGTTTCGGACAAAAAAGGGACAAAGAAAACACAAATATATCTGCCGATTCACTAGGATTTTTTTACATTTCAAATCTTTCTTTTTTGATTTTTTTGTCGATTTTTTCCAAAAAATCTTTTTTTTTCTTTCCTTTGCTGTATAATGAAAAGTGTGGTAATAAGATTTCGGTTTTTCTGATGAGTAGGATCACTTAAATGGAAGAAAACAAGAAAAAACGTATTCGCCTGGCCGACAACAGCAGCCTGGTATGGCAGCAGCGCCGCGCCGCCGAAGAAAAGAACGTCCATTCAAACATTGTTAAAAACGACAATGTCCTGTACCGGACGGCCCGCGCCGCAAAAGAAGCCGAAGACCGCCTGTACGCGGAAAAGGCCGAACAAAACCGCCAGCCCCGCGCTATTTCAGCGGCCGAAAAACAGCGCCGGGAAGATGTGCGCCAGATCGCAGAAAAACTGGAAGTCCGCAATAATCTGCTGCGTCAGGAACGCAAGCTGGGGGTAGAAGGGCTGCTTTCCGTCGAAGACATCAAACGCGCGCAGGAATCGAATCGTTATGTCGGCGACAGAACGCCGCTGGAATTGAAAAAACGCGACGTCCGCGGATTGGAAGGCGAAACAAAACGCAAAAAAAGATCCAAGCACAAATTGTTGCCGTCCGAACGCAAAAGCCGTCTGTCGCGCGCGAAAATAGAACGCAGCCGGAAAAAATACCTGGAAAGAACGGCGAAAAAGGAACTGTACATTACAGACGCGCACGGTCAGAAAATCAGCGTTGAAAGATTAAGAAAGCTGCGCGGATTAAGCAAAAACCAGGCCGTTACGAAACGCGATACGGATTTTGCGAAAAAATACCAGATTTCCAAACGCCGCGAACAGGAAAGTTCCCGCGCAAATCAAATGCGTCTGCGCAAACGCGATGAATATACGCGCTAAAACAGAATAATAAAAAAATAAAGCGGCGGATTCTTGACTTTATCCGCTGCTTTATTTTTAATGACATAAATATTTCGTTTAATTCGGAAAGGAATCTGACGTGTTTTTGCGGCTCACTCTTCTTGTCGTCGGTTTGGCCTCTTCTTATATCGGCAGCCTTTGTTTTCAAAACGGGGCGGGTCCGGATATGGCAGTCGGCGGCGGCGCAATTTTAATCGGCATACTGAGCTTTTTCTTTTTGGGAAAAGGGTTATGGCGTTTTCTGGGGTGCATGTCCACTTTTATATTAATGGCTGTTCTCGTCGGCATTCTTTTCTTTTTCGTTTCAGGATCGGACATGCTGAAAAACGTCAGCGCAAAATTTTTGAATAAACAGGCGCCCGTTCCCGCCGCCGTACAGCCGATTGCAGCCGCGGTTCCCGTTATGCCCGGCACCGTCCCCGCCGCTGTGCCCTCGACTGCGGCCGTTCCTGCCCAGGAAACGGATATGGTCGGCCTGCCGCCGACAACCGGTCCCCGGGCCGTGCCGATTCCGCAGGTCGTAACGGGCAGAATAGATTCGATTGTCAGCGGTGATGTTTTCCGAATCGGGCAGCATACGATCCGCCTGTACGGCATTGCTTCGCCGTTAATTGACCAGAACTGCATTGATCAAAACGGCCACCCGTATGAATGTGGTTATATTGCCGCGCGCATGCTGCGTGATTTTGTCAGCGGCGACGAAGTTTCCTGCCGGATCATGAACATTAATGCCCAACAGGAATTAATGGCGGCCTGTTCGGTCGGAACATTTGATATCGGCGCGGCTTTGGTTGAAGAAGGCTGGGCGATCGCTTTGCCGGCCGTTACGCAGATATATATTCCTTATCAGGCGAAAGCCCAGCAAGCTAAAAGCGGCCTGTGGGCAGGGCAGTTCCAGATGCCCTGGGAATGGAAAGTGGAACAGCAGCAGATTCAGCAGCAGAAAGCAAAAATCAAAGTGCCGAAACTGCCTGCACCGCGGTCAAAGAAAAAGAAAAGCATTTTTGATGTCTTCTGAACCTTTGGTTATCACGGATCTGTCCCGCCGGCAGTTGGAATCTTTCGCCGCCTGTCTGGCCGGTCAGGTCCGGCAGCGTGACGTAATCACCTTGTCCGGCGATCTGGGGGCGGGGAAAACTGTCTTTGCCAGAGCTTTTATCCGCGCCCTGACAGATGAAAACGAAGACGTTCCCAGCCCGACTTTTACTTTGGTTCAGCTCTATGATACGCTCGCCGGACGAACCGGCGGAGAGTCTCTGACGATTTGGCATTTTGATCTGTACCGGTTAAAAACGGCGCAGGAAATTTACGAAATCGGATTTGAAGAAGCATTAAGCGACGGCGTTTCCCTGATCGAATGGCCGCAACGCGCCGAACGGCTGCTGCCGCGGGAACGGCTGGATATTCAGATTCAAATTCCTCCCGGAAAAACAGACAAAAGGACTTTAACCCTTACGGCTTTCGGCGCAAGCTGGCAAGGCAGAATGGAGAAACCGGACTTATGTCGGAACGTATTGAACACTTAAATCGCTTTTTAAAGGAAAACGCCTGGGACGACGCAGACAGAAAGCTGTTGGCCGCAGACGCGTCGTTCAGACACTATGACCGTCTGACGCGCGGCAGCGAATCTATGGTTTTAATGGACGCGCCGCCGCCGATGGAAAACGTCAGGCCGTTCTTGTTAATCGATCAAAAGCTGGAAGAGCTGGGGTACAGCGCGCCGCACGTCTATGCGCAGGACGCGGAAAACGGATTTGTCCTGCTGGAAGATTTCGGCGATTCGACATATACCCGTCTGTTAAAAAACGGCGCGGACGAAAGAAAGCTGTACGAGCTGGCCGTCGATCTGCTGATTGATCTGCATTCGCGCGATGAATCCGAAGTCGTTCCGGAAGGCTTGGCGCTTTATGATGACGAAGCCCTGAAAAATGAAATCATGCTGTTCCCCGACTGGTTTATGCCGGCGGCTTTCGGCAGGGAAACGGACAAGGAAGCCGTTGACGATTTCGTTTTGCTGTGGGAAGAAGTTTTTCCGGTTGCCAATAATGTTCCGAAAACATTGGTTTTGCGGGATTATCACGTCGATAATCTGCTGCTGCTGGAAAACCGGAAGGGAATTCATGCCTGCGGATTGTTGGATTTTCAGGACGCTTTGCACGGTACGATTACCTACGACATCATGTCATTAATGGAAGACGCCCGCCGTGATATTGACCCGGGGTTATTAGCGGATATGCGCGAAAGATACATGACGGGGCTGGCGGCAAAGCTGCCGAACGAAAAAGATTTTCTGGCTTCATGGGCCGTTCTGGCTGCGCAGCGCCACGTCAAAGTCCTGGGGATTTTCGTCCGTCTGTGCGTCCGCGATAAAAAGAACCGCTATTTACAGCACCTGCCGCGTTTATGGCGATTGTTGGAACGCGCTTTGGAACACCCGGCTTTGGGGAAATTAAAGGTCTGGTTTGACAAAAACGTTCCGGCCGAATACAGGGGAATTCCCGCATGTCTGTTGAAATAAACAAAGCGATGATTCTGGCCGCCGGACGCGGCACGCGCATGCGTTCTTTGACGGACGAAACGCCCAAACCGCTGATCAAAGTACTGGACAGAACGCTGATTGACCGTGTTGCCGATAAAATCGCGGCGCACGGCATTAAAGACTGCGTCGTCAACGTGTGTTATCTGGGGGATCTGATCAAAGAAGATCTGAACAAACGCGCGGATATGCAGTTTACTTTTTCAGAAGAAGAAACCGCTTTGGAAACCGGCGGCGGCGTAAAAAAAGCGCTTCCTTTGCTGGGCGGCCGGCCTTTTTTCGTTTTAAACGCCGACCCGCTGTGGACGGAAAAAACACCGGCGCTGCGACGCATGGCGCAGGCCTTTGATGAATCGCGGAGCGATATTTTATTACTGCTGTGGCCGGTTGAACGCGTATACGGCCATGACGGCAAAGGCGATTATTTTATTGAAAACGGCAGGCCGCGGCGCAAAAAGCCGCAAGAAGAAACCGCTCCCTTTGTTTTCGCGGGCGCACAGATTTTAAACCCGCGTATTTTTGACGGCGCTCCCGAAGGAAAATTTTCGTTGAATCTGCTGTATGACCGGGCGGAAAAAGCCGGACGGCTGGCCGCCGTTGTCGGCGACGGCGACTGGTACCATGTCGGCACGCCGGAGGCTTTGGCTCTGGCGGAACAGAGGCTGAAGGATCAGCCCGATGGCGGTTAAAAACGTTTTCACGATCGCGCCCGTTTTTTCTTTTGCCGACACGCTGGCGGCGGAATTATTGCGCCGGCATGCCGCCGCGCCGGCCGGATTGGCGAAAACAGTGTTGTTTTTGCCGACCAGACGCGCGTGCAAAACCGTGCAGGAAGCTTTTTTGCGCCAAAGCAACGGGCAACCGCTGATGCTGCCGCGTCTGATCCCTTTTTCCGCCGTTGAAGATGAAGAAACGCAAGGGCGTTTATCCTTGTTAACTGCCGCGGATCTGCCGGACGCGATCGACCCGCTGCGCCGGCGGCTGTTATTAAGCAAACTGATCCAAAAACGCAGCCCGCAGCCTCTGGGCGCGGAAAAAGCGCTGCATCTGGCGGACGCTCTGGCAGAGTTTTTGGACGAAGCGTATATTGAAAACATGCCGTTTGACCGGCTGAAAAAGCTTGTCCCCGACGAATTTGCCGCCCACTGGCAGGAAACGCTGGCTTTTTTGGAAATCGTCACGGCGGCCTGGCCCGAAATTTTAAAAGAAGAAGGCGTTATCGACGCCGCCGACCGGCAAGTACGCCTGTTCAGGGCTCAGGCTGATTTTTGGCGGAAAAACCCGCCGCCTTTCCCCGTTATCGCCGCCGGATCGACCGGATCGCAGCCCGCGACGGCCGAGCTGCTGGACACGATCGCTTCCCTGGAAAACGGCAAAGTTATTTTGCCGGGGCTGGATATGCTGTTGGACGAAGAAAGTTTCGCTGCCTGCGAACCGTCGCACCCGCAGTACAATCTGAAAAAGCTGCTGGAAAAAATGGGCATCACGCGCGCCGATGTGCAAATTTTCGGCAGCGATCCGCCCGTACGCGGCGAACGCCTGCGCCTGATCAGCGAAGCCATGCGTCCGTCGGCGACAACCGAGCATTGGCGGACGGCGGAAAAATTTTCAAAAGAGGCCGTTGACGGCATTCAAAAAATCGACTGCGCCAACGTACAGGAAGAAGCGCTGATCATCGCTTTGGCTTTGCGCGAAACATTGGAAACGCCGGGCAAAACGGCAGCCCTGATTACGCCGGACAGATCTTTGGCCCGCCGCGTCGTCGCCGAAATGAACCGGTGGGGCATCGTTATGGACGATTCTGCCGGAACAAATCTGACATTAACGCCGCCGGGGGCTTTTTTATTACTGCTGGGACGGGCGGCCGCGGAAAACTGGGCGCCGGCGGATTTGCTGGCCTGTTTAAAACACCCTCTGGCTTTGGGGGGGAAAAGTTTCGCGCCGTTCCGTTCCACGGTGCGCCGGCTGGAAAAAACGTTATTGCGCGGCAAACGCCCCGGCGACGGCCTGCCCGGATTAAAGCAGGCGGCCGAAACTGCCAAAGCGCCGGAAATAACGGAATTTATAAACGATTTGGAACGGCGCGCGGGGGCTTTTACGCAAAAAATGACCGATCTCGCGGCGCAGGATTTCGAAACGCTGCTGAACGCGCATCTGGAATCGGCGGAACAACTGGCGCAAAGCGCGGACAGAACCGGCGCGGAACGGTTATGGACAGGCGAAGCCGGAGAAGCGGCGGCGGCTTTTTTCACCGCCTTGAAAGAACAGGCTTCTTTAATCGGGAACATTACGCCCGCGGAATACCTGTCGCTTTTGGCCGCTTTGTTCAAAGGCGTCGCCGTGCGCCCGAAATACGGCATGCACCCGCGTCTGGACATTTTAGGGACGATGGAAGCGCGGCTGATCCAGCCTGACGTATTGATTTTAGGCGGATTAAACGAAGGAACATGGCCGAAAACGCCGGACGCGGATCCGTGGCTGTCCCGCCCGATGCGCGAACAGTGCGGCTTATCCGCGCCGGAAAGAAAAATTGCCCTGTCGGCGCATGATTTTGCCCAGGCGTTCTGCGCCGAAAACCTGATTATGACCCGGTCGGTCAAAGAAGGCGGCGCCCCCAGCGTCCCGTCGCGCTGGTTAATGCGCCTGCAGGCCGTTTTGGATATTTCCGGTTTGGCCTTTGACAAAGGGAACCTGCAGGATTGGGCGCGTCAAATCGACGAACCGAAGGCCGTTTTGTCTTTTCTGCCGCCGCAGCCGAACCCGCCCGTAAAAAGCCGCCCGCGCAAATTATCGGTCACAAAAGTCGAAACGCTGATGCGCGACCCGTATTCGATTTACGCGCAGTATATTCTGGGATTAAAGCCTTTGGACGATATTGACGAAGACTTTAATGCCGCCGATTACGGCACGATCGTCCACAAAGCCGTTGAAACGTTTTGTTTAAAATACCCGTCAAAACTGCCCGACAAAGCGGAAGACAAAATACTGGAAATCGGATCGGGTTTGTTTAAAGAATTAAATTTTTCTCAGACGGCGGCGGCTTTTTGGAAACCGCGTCTGGAATCTGCCTTGAAATGGTTTATCCGCCAACAGGAAAAAAGGCAGTCCGACACGGCGCAAATCTTTTGCGAACAGGAAGGCGAAATTTCTTTTCAAACCAAAGGCGGCGAATTCCGGCTGAGCGGCAAAGCCGACCGGATTGACATTCAAAACGACGGCAGCGTGACTTTAATTGATTATAAAACGGGGCTGTTACCCGCGAAAAAATCCGTTCTGACCGGCTATTCCCCGCAGCTGCCGCTGGAAGCCGCCATTTTACAACAAAACGGATTTAAAAATGTCCAAAACAAATCCGCCGCGGCAATGGAATACTGGCGCCTGCGCGGACAGCAGGACGGCGGAACGATCCGCCAAGTGACAACCGGCAAAGAAGATACCGAAGCTTTGGCCGACGAAGCGCTGGATCATCTAAAAGACCTGATCAACACTTACGACGACGAACGAACGCCTTATCTGGCAACGCCGGATACCAGCGTTTCGTTACAATACAACGACTTTGACCATCTGGCGCGCTTTGACGAATGGGCGGCGTCCGATTCGTCCGAACAGCAGGAGGAATAATATGGATTTTACGGATCCGAACGCTTTGCAGCGTCTGGCGGCCAATCCTTTTGAATCCGCCTGGGTGGCGGCTTCCGCGGGATCGGGCAAGACAAAGGTGTTGTCCGACCGCGTATTAAACCTGCTGTTGACGGGAACGCCGCCCGAAAAAATACTGTGTCTGACGTTTACACGCACCGCCGCGGCGCAAATGGCAAACAAAATCGCCGAACGATTGGCGAAATGGGCGGCGCAGGAAGAACCGGAACTGGCGAAGGAATTAACGGATCTGCGGGGCGTTCCCCCTGACGCCGCTTTGATCGCGCGCGCCAGACGGCTGTTCGCGCGTCTGCTGGATACCGCGGGCGGGTTAAAAGTCACGACTTTACACGGTTTTTGCCAGTCTTTGCTGAAACGTTTTCCGCTGGAAGCCGGCGTATCCCCCCAGTTCGACGTTTTAGACGAACGCGGCGCCAAGGAATTAATCGAACAGGCGCAGAACAAAATCCTCGGCCAAAGCCGTTACGCCGCGTGTCTGGAAACGATTACCGCCGTAACGACAGAGGACGGATTTTTAACCGTTTTAACGGAAATGACGACTCATCTGGCCACCGTCAAACGGATCGACGCGCGGTTTGCGGGGCCGGAAGAACTCGGCGCCGCCTATGAAGACGCTTTGGATCTGCCGCGCGGCTGTACACCGGATTCTTTAAAGGCCGGATTCTGCCGCTTATCCGGCGACCGGGAAAGTGAACTGCGCCGGGCCGCCGCCGTTTTGGGCGTGTCAAAGAAAAAAACGGATACGGATAAGTTTTTGAAAATAGACGCGTTTTTAAACGCTTCCGAAAAAGACCGGCTTTTCCTTCTGCCCGAATATCTGGCAACGTTTTTAACGGCGGAAAACGAAATCCGCAAACAGTTGTGCTGCAAAGAATCCGAAACCGCCCTGCCCGCCATGACGGCGGAAGCGCAAAAAGCCGAAACCTTGCAAAAACGCCTGGCTTCTTTAACGACCAAACGCCTTTCGCTGGCTTTGTTCGAATTAAGTTCGGCCGTTTTAAACGAATATACGGCGTTAAAAAACGAACGCTGCGCCATGGATTACGACGACCTGATCGCCGCGGCGAAAGGTTTGTTGGAAAAATCCGGCGCGGCTGCCTGGGTGTTGTTCAAGCTGGACGGCGGCGTCGACCATATTCTGGTAGACGAAGCGCAGGATACCAGCCCGGACCAATGGGCGATCATCAAAGCGCTGGCCGAAGAATTTTTCGCCGGCGACGGTCTGCGCCCGCAGAACAGAACGATTTTTGCCGTCGGGGACAAAAAGCAGTCGATTTTCAGCTTTCAGGGCGCCGTTCCCGAAGAATTTGAAAAAATGCGGTCTTTTTTCAAATCAAAAGTCGAATCCGCCCGAAAGAAGTTCAACGACGTGCCGATGTATATTTCTTTCAGATCGGTACAGGCGGTTATTGACGTCGTTAATTTTGTTCTGCGATTTGATCCGGCACGCAAAGGCGTCGTTGATCAACAGGAAAACGCGGCGCACCTGTCATGGCGGAAAAAGCAGGCCGGGCTGGTTGAAATATGGCCGACGGAAAAACCGCAGAACGATGATGCGCAAAGGGCTTTTACCAAGCCGGTAGAACGCGTTTATTCCGAATCTCCGTCTGCCCGCCTGGCGCGGAAAATCGCGCAAAAAATCGCCGATATGATCTTTTCAAAGGAAATCCTCGAATCCGAAAACCGTCCGGTCCGTGCCGGAGACATCATGATTTTGGTCCGCCGGCGCAACGCTTTTATCAACGATCTGTCGCGCGAACTAAAAACCCGCGGCGTTCCTGTTTCCGGGGTTGACCGGTTAAAAATCACATCGCATATCGCCGTAAAGGATCTGATGGCGCTGGGGGATTTTCTGCTGCTGCCCGAAGACGATCTGACTTTGGCGACGATTCTGCGTTCCCCGTTATGCGGCATTTCGCCCAAAGATTTATCCGAAGCCGACCTGCAAAAGGCCAAAGAATTAAATATGCCTTTGGACGGCATTTGCGAAGACGATCTGTTCACGCTGGCCTATAACCGCGGAAAGCTGTCCCTGTTTGACCGGCTGAAAACATACGAAGACAAACCGGATACTCCTTTGGGCAAAGCGTATCTGTTTTTAAAAGATCTGCTCGGCCGCGTTGACCGTATGCGTCCTTACGAACTTTATACTTATATTCTGGGACCTTTGGAACGCCGGAAAGCCTTCGTTTCCCGTTTAGGGGTACAGGCTTTGGACGCTTTGGACGAATTTATGTCTCTGGCACTGCATTACGATTCGGCCGAACCGCCGTCTTTGCAGAACTTCTTAAAGCATCTGCGCCAAAACGACGTGGAAATCAAACGCGATCCCGAACAATCCTTTGACGCCGTGCGCATCATGACCGTTCACGCGGCCAAAGGGCTGCAGGCGCCGATCGTTTTTCTGCCCGATACGCGCCAGCTGTCCTTTTTTGCCCCGAAAACTTTCTGGCCGGAAAGCGGAAACGGCGAAATCATGCTCTGGGCGCCCAAAGCGGAATACCGTAACGAAAAGATCAACGGCGAAATCGAAAAATTAAAAGAAAAAGATCAGGACGAATATAACCGCCTGCTTTACGTCGCCTTGACCCGCGCCGCCGACCGGCTGTATATCACGGGGTGGGACACATCGCAGATTACCCGCGGCAACTGGTACGATCTGGTCCGCGAATCTTTAAGTACTGAAAACGACGACGGTTCCGTTACTTATCATATGGAGGAAGTCCAAACGGATCTGTTCGAAGAACCCGTTTTACGCCTGACCAGCCGGCAGGAAGAACCGCCGAAGCAGACGCAAAAAGAATCAAGCGGCCGGACTTGCGCCGCTTTGCCCGCCTGGACAACGCGGCCTGCGCCCGGCGAACCCGTTCCGCCCAGACCTTTGGCGCCGTCAAAACCCGATACGGAAGAACCCGCCGTCTTATCCCCGCTGTCCGAAGGCCGTCTGAAAGCCGTGCGGCGCGGGCTGGCCGTTCATATGTTACTGGAAATCCTGCCGCAATATCCGACGCCTCAGCGCCGCTTTGCCGCGGACAAGCTGCTGGCCGTCCGCGCGCCGGACATGACGGACGAAGAAAAAAACAAACTGGCAGGCAAAGTTCTTTCCCTGTTGGACGACCCGGCCGCAGCGGATTTGTTTACGCCGGATTCCCTGGCGGAAGTCCCCGTGTCCGGTGTGATCGGCAGCCGGGTCATCAACGGAAAAATCGACCGGCTGTCCGTATCGGAAAATGAAGTGCGCCTGATTGATTACAAATCCGGCCGCGTCATACCGCAGGACGTTCGGGACACGCCGCGGGCTTACGTCCGGCAGATGGCAGCCTATAAGGCCTTGATTGAAAAAATTTATCCGGGTAAAAACATCAGATGTTTTCTGCTGTGGACAGAGGCCCCGAAATTAACCGAGATCACTTCTCTTGTTTGTGATATAATGGAGTATTGACCGTTATTTCAAAGCCTCTTATAAAAGCAGTACAGTTCTCTTATAGAAAGGAAAACAACATGAAAGTAATTAAAGACAACGAATTTGCCAATGAAATCAAAAACTCGGACGTTCCTGTCCTGGTTGATTTCTTTGCCGAATGGTGTTCTCCGTGCCGCCAGCTGAGCCCCGTTTTGGAAGAAGTCGCAACAGAAATGGGCGACAAGCTGAAAGTTGTCAAAATGAATATTGACGATTCGCCCGAAACGCCGACAAATTTCGGCGTGCGCGGCATTCCGACCCTGATCATGTTTAAAAACGGCCAGGCGGTCGCCACACATTCCGGCGCCATGACAAAATCAAAACTGGCCGCCTGGATCAACGAACAGATGGCTTAAAACATTTTAAAGGCAGAGTTAAGGCTCTGCCTTTTTCTTTACCGCGTCATATTTAACGACCAGATATGCCGCGGCGAACCCCAGCAGACTGCCCGTTACGACGTCCGACGGGAAATGAACATACAGATACGCCCTGGAAAAAGCGATCAGACCGGCCAGAATCAAAGCGGCAACGCGGCCTTTTTCGCGTCTGAAAAACAGCACGCCCGCCGCGGCGAACGACGATATGGAATGCCCTGACGGGAAAGAAAAACCCGACGGACAGGCATAAAAAAATTCTTTCGGAAACTGAACGCACGGACGCGGACGCGCAAACAGGTTTTTCAGCCCCAGCGTACTGATGACAAACGTCGCCGCCAGCGCCGCGATCATCAGCAGGCCTGTCTTTCTGCTTTTCGGGAAAAAGCATAAAATAACCGCCCAGACAATCCAGAAAAGCCCCGCGTCCCCCAAAAACGTAACGGCCGGCATCACGATATCCAGCGTTTGCGTCCGCAGAGCCTGAACCCAATCCAAAAGAACTTTATCTGCGCGCAGAATTGCTTCGATCATCTTAATTTCGCCGCCGTTTTCAGACACGACAGAGAATCTTTCCGCGTTGCCCGGAACGTCGGCGTACCGATTTCCATATGCCGGACCAAAGCCGATCCGTCGTCCTGTTCGTTCATGTAAATAAACAAAACGCAGCCCGACTGCGCGTAAACCCAGACTTCGGAAGGGGTTTCGCGGCGTTTCACCGTCGGTTCGCCCAAAATCCGCAGCACATAATCCGCTTTAAGCAGCGGGTCCTTGCGTCCGGTTTTAACGGCCGTCCGGGAACCGTCTACGGACACGTTTTCTGCGGCGGAATCGACAACCGGCAGTTCTTTGGGAACACGGGCGCACCCGGCCGCAAAACAAAACGCGAAAATCAAAAAAAACTTTTTCATTCTTATCCTTGTTGTTTTTTTAAAAACAGCAGCTGCATAAACGCCATTGCAATCAGCGGGGAAATAACGTTCATGACGGGAATTGTCATTAAAACGGCGATAATAATCCCGCTTTTCGTCCAATACCCGGCATAACGGCCGAACATTTCTTCCGCCTTGTCCTTAGGCATATAGCGCAAAGCGACGGCAAAGAAATATTCCCTGGCCAAAAGTCGACCGTTTAACCCATAATATAAAACAACAGGCACCAGATTGACAAAAGGAATCAGCCCCAGCATCAGTGTAACGGGGATCAATACGGCGGACAAAGCGACTCCTTTAAAGGCGGCGACTCCTGATAAAACAACGCTTTCGGACAAAGGAACGTCCCTCAGGCCGGAAATATTATTTTTTTTCGCCGTCCGGTCGACCAGCGAATCGATAAAAAAACCCGATACAAATGTCGCCACAGCGGGGAAAAGCATCAAAGACATGATAAAAAACAGAATATAACCAAGGACTTCCACCGTTTTTTCCAGCTTCGGGCTGTCCGCCAGTTCAAAAAAGGACATACCGAAGACAAACAAACAAAAAAGAACAATAAAAACCAGCAGAGTCGTTATCGCCGTAAGCCATATTAACCCTCTGATTTGTTTGGAAAAAACATCTTTGAACGCATTTTTTAATTCAGCCAGCACGTCTTTATACTCCGAAAAAAATCCCTTATTTTTGTAGCAGAGTCTTGTTTGAATTGTAAGTTTCTTTATACTGTCGTTATCTTTAACCCCATACGGAGGTTTTATATGAACGCTCTGACACGTTTTGACGTTGTGGCAATCGGAAATGCCATGGTTGACGTGCTGGCCAATATGGACGACGATTTTTTAACGCAGCATAATATGCCCAAGGGCATGATGACGTTGATTGATGCTTCTTTGGCCGAACAAATTTACGGACATATCGCCAAAAACGGCGTTGAATGTTCCGGCGGATCGGCGGCCAATACGGCGGTCGGCATTGCGGCTTTGGGCGGAAAGCCGGCTTTTATCGGCAAAGTCGCCGATGACAAGCTGGGGGAAGTGTTCCGCCAGGATATTACCAAATCCGGCGTTCATTTTACGACTCCGTGTCTGGAAAACGAACGGCCGACCGCGCGCTGTATGGTTATTGTCAGCCCGGACGCCCAAAGAACGATGAACACTTATCTGGGGGCTTGTTCAAAATTATCGCGCAAAGACATTGACGAAGAACTGATCCGGCAGACAAAAATCGTTTATATGGAAGGTTATCTGTGGGACCGGCCGGAAGCAAAGGACGCCCTGGCTTATGCCGTCGAACTGGCGCATAAACATAACCGCAAGGTTTCTCTGTCTTTGTCCGATCCGTTTTGCGTTAACCGCCACCGGGACAGTTTTTTGCAGCTGATCAAAGACGGCATTGATATCCTGTTTTGCAATGAAGACGAAATCAAAGCGCTGTTCAACGTAACCGATCCGGAAAAAGCGTTTGAAAAATGTCAGGATTTATGCGAAATCGTCGTCGTGACGCGCGGCGCGAAAGGTGCTGTCGCCATCTGCGGCAAAACCCGTTATGAAATTCCCGCCGAACCGATTAACCGCGTGATTGACACAACCGGCGCAGGCGATTTGTTCGCCGCCGGCTTTCTGACGGGAATGGCACAGAACAGGCCGGTATCAGAATGTTTGCAGATGGGGGCGCTGGCCGCCGCGGAAATCATTTCCCATTATGGCGCCAGGCCGGAAATATCGCTCAGCGAGCTGATCGCAAAAAAAGTCGGATAACCGTCAGGGGCAATCGGCTTCGGTAATCCGGCAGGACGCCAATTCTTCACCGGTTTTATCGTTGTAATGCGTTACCAGCGGGATTCCTTTTTTCAAAAGAATGTCTTTGACCGCGCCGCACATAGACGGCACGATAGAGGAGCAAACCTGATTTTGCAAAACAGGTTTTAAAACCGCCAGCTGTCCCGGCGGCAAAGAGCTGCTGTCCATTTCGATTCTGTATATATAATGGATTTCGTTGTCCTGAGCATAAACGTCTGTCCAAACTGTCGAATCATCTATTTTATACGGCAGATTTTTTTTAGTCTGAACAATCGCGTCATCAATAATTTTTTTCTTTGCCGCATCGGGAACTGTCTGCGCCGCAGCAGCGGGAAGGCTTGTCGTTTCCTTCGCCGTTTGCATACCGTTTACAAATTCCGTTTCCGACAGAAATCCGTCTTTGTTGATATCCATCAAAGAAAACTGTTCCGCCAGCGTCGCCGCCAGGCAGGGAAAAGCAAAAATCGTCATTACAGACGCCGCAAGATAATTCATGAATATTCCTTTCAAACACTTTATTTACAGAATACCCCCGAAATATCGGCAAGGCTACGAAAAAAAGACAACGGGAATTGACAAAAAGCCTGAGAATACGTAAAAGCATATTGACATTTAACTTTAATAAAAGAAGAACTTCCATGCGTAATATTGCAATTATTGCCCACGTCGACCACGGCAAAACGACACTGGTCGATACTATGCTGCGTCAAAGCGGGACGTTCCGCGACAATCAGGTTGTCGCCGAACGGGCGCTGGATTCCAACGATCTGGAACGCGAACGCGGAATTACGATTTTGGCAAAGTGTACTTCCGTCGAATGGAAAGGGGCGCGTTTTAATATTGTCGACACGCCGGGGCACGCCGATTTCGGCGGCGAAGTCGAACGTATTCTGGACATGGTCGATTCGGCCATTGTTCTGGTTGACGCGGCCGAAGGGCCTTTGCCGCAGACGAAATTCGTCGTCAGCAAAGCGCTGAAAATCGGGTTAAAACCGATCGTCGTCATCAACAAAGTTGACCGCCCCGACGCCAGACCGCAGGAAGTTTACGAAGAAGTTTTTGATTTATTCGCTTCACTGGACGCGACGGACGAACAGCTGGATTTTCCCGTTCTTTACGCCTCCGGCCGCGAAGGCTGGGCCGTCAGGGACCTGGATAAAGATCCCCGCGAATCCATCGCGCCGTTGTTTGATTTGATCATGGATTACGTCCCCCCGCCAAAGTGCGATCCGCACGGGCCGTTTTCGCTGCTGGTGACGGCGATCGAAAACGATCCGTTCGTCGGCCGGATCTTGACGGGAAAAATTCATTCCGGATCAATCAAAGTAAATTCGACGATTAAAGCGATCGGACGGGACGGCAAAACGATAGAAACGGCGCGCGTCAGTAAAATTCTGGCTTTCCGCGGATTAAAGCGCACAGGGCTGGAAGAAGCCGGCGCCGGCGATATTGTCGCTTTGGCCGGACTGACGAAAGCGACCGTTGCCGATACGTTATGCGATCAGTCGGTCACAACGCCGATTCCGGCCCAGCCGATTGATCCGCCGACTTTGGCGATGACGTTTTCAATCAACACCTCGCCTCTGGCCGGCAAAGACGGCGACAAAGTAACGTCCCGCGTCATCTGGGACCGCCTGCAAAAAGAAGCCGAAGGAAACGTCGCGCTGCGCATTTCGCGCACGGATACGACGGACGCTTTTGAAGTCGCGGGACGCGGCGAATTGCAGCTGGGCATTTTAATTGAACAAATGCGCCGCGAAGGATACGAATTGTCCATCAGCCGCCCGCGCGTTTTAATGCAGGTCGACCCCGTATCGGGCAAAAAACTGGAACCGATTGAAGAAGTTATCGTTGACGTTGACGAACAATATGTCGGCACCGTCTGCGAAAAACTGGGCGAACGCAGAGCGGAAATGACGGATATGCGTCCGTCGGGCGGCAATAAAACGCGCGTTACGTTTCTGGTGCCTTCGCGCAGCCTGATCGGTTATCATTCCCAGTTTTTGACCGATACCTGCGGAACGGGCGTCATGAACAAGCTGTTTCACAGTTACCAGCCTTACAAAGGATCCATTCCGGGGCGCAGAACGGGCGTCATGGTTTCAACAGACAACGGCAAAGCCGTTCCTTATGCCCTGTGGAAACTGGAAGACCGCGGCCCGATGTTTATTGAACCCGGCGTTGACGTTTACGCGGGTATGATTATCGGGGAACATACGAAATCAAACGACATCGAAGTCAATCCCGTTAAAACAAAGCACCTGACCAATATCCGCGCCGCCGGAAAAGACGATAACGTCATGCTGACCCCGCCGAAAAAAATGAGTCTGGAAGAAGCTTTGGCTTATATTCAGGAAGACGAACTGGTTGAAGTCACACCCAAGACTTTCCGGCTGCGCAAAGTCATCTTGGACGAAAACTTGCGCAAGCGCGCCGCGAACAAAGCGGCAAAGCTGGATCAGGAATAAAATGGCCGGCTGGAAAGAATCCGTCGGCGTTTACCGCAACCCTAAAATGATCGTCATGTTCATTTTGGGGCTGTTCAGCGGTTTGCCGTTTGTTCTGATTTTTTCCACTTTGGCTTATTGGCTGGCGGCTCAGGGCGTTTCCAAAACGGATATCGCTTTATTTTCTTTAGTCCGCTTTCCCTACAGTTTCAAATTTCTGTGGGCGCCGTATGTTGACCGCTGTGAAATTCCCGTTTTGACAAAAACCTTGGGCAAAAGGCGGTCATGGGCTTTGGTCTTTCAATTTTTTTTAATGCTCAGCCTGCTTTTGCTGATCAGGACAAATCCGGCGCAAATGCCTGTCCTGACCGGAATATGCGCCGTTTGCGTGGCTTTTTTTTCGGCTTCCCAGGATATCGTTTTCGACGCTTTCCGTGTCGAAGATTTTCAACCGCAGGATCAGGGAGCCGCCTCGGGTTGTTTCGTTTTCGGCTATCGGATCGGCATGCTGGTCGCCGGTGCGGGGGCTTTGTATCTGGCGACAATATTATCCTGGGAAAACGTTTATACGCTGCTGGCTTTTTCAGGCGTTATCGGAATAATAACAATCCTGACCGTTAAAGAACCGGAACATCACGCCGTAAAAGAAAACAAAAACTTTTTCCAAAGCGCCGTTGCGGCTCCGATCAAAGATTTTATTTCCCGCCCCGGCTGGATATGGATCGTTTTGTTTATTATGCTGTATAAACTTTGCGAAACGACACTGGGGACAATGACGGCGCCTTTTTATATCGAAATGGGTTTTTCATACGATCAGATTGCCACCGTCGTTAAACTGTACGGCATTGCCGCCACCATATCGGGCGGATTGCTGGGCGGCATTATGGTCGTGCGATTCGGCATCATGCGCAGCCTGCTGATCTGCGGCGTTCTGCAGGGAATCAGCAACTTGCCCTTCGCATACCTGGCAACGCAGGGAAACAGCCTGACATGGCTGATGATTTCCGTTGTATCCGATAACCTGGCGTCAGCCATGGCGACGTCGGCTTTTGTCGCTTACATGTCTTTTTTATGCAATACGGCTTATACCGCAACGCAATATGCTCTGCTGAGTTCTTTAATGGCTTTGCCGCGCGATCTTTTGTCTTCGGGCAGCGGGTGGATCGCAGATCATACGACCTGGCCCGTGTTTTTTGTCATTACGGCTTTGCTGAGTCTGCCGGGGCTGGCGGTTCTGTTGATTCTGGACCGGAAGTTTCCTCAAAATCCTCCTGCGGATACATCGGCAGATAAACCGTAAAGACCGTCCCGGTTTCATTGGAACTTTCCACCTTTATAACACCGTTATGATGTTTGACGATCTGCTGTACGATCGATAATCCCAATCCGGTTCCGACCGCTTTGTTTTTGGTCGCAGCGACACGGTAAAAACGTTCAAACAAATGCGGCAGATATTCCGCGGCGATCGGTTCGCCCGTATTATGAACGGCAACCGCGTAAATCATCGGTGCTTCGATTTCAGAAATATCTTTATTTTCAAAGACACGGCAGGAAATTGTCACCTGCCCGCCGGGTTTGCCGTATTTCAGCGCATTGTCCGTTAAATTTTGAAAAACCTGATTCAATTCGCCGACGTTTCCGAAAATTATTCCCGGCTGGACACAGGATTTCAGAACAATAGACATATCTGTTTTTACCGCTTTGGCGTCCAGCATCTGTTTAACGGCCGGCAGCAGATCCGGAACGTCAACAGGGTCGGACAGTTTTTCCCCTTCGCTCATCTGCAGACGCGACAAACACAGCAGACTTTCGATTAATCCGGACATTCTGACCGCCTGAGTCTGCATGATTGTTAAAAATTTTTCCCGGGCCTGTTCGTCTTCTTTAGCCGTTGACTGCAACGTTTCGATAAATCCGGACAAAACAGACAAAGGCGTGCGCAGTTCGTGGCTGGCATTGGCGATAAAATCCGCCTGCATTTGTTCAAATTGTTTGCGCGCCGTCATGTCATACAATGTCAAAACCATAACGGCCCCGGCTTTAGCCGTTGCCGGCAGGCGTTCCAGCTTCGCATTGAACACTTTTTGCTTTAAACATATTTCCAGACTTTCCTTGCGCGTTTCGCCCTGTAAAATACGTTCCGCCGCCAAAGGCAGATATTGGGAATCGACCAGCAGTCGCAGTGTTTGGCCGCGGACATTAAAACCGAACAGTTCGCGCGCCGCCAGATTGGCGCCGATGACCTGGCCTTCGTTATCCAGCATCAGCAAAGGATCCGGCAGACTGTCTAATACGGCGGCGTCGGACAAAGTCTGCGCTTCCAGCTGCTCCGTTCGCGTCGTCCAGATATTGCGCATCTGGTTAATTGCGGCGATAATACGGGCGGATTCTTCGTCTTTTTTGCCGAAAGTCGGAATATCCGACACTTCTTCTTCCTGCGCGATCTGATGAACGTACTGCGTCAGATTTCTTAAATTCATCAAAAACGGCAAAGCCAGAACGATTGTCAGGCACACAACCATGGCAAAGCCGGCAATCGCGCTCATGACTTGGACTTCGCCGGCTGCGACCAGAATAATCAGCATAAACGCCGTCGGCAGAGAAACCGTTAAAACACGTTCGGCGAATTGATAAGGAACGTCGTTTTGATCAGAATTCTGCTTTGACATCAGTCGTTATCCTTTTTTCAATCTGCCGCGCAGCAAAGTCCGGTAAGCGTCCCAATCCGTTACCGGCAGACGCGCCGCCCCCGTTTCGCAGGCTGCCCGGGCCACCGCCAGAGGAACCGTATCAATCAGCCGGGGATCAAACGGAGACGGAACGATTTTGTCTTTTGACAAGCCGTCTTCGCGCGCCAATTTTGCCAAAGCATAAGCCGCCGCCTGTTTCATCTGTTCATTAATTCGGGCCGCGCGGACGTCCAGAGCTCCCCTGAAAATATAAGGAAATCCCAATACGTTATTGATCTGATTCGGATAATCCGAACGTCCCGTTGCAACGATCGCGCCGGGAACGGCCGCCAAAGCTTCGGCGGGCGTAATTTCCGGATTCGGATTGGCCAAAGCGAAAATCAGCGGCGCGGCGGCCATTGTCTTAACCATGCCGGCACTCAGCGCACCTTTAACCGACAGGCCCAAAAACACATCGGCGCCTTTAACCGCGTCAGCCAGGGTGCGCAGCGGTGTTTCGGCGGCAAACGATTCTTTAAAAGGATTCATGCCTTCTTTGCGCCCTTTATAAATGACGCCTTTGGAATCGCACATGATAATATTTTTAACGCCCATTTCCCGCAGCAACGACGCGCAGGCCACCGCCGCCGCCCCGGCGCCGTTGACAACCAGTCTGACATCGCCGATTTTTCTGCCCGTCAATTCCAGCCCGTTGATCAAACCGGCCGCGACAACGACCGCCGTTCCGTGCTGATCGTCATGAAAAACGGGAATATCCAGACGCTTTTTTAATTCGCTTTCGATATAAAAACATTCGGGCGCTTTGATGTCTTCCAGATTGATTCCGCCGAATCCGCCGCCGATCAAAGCCGCCGTTTCCACGACTTTATCAGGATCTTTGGTATTGATTTCAATATCCACCGCATCGACGTCGGCAAAACGTTTAAACAAAACGGCTTTGCCTTCCATCACGGGTTTCGAAGCCAAAGAACCGATATCCCCCAGTCCCAAAACCGCCGTTCCATTCGACATGACGGCGACCAGATTCCCTTTAGCCGTATAAAGAAAAGCGTCGTCGGGGTTTTTCTGAATTTCCAAACACGGCGCCGCGACGCCGGGAGAATACGCCAAAGACAAATCCCTTTGCGTTTCCAACGGTTTTGTGGCTTTTATTTCTATTTTTCCCGGACGGGCGGAAGCATGCAGAATCAAAGATTCCCGTTCCAGTGGATTTTTGTTTTCAGTCATGATATTTCAAGTCTTTATTGATCGGTTAAAAATGGATATATTACAGATATCATAAATAAACAAAGAAGTGAATTGCTATGAATCAGATAATCGACACAGCGCATGACGGATCGCAGAAATTAACGCCGATGATGGAACAGTATTTCGAAATCAAACGCCAAAACGAAGGCTATCTGCTGTTTTACCGTATGGGCGATTTTTACGAAATGTTTTTTGACGATGCGATCAAAGCTTCGGCGGCGCTAGATATTGCTCTGACCAAACGCAACCGCGAAAAGGGACAGGACATTCCGATGTGCGGCGTTCCGGTTCATTCCCATGAAATTTACCTGTCCCGCCTGATCAAAAAAGGATTTAAAGTCGCCATCTGCGAACAAATGGAAGACCCCGCCCAGGCGCGCAAAGAACGCGGATCGGGGACATTGGTCAAACGCGAAGTAATCCGGCTGATTACGCCGGGCACGCTGACCGAAGACAACATTTTGGAACCCCGTTCCTGCAATTACCTTTTGTCTTTGACGCAGACGGCCGACGGCATCGGCATGGCATGGGTAGACGTGTCAACCGGCGATTTTGCCGTGCAGACTCTGCCGGACAAAACGCCCGGTCCCTTGTCCGCCGGCATTTCCCGGCTGGAACCCAAGGAAATCATCGTTTCCGACAAAATCCTGCAAGCCCCCGAATTTTTTGAATTGTTTAACGAATTCAAACGGATTCTGACGCCTTTGCCGGCCGTGCGCTTTTCCCCGGAAAACGGACAGAAAAGACTGGAAAAATTCTTTAACGTTCAGGCTTTGGACGCTTTCGGCCATTTCAATAAATCCGAACTGGGCGCGGCGGGCGCTTTGGTCGATTACATCGAATTGACGCAAAAAGGACAGACGCCCCGGTTAAACCCGCTGAAACATTTTACTTCCGGCCGGCTGATGGAAATTGACACGGCAACGCGGCGCAATCTGGAATTATTCCATTCCCTGTGCGAAGAAAAAGGCCCGACATTGTTTTCCAGCATTGATAAAACAGTCACCGGTTCGGGCGCGCGGCTGTTGTCACGGTATCTTTCTTCGCCTTTAACGGACGTCGCCGCCATCAACAAACGGCTGGACAGAATCGAATTTTTCATTAAAAACCCCATAATCCGCGCGACAATCCGCGACCGGCTGGCCGAATGTCCGGACATGGAACGGGCTTTGGCGCGTTTATCCCTGGGAAGAGGCGGGCCGCGCGACCTGGCGGCAATCCGCGACACATTAAAACAAATTCCGGATATGAAGCTGGCTCTTCATTCCGAACTGGGCATGCCGCCGGCGATCGAAAGCTGTTTAAAATCGTTGAATAATCTGGACGATCTGACCGATACGTTGTGCCGCGCTTTGGCCGCGGATCTGCCTTTGCTGGCCCGCGACGGCGGTTTTATCGCGCCTTTGTACTGCGCCGAACTGGACGAAATGAAACGCCTGCGCGACCAAAGCCGGCAGATGATCATTGAACTGCAGGCAAAGTATGCCGAAACAGCCGGAATTTCCGGGTTAAAAATATCGCATAACAATCTGCTGGGCTATTTTATTGAAATTTCCGCCAAAAACGCGCAAAAAATTCTGGAAGAAGCCCGCGAAGGAAAATCTATTTTCCTGCACAGACAGACAATGGCGAACGCCGTCCGTTTTACGACCGTCGAATTATCGGAAATGGAAAACAAACTGCGCGGCGCGGCGGAAAAAGCGCTGGTTTTGGAAATAAACCTGTTTACGGACCTGGTCAACAAAGTCATGAAAGCCGCCGATCAAATTGCCCGGAACGCGCAGGTTTTAGCCGTTTTAGACATTGCCGCCGGACTGGCGCAAACCGCGGAAGAACACGATTACTGCCGCCCGGTGTTGGAAGACAGTCTGGCATTCGACATTGTCAAAGGCCGCCACCCCGTCGTTGAACAAACAATGAAAGCCGCGCACGAAACCGGATTTATCACCAACGACTGTCATTTGGGCAATCACGAAACCAAAGACGGGCGGCTGTGGCTGATCACCGGCCCGAACATGGCGGGGAAAAGTACGTTTTTACGTCAAAACGCGTTGATCGCCATTTTGGCTCAGGCCGGCTGTTACGTACCGGCCCAATCCGCGCGGATCGGTATTGTGGACAAGCTGTTTTCCCGTGTCGGCGCCGCCGACGACCTGGCGCGCGGACGGTCGACTTTTATGGTCGAAATGATTGAAACCGCCGCGATTTTAAACCAGTCGACAGAACGGTCTTTGGTTATTTTGGACGAAATCGGACGCGGAACGGCGACTTTTGACGGGCTGTCCATCGCGTGGGCCGTCGTGGAATACCTGCACGACGTCAACAAATCCCGCGCTTTGTTCGCGACACATTACCATGAATTAACGGCGTTGACCGAAATGCTGGCGCATTTGTCGCTGTACACCATGCGGATCAAAGAATGGAAAGGAAATGTCATTTTCCTGCACGAAGTCATCAAAGGAACAGCGGACCGTTCCTACGGCATTCACGTGGGACGGCTGGCCGGGCTGCCGCCCGCCGTTATTGCCAGAGCCGGGCAAGTGCTGGAACAAATGGAAAAACAGGGGTCTTACGAAATTAATTTCATGAACGACCTGCCGTTGTTCGCTTTGGTTAAAAAGAAAGCGGAAGAAGAAAAGGCAGAGCCGGAAAAAACGGCCGAGCCTTCCGCCGTCGTCGAGGCGCTGAACAAAATCATACCCGACAATCTGACGCCCCGGCAGGCTTTGGACGAACTGTACCGTTTAAAACAACTGGCAGACCGGAACAAATGACACTGAAAAACGATCTGGAAACAGCTTGGAATTCTGCGGCGCCGGCTGACCAAAAAGCAGCGCCGGCCGCAATACTGCGGCAAAAACGCGACGACATGCTAAACAATTTAAAAGCCGCGCTGAACACGCCGCAAAGCAACGGGCTGAAAGCCATGTTTACCCATGCCGACGAACTGGATCAGACCTTGTCGGAGGTCATGGATTTTTTAAACGAAACCGTTTTTCCCGGCGCGGGAAACGATTTGGCGCTGGCAGCCGTCGGCGGTTACGGGCGCAAAGAGCTGGCGCCGTATTCGGACGTTGACATTTTGTTTTTATTTAACGAAAACAACAAAGAAAATCTGGAAATCGTTTCTTTTATGACTTCTTTGCTGTGGGACGCGGGATTAAAAGTCGGATCGTCCGTCCGCACGCCCGCCGAATGTATTTCAGAAGCCGGCCGTGACATCAGTATCCGGACCAACCTGCTGGAAAGCCGTTTGGTCTGGGGAAATGAAGCTTTGTTTAACGATTTCTGCGCCCGTTATGAAATACTGCGCACCGCCGGCACACAACGGGAATTTATCGCGGCGAAGCTGGACGAACGCCGGGCGCGTTACAGCCGCATGGGACAGTCCAAATACATGCTGGAACCCAACGTCAAAGAAGGCCGCGGCGGTTTGCGCGATCTGCATTTAATGTTCTGGCTGGCAAAATATCTGTTCGGCATTACCGATATGCCCGACCTGGTCCGTTTGGGAATTTTAAGCCCCGTCGCCTGCCACAAGTTTTTAAAAGCGCATCGTTTTCTGGCCGCCGTACGCTGTCATCTGCATTTTTTAAACGGCAAAGCCGGCGACATTCTGACATTTGATGCGCAGAAAAAAATCGCGGAACAGATGGGATATGTCAACCGCACGGGACAATCGGCGGCGGAACGGTTTATGAAACATTATTACCTGACCTGCAAAACGGTCGGAGAACTGTCCGGCCAGATCACCGCGGCCATTACCGATATTCTGGACGGAACCCCTTCGGTCAAACCGATACCGGATACGACGGATTTTTATCTGATCAACAACCGGATCGCCTTTAAAGACCACCTGCATTTTAACGAAAATCCGTTGGCTTTGCTGCAGGCGTTTGTTTTAAAGCAGCGTTTAAAATTGTCCCTTAACCCTCAGACGCTGCAGCTGATAACGGACAATTCCAAACTGACGCGCCGCGTGCGCAACAGGCCCGAAGCCCGTCAAATGTTTTTTGAAATTCTGTTGTCGGATTCTGCGGAATCGTCTTTGCGCCAAATGGCGGAAAGCGGCGTTTTAGGTTATTTGATTCCCGAATTTCAAAATATCGTCGCACAAGTACAGTTCGATCTGTACCATGTTTATACGACGGACGAACACACGTTCAAAGCCGTCGGTTTTTTATCCGGCGGGAACGAAGAACTGATGCCGCAATCGAAACGGGCGCTGTATCTGGGGACTTTGCTGCACGATATCGGCAAAGGGCTGGGCGGCGATCATGCTGCCAAAGGAGCGGAACTGGCAAAAAAAATAACGGCGGAACTGGGATTGGAAAACGACGACGCCGAAACGGTCGTCTGGCTGGTCGGGCATCATCTGATGATGAGCGAAACCGCTTTTAAACGCGATATCTTCGATCCCAAAACGATTGAAGACTTTGTCGATACCGTTCAATCGCCCGAACGATTAAAGCTGTTATACGCCCTGACCGTCGCGGATATCAAAGCCGTCGGCCCGAACGTTTGGAATTCTTTTAAGGATAAACTGTTAAAAGATTTATTTACGCTGGCTTTGGAAAAAATGCAGGGCGCAGACAGCCGGGCACGCCGCCTGACGCCCGCGCAAAAACAAATGGCCGAAAAAGCCGCCGAAGGGCAGTATGCTTTTTCAATTACGACGGACGCCGAACGCGGGGTCAGCGAATTTATTGTTCTGGCGCCGGACCATGACGGTTTATTCGCGGAAATCACCGGCGCAATGGCGTTGGAAGACGTTTCCGTCGTCGAAGCCCAGATCGCCACTTTGGACAACGGCATGGCTCTGGATACTTTTTTAATTCAGGAAACAAATTTGTTAAATGAAAAAAAACCGTTGGATTCCGTAAAAAAAATCCGCCGGCTGCAAAATAATATCACGCAGGCGGACACCGCCGATATTGAAGAAAAACTGCGGTTAAAACGGTTAAAAGCGCCCGCTTCGTCCGTTCTGTGGTCGTCCCCGCGGGTTTTTATCAATAATACGGCGTCGGATTCCTGTTCGCTGATTGAAATCAACGGCACGGACTGCGTCGGTTTCCTGCACGCCGTCACGCGCGCCATGACAAAATTGAATTTAAAGATTGTATCCGCGCACGTTTACACGTATGGTTCCCGTATTGTCGACGTGTTTTACGTCACGGACGGAAACAACGGTAAAATTACCGACGCCGGCAGAATGCGACAAATAAAAACAGCTTTATTGGATACGATCAATGGCAGCGCCGCTTTCAGTGATTAAATCAATTTTAACCGTCGGGGGCTGGACGATGGTCAGCCGCGTTTTGGGATTTGTCCGCGATTTGCTGATCGCGAATTTTCTGGGCGCCGGCATGGTGGCCGACGCTTTTTTCGTAGCGTTCAAACTGCCCAATTTATTCAGAAGCCTGTTTGCCGAAGGCGCTTTTAACGTCGCGTTCGTCCCG
Organism: Alphaproteobacteria bacterium; assembly: GCA_021639925.1. Taxonomy (GTDB): domain Bacteria; phylum Pseudomonadota; class Alphaproteobacteria; order CAAGCB01; family CAG-977; genus UBA11549. The sequence continues at coordinate 3,221 of JAJXEL010000001.1, read as the reverse complement.
TTGTTTTCCGAACGCCTGGAAACCAAAGGAAAAGAACAGGCGCGGCTGTTTGCCGAAGAAGCTTTTTCGGCTTTGTTCTACATCGTTTTGCTGTTCACGGCCGCGGCCGAAATCGCCATGCCCGTCTTTATTATGGTTCAGGCGCCCGGCTTTCTGGAAGAACCGGCAAAATTTGACGCCGCCGTTGTCATGTCGCGCATTACGTTTCCCTATCTGCTGCTGGTTTCGTTAAATTCCCTGCAAAGCGGCATATTAAATTCCATGGGATATTTTGCCGCGGCCGCCTTGACGCCGGTTTTGTTAAACTTAACGATGATCGCGGCCTTATTCGCCTTTACGCCTTTATTCGGCGGCAATTACGGTTACGCTTTGTCCGCGGGCGTGACGACGGCGGGGGTTTTTCAGCTGTTATGGCTGATCTGGCATACGCGCCGCGCGGGACTGCCTTTGGGGCTGCAGAGCGCCGGACGTGTCATAAAAAACAGATCCGCGGAACTGAAGCTGTTGATGAAACGGATTTTGCCCGGCGTATTCGGATCCGGCATTTATCAGATTAATTTGTTCTTAGACACTTTATTCGTTTCCTTTCTGGCAACGGGAGCCGTTTCCTGGCTGTATTACGCCAACCGTCTTTACCAGCTGCCGGTCGGCATTATCGGCGCGGCGATCGGCACGGCGCTGCTGCCGATTTTGACACGCCAGCTGAAAGCCGGAGAAAACGAACAGGCGCAGAACAGTTTAAACCGCGCGCTGGAATTCGCTTTGCTGGCCTCTGTCCCGTCCATGGCGGGTTTAATGGTGTTAAGCGGCCCGATCATCGCCGTCTTGTTTGAACGCGGCGCGTTTGACCCGACGGCCACCGTTAAAACGGCCGCCGCTTTATGCGCTTACGCTTCCGGACTGCCGGCCTATATCCTGTCAAAAACGCTGGCCCCGGTTTTTTATGCGCGCGGGGATACCGTCACGCCGGTGCGCATCGCCGCCTGGGCGTTGGGATTATATATCGGGCTGTGCGCCGTTTTCCTGCCGTTTTTCGGATATGTCGGCATTGCTTTGGCCACCGGAATCGTCGCCTGGGTCAACATTATGCAGTATATCCTGCGCATCAAAAGGCAAAAACTGCACAAAACGGATAAAACTTTTAAAAAACGCGCCGTTTCTATCTTATTTTCAACACTTATCATGACTGCGGCCGTCGCCGTTCTGAAAAAAGAAACGGACGTTTATTTCCCGGATTGGATTCACGGCGGGCAGATGTTAAAATTCGGGCTGCTGACGGCTCTGATTACCGCCGGCGGTATTATTTTTGCCGTATTCGTTCTGGTTTCGGGCGGCGTTAATCTGAAAGAAATAAAAAGCCGGCTGTTAAAGCGAAAACCGGCCGCCGGCTGAAAAAGGAAACAAATGAAAAAAAAGCGAAACATTCGGAAACGTTATTGTTCGCAAAGGAATCCAAGCGTCTTTTAAAGACGGTGTCTGTCAGGTAAAACTGGCCAATTTGCTGGAACGCCGGGGCGTTAAAAAAGGATACGGGAAAATCTGCCGTATCCCCCGAAACGAACTGGACGCTTTCATTCCGGCGGACGATCCGGAAAATAAAAACGGCTTTTCCTTTTCAATCAACAGCGCAAAAGACGAAGAAATACAGAAAAAGCTTTTAGAATCCGAATGGTGCCGGTAAAAAAACTCCGCCGCGGCGGAGTTTTTTATTTTAACGTCTGGCGCCGATCGCCTTTCTGACCCGTTCAATCGTTTCTTTGGCAATGACGCGCGCTTTTTCCGCCCCCTGCGCCAATATTTCATCAACTTCATCGTGATGCGCCATGTAATAATCGTATTTTTCACGCATCGGCGACAGATAAGCGTTCATTACTTCAAACAGCTGTTTTTTGGCTTCCGACCACAGAATACCGTCATGAAAAGCCTGTTCGTAAGCGGCAATCTGTTCCGGCGACGCGAACAATTTATACAGCGTAAACAAAATGCTGTTCGTATCCTTCGGATCGTTCGGCGCGGAACAGTCCGTCTTAATCGACATAACGCATTTATGCAGCTGTTTTTCCGTGCAAAACAACGGAATGACGTTATTATAGCTTTTCGACATTTTGCGCCCGTCAAGACCGGTCAGCGTCGCGACCTGTTCGCTGATTTTTTCACACGGCACCACCAAAGATTTGCCGTATTTTTTATTAAAATACTGCGCGATATCGCGGGCGATTTCAACATGCTGTTTTTGATCCTGACCGACAGGAACATATTTTGTGTTAAACAGCATAATGTCCGCCGCCATCAAAATCGGATAGTTATACAGCCCCATGTTAATATCGGCGTCACGGTCGGCGCCGGCGGCTTCATTTTTTTCAACGCAAGCCTTGTACGCATGGGCGCGGTTCATCAGCCCTTTGGGGGTAACGTTGGAAATAATCGTCGTTAATTCAAACACTTCGGGAATATCGGACTGTCTGTAAAAAACGGCTTTGTCGGGATCCAGGCCGGCGGCCAGCCAGGTGCAGGCGATTTCATAAAAATATTTCCGCATATCCGCGGCGGACTGTAGCGTCGTTAACGCATGATAATCCGCAATAAAATAAAAACTCTGGGTATCGGGATCCTTCATCAGTTCAATCGCCGGCTTGATCGCGCCGAAATAATTTCCCAGATGCGGCGTCCCCGTCGGTTTAACGCCGGTAAGAATAATATTTTTCATAAAAAGCCTCCAAATAACAAAGCCGTTTTTGTATTAACATAAAAAGCCCGCTTTTGAAAAGCGGGCTTTTAATTTTTTAAACAAATCTTTTAATCCAGATGTTTCAATCCCGCGCGCAGATAATCGTAACCGGTAATAACCGTCAACAAAGCGGCGATCCAGATCAACACTTCGCCCGCTTCGCCGAAATAGCAAAACCACGGGGAAAAATCGGCCACCATCAGCATGGGAATCGCCACCATCTGAATACCCGTTTTCCACTTCGCCAGCCGGGTAACAGGCAGCCCGATCCGGATTTCGGCCAAAAACTCGCGCAGCCCCGAAACCAGGACTTCGCGGCACAGAATAACGACGGCCGGCCACAATCCCGTATATCCCAGCCGATCATAAGCCGCCATCATCAACAGCGTCGCGGCGACCAGCAGTTTATCGGCGATCGGATCAAAAATCCGCCCCAGGCTGGAAGTGCTTTTGAACTTTCTGGCCAGATAACCGTCAAAATAATCCGTTACGG
>JAJXEL010000082.1 GCA_021639925.1 Alphaproteobacteria bacterium | reverse complement strand
TCTTAATGCCGTCAACGTGGGCAATGACGCTCATTCCTTCCCGTGTCGGGCGGATAATCAGGTGGCTGTAAATTAAAACCGCCAGGCAGCCCGCGGCATAAAAAAGGCAAATCTGTAAAATTTCGGGAGAAGACGCCGCCATTGACAAATTGAACAAAGAAAAATGCAGACAGATAAAGAATAAAATGAAAAAAGGAGAAAAACGAAAAACACCCGTGGCGATCATTTTTGTAATTTCTCTGCCCGCCGGAATCAAAAAAATCAGGTAAAAGGCCATAATGCCCGCCAAAGGCAAAGCGCCGGCCAGATAACACTGATAAGCCGTCAATCCCATCAGCAGCAGCAAAGCGCCGATTGTAAAAATCCGGTTTGACGCGTTTTATTTTTCAGGAATTCCTGAAAAGCCGTTAAAAACGCTTCCATTTTTGGAGTATATGTTTTGGAAATCGTCAGGGGAAAAGACAGATTATGTTCAAAAAATTTTTCTTCGCCGTTTTTGCCGTCCCGTAAACGGGAAATATGGAAGGAACTCTTTTCTTTCATATTTAAAAAGCCTGAAATACATCCTTGCAACAAAGCGGCGGAAAAACAGCCGTCTTTGTCTTTGCCGTAGGAATAAACCCAGCCCGCCTGCGCCGGTGTTAAATCGGGCAAACCGTTAAAGCGGGGCATAACGGTTTCTTTTTCCGGATCCCGTCCGAACAAAAACCATGTGCCGAACAAATAAGCCAGAAAAATAATCGAAGAAAAACGAAACGCCTGCGACAACGGGACCTTGTCATAAAAGGGCAGGACGGGAATATTGACAATTCCTTTGTCAAATCCGACGGCGACAGTCAGCCCTTCGCCGGGGTTCAGCGGCTTTCCCGCCGAAAAAAGGCCGTTTGAAAAAATGCCCTTTTCTTTTGATCCGTGCTTTCCGGTATAGGCGGAATATTGACGCGCGGGCGCATTATCCGGCAAAATGACGCGGGCTGTCGCGGAACGTATCGGAAAAGCCCATTTGTCGCCGGTGACATTCCAGTAAAGTTCGTCGTAATCGTCAAAACCTAAAATAACGTTTGACGCCCGGTATGTTATTTCAAACGTATAGACGCCGTTACGGGGCAGCAGCCGGTCCGTTCCCGTATTAATTATGAAATCCCGGCCCGTGCTTTCGGTAAAGTAAGCTTCCGGCCGATCGTCGCGGCGAACGGACAGAACGTCGTATTCGACGCCTTTTGTTCTGGGCAGGCTGCGGTAAATGCCGCGTTTTATGTTGACACCTTCACGGGTAACCGTAATGCGTTCGCGAACAATGACGGACGCGTCTGTCTGCACCTGAATCACGGCGTCATAATTTAAAATTTCTTCTGCGGCGAAAGCTGGTCCGGAAAAAAAGAAAAGCAGGAAAAATAAAATTTTTTTCATTTAAAAAGCGACCTTGACATTTTCTTTGGCTGCGTCGTCAATATCGAAAAATTCTTTTTTGGCAAAGCCGAACTGCTTCGCAATTAAATTTGACGGAAAAGAATCCACCGCCGTATTGTAATCGCGCACGGTCGCATTGTAATAACGGCGGGCGTTTTGCAGATCGTCTTCAACCGTATTCAGGGAATTTTGCAGCTCAATAAAATTACCGCTGGCTTTTAAATCGGGATATCCTTCGCTTAAAGCAAACAAGGATTTCAAGCTTTGCGTCAGATCGTTTTCGGCGGCGGCCTTTTGCGCAGGCGAAGCGGCATTGATCGCCGCGTCGCGTTTTTCAACAATGTGTTCCAAAGTCGTTTGTTCGTGTTTGACGTATCCTTTGACACATTCGATCAAATTCGGGATCAAATCATACCGGCGTTTCAGCTGGACGGAAATACCGCTCCAGCCTTCTTCGCACCGGTTTTGCATACGGACAAAACGGTTGTAAAGAAAAACAAGATAAACGGGGATCAGAATAATTAAAAAAAACACGGCGGACATAACGGTTGTTCCCATATAAAAAAACTGCGAAAAGTGTAGCATTTTATGAAAATATGAAAAAGAAAAAACGGATTTTTATAAAAAAAAGATCCCCTTTTCGCAAAGGGGACCTTTTCCGTTCCAAGGAGAACTTATTTCTTGATCGCGGCCAGATATTTGGCAGGGAAGGCAGCATAGAAAGCAGCAGCCTTGACCAAATGATCAACAGGGCACTGGTCTTCAACCGTGTGGGCATAGATTTCGTTGGCCGGACCAAAACCGATCGTCGGAATCTTGTGCAGCCCCATCGTCGCAATGCCGTTCGTCGAAAACGTCCATTTGTCTACTTTCGGCGTCGGGCCGACCGTATCTTTGTACGCTTCTACCGCGGCGACACAGCCCGGGTGATCTTCTTCCAGCACCCATGTCGGATAGTACTTTTTAAAGTTCGGCACATACCCCGTATAGGACGGCGTCGTGTACGTCAAAACTTCAACGTCTGCGTCTTTGCCGACTTCAAAACCGGCGCGTTTAACGGCGTCTTTGACTTCGTTGACGGCGATTTCTTCGGTTTCGCCCGCTGTCAGACGGCGGTCCAGATGAATGTAAGCTTCATCGGGAACGGCGCACAAAGACGGCGTTTTGCAGTCGATATAAGAAATCGTAACCGTGCCTTTGCCCAGGAACGGGTCAACATGCAGACGGTCGTTTAATTTTTCGATTTCATTGGCGATTTTGGCCATCATGTAAACGGCGTTTTTGCCGCGTTCCGGCGCGGAACCGTGGCAGGAAACACCGTGCGTGCGCACGCAGATTTCCATACGGCCGCGGTGACCGCGGTAAATGTTCAGGTTCGTGGGTTCCGTAATGACAACGATTTCGGGCGCGGGATCCAGCACTTTTTCCTTCATGATCACGTCCCAGCACAAACCGTCGCAGTCTTCTTCCTGAACCGTGCCGGTTACCCACAGGGTATAATCGTCTTCCAGTCCCAGATCTTTGATAATTTTGCCGGCGTAAACCATCGAAGCCATGCCGCCTTCCTGGTCGGAAGCGCCGCGGCCGTAAATGACGCCGTTTTCCAGCTTGCCTTTGTAGGGATCGCAGGCCCACAGCTTCGGATCCGCAATGCCGACCGTGTCAATATGCGCGTCCATGGCGATGACGTGCTTGCCGTGTCCGATACGGCCCAGAATATTGCCCATCTTGTCGATACGGACTTCGTCAAAGCCGACTTTTTCCATTTCCTGTTTGATGCGCAGGATAACGTCTTTTTCCTGGCAGGATTCAGACGGAATGGCAACCATATCGCGCAAGAATTTTGTCATGTCGTCGCGATATTTTTCAGCGGCCTGAATAATTTTTGTATCCATTGGATTTTGATCCTTTCGTTAGATTCTAAAAAAGAAAAAAGGGGGAGCCTCCGGCTGAACCGAAGGCTTCGGCCTTAAAAAATCAGAAATTGATGCGGGGCGTCGCGCGTTCTTTCATCGCTTCCAGAACGGCGGCCACGTCTTTAAAGCGGCGGTTCATAATCATGGACGCAATGATGTAGGGTTTCCAGCCGGCTTCGTGATACGTATCCAGACGGTAACGGTCAAATACGGAAGCGGCGACTTCGCCTTCTTTGCAGGAAACGCCCGTAATGTCAGCAGGCAGGCAGTGCATGTACAACGCTTTTCCGCCTTTTGTCAGCTTCATTTTTTCTTCGGTGCATTCCCAGTTTTTGAATTTGGCGTTATTGGCCAGACATTCTTTTTCCAAAGCTTTCAAGCCGTCCATATCTCTGGCTTTCAAAAGCTCGGTACGACGGCCCATAACGGCGTACGGCGCCCAAGATTTCGGATAAACGATATCGGCGTCTTTGAAGGCTTCTTCCATGGAATGGACGATTTCGAACTTCGTGCCGTTGGCTTTGGCCTGTTTGGCGGCGACCTGTTCGACTTCCGGAATCAGGTTGTAGCCTTCCGGATAAGCCAGAGAAACGTCCATGCCGAAACGTGTCATCAAACCGATAATGCCCTGCGGAACGGACAGCGGTTTGCCGTAAGACGGGGAATAAGCCCATGTCATGGCCAGCTTTTTACCCTTCAGGTTTTCCAGACCGCCGAAATGTTCCTTCAGCCAAGCCAGGTCGGCCATGGACTGCGTCGGGTGGTCAATATCGCACTGCAGGTTGATCATGGCCGGACGGTTGGGCAGAACGCCTTCTTTATAGCCCATATCCAGCGCTTCGGCGACTTCGACCTGATAGGTGTGGCCTGCGCCCAGATACATGTCGTCGCGGATACCGATGACTTCGGCGCAAAAAGAAATCATATTGGCTGTTTCCTGAACCGTTTCGCCGTGAGCGATCTGCGATTTTGTTTCGTCCAGATCCTGCATGCCCAAACCCAAAAGGTTGCAGGCCGAGGTAAACGAAAAACGCGTGCGCGTCGAATTGTCGCGGAAAATGGAAATTCCCAGACCCGTTTCAAAAACTTTTGAAGAAATGTTTTTATCGCGGAACAGCTTTAAAATTTCAGCGACGGCCAGAACGCGTTTTAATTCGTCTTCGCTTTGTTCCCAGGTCAGCAGAAAATCTTTTTTATCCAGATCGGATTTATAGCTTTTGATTTCCTTAATCAGTTCTTCGTAATGCTTGCAGCAGCATTCCGCCTTTGTGGAACAGGTTTTTTTTGTTTCACAGGTTTTGGCGGCAGACTTTTTGCAGCATTTCTTTTTTGTTTCAGCCATGGTGACTCCTACGTAAGTAAAAATTCGAAATAAATGATCAACGATTTGTCTTCGTTTGACAAATAGTCTAAAGACGTTCGTATCGAAGTCAACAGCATTATGTGAAAAAGTATGAAAAAAAAGGCTTGCAAAATAACGAATTTTTTGAGTCTATAAGAAACCGCAGGCGTTTGAAAGGACGTGCCAATGATTTTAATTGACGATTTTTTAAAGGCGGCGCTGCCCCGCGCGACGCTGGGCGTTTTGTCCTGTACGGCCGATGTGGCGCAAAGCGGCGAAGGACAGCTGGCGGAATTTGACGGGCTGGTTAAAACGCTGGAATCCGCGTATCCCGATTTGTCTTTTGTCGCGCAGAATCCGCATATTGCCGCAACGCGCGAAGCCTATAAGACGCTGGGAAAGGATCCGTCAAAATACCGCAATTCCGCCGAAGCGATGCTGCGCCGAATCGCTAAAAAAAACGGGTTATACAGAGTGAATAACGCGGTTGACATTAATAACATGATTTCGGTGGAATCGGGGTATTCTTTGGGATCGTACGATCTGGCGGCCGTTAAAGGGCAAATCGTTTGGAAAAGAACGCCCGACGGCGAAAAATATAAGGGAATCGGCAAGGACGTTTTAAATATCGAACATCTGCCGGCTTTGTACGATGACGAAGGCGTGTTCGGCAACCCGACCAGCGACAGCCGCAGAACAATGATTAATCCGGGACAGGACAAAAAGCTGCTGTATGTGATTTATGCTTTTGACGGGGCAGGGGAACTGCCGGCATTGCTGGATAAAACAGAGGCTTTGCTGGTTAAATTCGCCAACGCGCGGCAGGTGGAAAAACGGGTTATATCCTGAAAAAATAAAGAGCCGGGTCTTGCGGCTCTTTATCTATTTAATAAGCGTTTGAAACAGTAATTGTTTTATTTTCATTTGCGTATGTGCATTTTGCAGAGTTGCCGTCTGCATTGCAGATACAAGAACTGAATATTGCCACGCCGGTATGGATTGAAGCTTCTTTTCCAGCCTGAGAACAGCCCAGGGCAATGTATCCGCGCGCAAATGTGCCAGAACTTGTTTTAAAACAGAGTTCGGAATAATTTGTTACGCCGCCAGATTGGGAAGACGTGCATCTATAACAATTGTTGTTGCTTTTATAATATCCGTTCTTGCATGTTGTGCATGATGATGCGCTGGAACATGTCGCGCATTGTTGCATGCAGGCGGCGCATGATTCACCGTTACGATAATATCCGTCCTTGCAGCTGAAAGAACTGGAGTTTCCGTCGCAGGGGGCGGCATTATCCGGACACAAGGTGCATAAACGGCCTTGCTTTCTGTATGTGCCTGCTTTGCAGACATAGCTGCCGCTTCCGTCGCAGATCGCGTTTGATGGGCATATCGTGCATGCAGAATCGGATAGTAAATATCCGGCGTTGCATTTCGTACATTTCCCGTTGGAACAGGATTGGCAAAGGGCAGGACAATTACTGGGGTTGCAACAACATCTGTCTGCAAAAACAGCAGGAGAAATTCCATCAATACATTTGACGTTTGAACAAATATTGATACATTCGTCGTCCTTTTTATAAAAAGTATCTTCACAGACATAGGTCTGTCCGTTTTCACATTTTGCATTTTCCGGACAACTGATACAGGTATTGTTTTGCAGATAATATCCGGTATCGCAGGCGGAACAAAGCCCCGTCGTTCTATCGCAGATTTTGCATTTTTCATGGTAGTCTTAGCCTGATTTCAATGCGCTGTTTTCCATCGGGACCGAGATGAGATAAGCATTTCCCCGTCCCAGTTTAACGGCTTTGGCGATCATAAAATCTTCTGTTTTTTCAACTTCTGCGATTGCTGAAAAAGGCAAAAAAACGATAAAAATAACAAGTAAATATTTTTTCATTCTTTTCTCCTTTATTTCTTTTCACAGCAGCATTGATCTGCGGACAGGGTTAATTCTGCCGGGCAGTTGTCCTGAATTGTGCTTTTAACGCATTTTCCATTTGAAAAGACATATTCCGGCATGCAGGCAGAACAGGTATCGGGCGCAAGGCAGTTCAGGCATCCTTCGGAACAATTTGGTATACAGGTTTGTTCCGAATAGGTAATTTGATATCCGTTTTCGCATTCTGTGCATAAAAAAGAATCATTATATCCAATGGTTGTATCATATTGATACTTTGCGCATTTACTGTGTACATAGGTTTTGTAAACGTCGCCCCATTTTGAAGATTCGCTTTGTACCATTTTCATGTCAGATGTGATTTCTGCCGTTGAAATTTTTTTATAAGCGCTTTTATCGGCCGAAACCGGATAAGAATAATACGCGTAAGTACTTCCTGCTGTCGCTGATAGAGAATATAAAAGCGCAAAAAGTACGATAAGAATTATTTTTTTCATTTCTGAAGATCCTTTTTACTAAATGAAACAAAACCCACCTTTTCAAAAGGTGGGCGGATTTTCAGAAACCGTGTACATATAAAGACGGCTCGGCTTATTTAGCGTACGCCTTATTCACCGAAATCCGCCCGTTTAGGACAGATTCGGCATATAATTTTTTAGCCGCCATACGCAAAGCGGCTATATGTACCAGGGTTTCTGACGCCCTGAATGCATTTTGCATTCAACGATAATGCTATCAAACAACATCTGTCAGAACAATAAAAAAATAGAAAACTTCTTTGATCCGGAAATACGGCCGTTAAAAAAAGATCATTTTTATTCATTCGGGCATTTTTTGCAAAAAGAACAACCGTTGCAGATCATTTGTCCGCCGCATTGCGCGCAGAACGGTTTAAATCTTTTTTCATAAGGCGCCGTATGGAACAAAGACAACTGGTCTGTTTTTTCTAATTTAAAATCAATCAGTTTTCCGTAATGCTGCAGACCGGATTTAAACGCCTGAACGCTTTGCAGCGTTTTGGACGGCAGATGATATGTTTTGCCGTCTTTAACAAAGTTTGTGCCTGTTTCCATAAAGCAAAACCGGATATTAAAACGGACGCATTCATCGTACAGTGCTTTGACCCATTCGTAATGCAGCGGACGGGCGCCGTCATAGTTTTCGCCGCCGGCAACGACTTGCTCGATTTGCCCGGCCGGCAGGTATTTTTTCAAACTGACCGGGCCGATAAAAGGAGCTGCAACGATACCTTTGTGTTTAAAGGGCAGGGACAGCATAAGCTCGATCCGTTCATCCGCGCGCGCCTGATTTTCACAGCTGACGTTGAAAAAAACATTTTCCCAGCCGTCACCCCAGTTTTCAGGCAGACAATCTTTGACCCGTTCGGGGCGTTTGGTTAATAACATAAAAACAACATCGGGGCGCCGGCGGATAATACGCCATGCTTCGCTGCGCCAGGGATCCGCTTCTTGTAAAAAGAAATCAGAGGTCATGCAGACGCGGATTGTTTCTCCGGGCGCTGTTTTGTAACGTCCGTTTTTATCTTTTTGCAAAGGATAATCAAAATTGTTGGCGACCTTATAAATTTCAGAACCGTTTTTTCCGCGCTGACGGTCTAAAAAATACATATAACAATTTTGACAGCCTTCGCTTTTTTTTATACAGCCGTGCCAGGGATTCCAAATGTCATGCATACGGATATTATAAAGCAGATACCGCCGTTTTTGCAATCGACGTCATAAAATCCGTCGCTGTCCGGCCTCAGATTGAAGTGGCATTAACATGTTGTTTTTGATATAATTTATTTCAGACGGCCTAAATCGGCCGTTCAGGGCTTCGAAAACCCTTTTATTAGCAGTCGCAATGCATATGGCGACTTTAAATAATTATACCGATTTCTGTCCTGTGTGGCGGATGTCGGCTGAATACGGCTATCTGCCTAATAGGCCGAGCCGTTTGCTAATATACGGTTTTCGAACATCCGCCCGCCTTTACCGGCGGGTTTTGTCTAACCAACAAAACTAAAGGATTGTTCAAATGAAAATTCAACTCTTATTTTTTATAACCGCTTTATGGTTACTTCCATCAAACGGAGAAGCTCGTATATGTCAAGGACCGACAGGTCTTATCCTCAGCAATATCTGTACAGATAGTGCCGATCCTGTCAATATTTGCGAAAAGGCTGGTTTTAAATTCAATAACGAATATATCGGTTTTGTATATTGTATGGATAAAAACTGCTTGTTAGCAAACGAAACGGCTTGTCAGCTTTGCTCTTCCGATCGTATGTATGTAAAAGGAAAAATTTGCGAAGCTTGTCCTTCAAACGCGATATGCGACGGTCAAAATATAGTAGGTTGTTCCAGTGGTATGTTTATAAATGGTTCTCAATGCGCATACTGCCATTCATCATGCAAGACCTGTTCCGGCGCAAAAGAAAATAACTGTACCTCTTGCGACAGCAGGACTTATCTGTCCGGCGGCCAATGCATAGACTGCCCGTCCAATGCAACATGCGACGGATCATCTTATTTTACCTGCAATACGGGATACAGCAAGGCAGACGGCGCATGCGTCGCTGATCAGCAGGAACCCGCGCAGACCAACACGGTTAATTCCTGTCCGTCGCGCATGACACTGTCCTCTGACGGTTGCTGCTGCATCAACAAATAAAGGCAGGCGGATATGAAACGGATATTTTATCTTTTATTCTCCCTGCCGTTTGTG
>JAJXEL010000226.1:1056-1788 GCA_021639925.1 Alphaproteobacteria bacterium | reverse complement strand
CCTGATATTCCTTTTTCTGTCATATCCTGCGAGAATTTTAAAGCTTCAGACGTAATTTCGTCTTTATTGTTTATTTTGCAGTAAAGAGTCAGAAGAGCTTTCCGGTTTTTATCTTCCTTTGACGTTTCTTTTTTATGGTCGCGATAGTCATTGGTAATGTCTGCTATCTTACGCCCGACTGATAAGTTCAAAGGGATCATCACTTTTGGCGCGCTGATTCTAGAATCGCGGGATTGGCCTTTTCCTGTAATTTCTTTATATTGAGCCTGTCTTTGTAAATCTATTTTCTTATTTTCTTTTAGATCCGGCTGATATTTTTCAGGAATAAGCTTATCCTTTAAGTTATTCATGCGATTGGAATTTTTCTGTAAAGTATCTAAAGATACAATTCCCAGCTTTTTCAATCCGGTCAATAACGCTTCATCGCCGGCTTCAGGGGGGAAATTATTTTCCTGTCTCCACAATGCGTTAGCTGATGCAAGGGCTTTGAGTTTGTTGGTTTCAATGTTGTCGCCGACAAGATGAATCGGAAGTTTCGAGCCGTCCGGCAATGTTAATATAATATCTGTTTCAGAAGAAGATGAGTTGTCCCGGCGCTGTTTGGGTGGGGCTGACTCTGTCATATTGTACTTTTCATGAAACTTTGCATTGTTAAGATCAGGTGAAATCCATAAAGCGGCAAGCTGGCCGGCAACCGTCGCGTCTGAATTTGAATTATGCAAAGCATTTTTC
>JAJXEL010000226.1:0-1046 GCA_021639925.1 Alphaproteobacteria bacterium | reverse complement strand
CGGCTTCAGCTTTTTCGCCTTTGTAAGAGGTTGAAATGTTCGCTTTTTCCATGCTTTTTAACACGGCTTCTTTTAATTCGGCGGGAATCTCGCCTTCTACGGCGGCATAACCGTATTCTTTGATCTTCTTTAACAATTCCTCTACTTTGGCGCGGAAATATACTTTCTGCGCTTTTTCTTTAAACTTCACGATATTCTTTTCCCGGGCGTTATCCAACACGCGCGCGCCGTTTTGCATATTAACCTGTACGGATATTTTTCCGCGGCGGTTCTTTGTCAGGGTAATTGAACTGATTTTTCTGCCCGCGCTGATCTTTACGCCGCGCTGTTCCTGTTTTTTCGCCAATTCTTCCCATTCATGTTTTAAAACAGAGGCGATTTGTTTGGACACTCTGATCTCTTGCGCTTCTTTAGCGGAAATTTTTCTTTTTTTCTGCGCTTGTTCGTTTAATGCCGTTTTATCCATGGGAAACCTCTTATATATGATTTCTTTTTATAACACGGAATTGAGCGCACTGTCAAGAAATAGTCGAAAATTTCGAAAAAATTGACAAAAAACAAAACGGCCTCGGTTAAGGGCTTTTTTTCAATTTCAGTCCGGCTTTTTCGGCTTCGATTAAGCCGCCGCGGATAACGATGACATTATCAAAGTCGGCTTTTTTAAATTTTTTGGCGGCTTCTTTTGCCCGTCTGCCGGAACGGCAAAGCAGATATAACGGTTTTGATCCGTCCAGATTATGTTCGCGGATAAAAGCTTGCGCGTCCAATTCTTCCAAAGGAACCTGCCAGTGGTCCTGAACCAAAGCAGTTTCGTCGTGTTCACTGTCGGTACGGACGTCTAAAATCAAATCATTTTGTTGTATTTTTGACGGAGAAATTTCTTGAATAAACATGTCTGAACACCCTCCCGTCATCAGTAATAATAAAATTAAAAATTTTTGCATGCGTTTTTCCTTTAATGAATTAAAAGTAATCGGTTTTTATTTCTCTGACAGCTGTATTTTATATCAAAATTTTGGAAAATCTGTTATATCTTTCTGATAACA
>JAJXEL010000081.1:6672-9341 GCA_021639925.1 Alphaproteobacteria bacterium | reverse complement strand
ATTTAGGAGATTTTTTATGAAAGTTTTAATTTTAGCCGGCGGTTTGGGAACGCGCCTGGGGGAAGAAACGGTTTTAAAACCCAAACCGATGGTAGAAATCGGCGGATATCCGATTTTATGGCATATCATGAAAATCTATTCCTATTACGGGTTTAATGATTTTATTGTGCTGACCGGATACAAATCGCACTTTATCAAGGAATATTTCGTCAATTATTACCAGCAGTATTCCGACATTACGGTTGATTTAACCCAAAACAGTGTTGAAATTCACCGGACACGCAACGAACCGTGGCGCGTAACGATGCTGTATACCGGGCAGGACACGATGACCGGCGGCCGTATCAAACGGGCGCGGGAATATGTCGGCGGCGAACCGTTTATGCTGACATACGGCGACGGCGTTTCCGATATAGATATCAACGCATTAATCAAATGTCACAAAGAATCCGGCAAGCTTTGCACAATGACGGCGGTACAGCTGGCGGGACGTTTCGGTTCTCTGGTTATAAAAGAAGATAACGTCATCACATCGTTTATGGAAAAACCGAAAGGTGAAGAAAGCTGGATCAACGGAGGATTTTTTGTCTGCCAGCCGGAAGTTTTTGATTATATCGAAAACGATACTTCCAGCATTTTTGAACGCGCGCCTTTGGAAAATCTGGCGCATGACGGACAACTGAACGCTTATAAACATCATGGTTTCTGGCAGCCGATGGATATGCTGCGCGACAAGATTCAATTAAATGATTTGTGGACGAGCGGCAGAGCTCCTTGGGCAAAGTGGGAAAAAACAGCGTAATGTTTGATTTTTACCGCGATAAGCGCGTTTTAATTACGGGACATACAGGTTTTAAAGGCGGCTGGCTGAGCTTGTGGCTGTCGCGCCTGGGGGCGAAAGTCTGCGGTTATGCGCTGGCGCCGAACACGACACCGTCTTTGTTTGAAACAATAAATGTTGCCGGAAAAATACAAAAATCAGTCATCGGATCAATTCTGGACCGCGCGGCATTGCAGCCGGCTTTTGACGATTTCAAACCGGAAATCGTTTTTCATCTGGCGGCGCAGCCTTTGGTGCGTTTGTCTTACGCCGAACCGGTCCTGACATATGAAACGAACGTGATCGGGTCTTTGAATGTATTGGAAGCCGCGCGTAAATGCGGCAGCGTCAAATCATTCGTCAACGTGACGACAGATAAATGCTATGAAAACAAGGAAACGGGTAAAAATTTTGAAGAAAGCGATCCGATGGGCGGTTATGACCCGTATTCTTCTTCAAAAGGATGCGTGGAAATCATGTCCGCTTCTTACCGCCGTTCTTTTTTGCAGGCGGGATATTTTATGGCCACGGCGCGGGCCGGGAACGTGATCGGCGGCGGAGATTGGGCGGTTGACCGGCTTGTCCCCGATTGTATCCGGGCAATTAACAAAAATGAAAAAATCGAAATCCGCAGCCCGGCGGCCGTCCGGCCGTGGCAGCATGTTTTGGAACCGTTATCGGGTTATATGACGTTAGCGCGAAAACTGTATGAAGACGAAACAAAATACGCGCAAGGCTATAATTTCGGCCCCCGAAAAGACAGCGTTTTAACGGTGGCGGAAGTAGCGCGGAAAATTGTTGAAAACTATGGCGCAGGCGAAGTCGTCGTTCATAAAAAAGATGATTTGCATGAAGCCGGATTGTTAATGCTGGATATAACGAAAGCGGAAAAAGAATTGGATTGGCGGCCGGTTTGGAGCGCCGATACGGCCGTCCGGAAAACCGTTGAATGGTACCGTCGTTTTTATGCCGGCGAAGAAATGACAGATTTTACGCTGCTCCAAATAAACGATTATCAAGAAAGGGCGGAATCATGAATGAAAACTCTTTTTTGATTACGGTAGCGGTAAATTACTACAATGATAAACGATTTTTATCTAAGTGTATTGAAAGCATTTTAAATCAAAGTTACAAAAACTTTGAATTGATTTTGTTTAATCACGCGTCGACAGACGGATCGCGCGACATTGCCCGTTCTTATAATGACCCGAGAATTATTCATATTGACGCGCCAAAAAATTTAGGCGCGGGAGCTTCATATAATCTTCGTTACTGTTTACCTTCCTTTAAAGGAAAATTTTATAAAGGATTTTGCGCAGACGACGTAATGCTGCCGGATTGTCTGAAACATCTGGCCGAATATGCGCAAAACAATCCTGAAAAAGGATTAATTTTCGGCAATCTCGAATACATAAACGCCAAAGGTAAAAAACTGGGCGGAGACTGGTTTCATTCAGTCAAAAACTTTTCGATCAATACCGATGAAATTAATCTGTTAAAAATATTTGCCCAAGGCAGCAATATCCTGCCCTGTCCGGGGGCGTTTGTAAAAACGGAAAAACTGCGGCAGATCAAAATGGATAACAGCCTGACGATCCGCGCGGATATATGGCTGTGGCTCAGTTTGCTGATTCAGGGAAACAAAATCGGCTTTTGTAATAAAATTGTCGGATCGTACAGACGAAATGATCAGCAGGAAAGCTACTTTGATGCGGACATTATTGCCCGCAGAAGCGAAACGGAAAAACCGGCCTTGCTTTCTTTGTTTTTTGAAATGCGAGACATTAATGTTGTCAAAGCCGTTTTTCCCGACAGCCCGTATGCCGATAAACTGACCGACGCGCAGGAT
>JAJXEL010000081.1:0-6662 GCA_021639925.1 Alphaproteobacteria bacterium | reverse complement strand
AACAGTTGCTTCACTCATCACTTTACGCTCGCTGCGTCATAAGTTTTAAGAGGCTTTTTTATGACTCCGGAATTAATCAAATCAAAAATTTTAGAACTGTCCAAAGAATACTACCGGCAGGTCCGCCCCGATAAAAAACGCCCCGGTTATATTCCGGCTTCGGGTAAAAAACTGGGGCAAGAAGAACTGTGCAACATGATCGAAGCCAGCCTGGACATGTGGCTGACGACGGGACGGTTCAACACGGAATTTGAACAGAAATTTGCTCAAAAACTGAATGTAAAACATGCTTTGACGACCAACAGCGGTTCCAGCGCGAATTTATTGGCTTTAACGGCATTAACTTCTCCGAAATTGGGGGATAAACGATTAAAGAAAGGCGACGAAGTCATCGCTGTCGCTTCCGGTTTTCCGACAACGGTCAATCCGATTATTCAAAACGGACTGGTTCCCGTCTTTGTCGATTCCGAAACCGGGACATACAACATTGACGTCAATAAAATTGAAAAAGCCCTTTCGCCGAAAACCCGCTGCATTTTTCTGGCGCATACGCTGGGTAACATGTATGACATGGATCGGATTGCCGAAATCTGCCAAAAACATGATTTATGGCTGATTGAAGATTCCTGCGACGCTTTGGGCGCGAAATGGGACGGCAAATACGCCGGAACGATCGGACACATCGGAACATTCAGCTTTTATCCGGCGCACCATCTGACGATGGGCGAAGGCGGTGCGGTAATTACTAACGATTCGAAACTATACCGCATTATTTTGTCCATACGCGACTGGGGGCGCGACTGCTGGTGCGCGCCGGGGCATGATGACACCTGTCATGCCCGTTTTAAGATGAAATCAGGCAATTTGCCCGAAGGATATGATCATAAGTATACCTATTCTCATATCGGATATAATTTGAAAATTACAGACTGGCAAGCGGCCTGCGGCGTAGCGCAGCTGGACAGGCTGGACGATTTTTTAAAGATCCGCCGCGAAAATGCGGAAATACTTTTAAAAGAACTGGCGGATTTGCGGGAATATCTGCTTTTGCCTTCGCATCATGAAAAATGCGAACCTTCCTGGTTTGGATTTTTGATTTCGGTGAAAGAAGACGCGCCGTTTACCAAACAGCAGCTGGTCGAGTATCTGGAAACGCATGGCGTCGGCACACGCCAGTTGTTCGCGGGAAATCTGCTGCGCCAACCGATGATAACGACTTCGGACGCGGTTTTACGCATCGGCGGCGGACATTTGAAAAAAGGCGCCGATTTGACAGAAGACGATTATAAATCTCTGCCCGTTACGGACTTTATCATGAATCATACGTTCTGGGTCGGCATCGCGCAAAATCTGACGCCCGAAGACGTCAGGCAGACCGCAAAAATCATTCATGACTTTGTTAAAGGGCCAGAAAAATGAAAAAAATCCTTTTGACAGGCGGAACAGGATTTATCGGACGTAATATTCTGCCGATCCTACGGCAGGAATATGACGTTGACGCGCCGGGCAGACAACTTTTGAACGTTTATGAAAAACAAAGCGTTGATAAATGGCTTTGCGAACATTCGGCCGACTTTTTGGTTCATTGCGCTATTGCGACGCCGGCCAATCCGTTAGACAACAATCAAAATATTTTAGAAAGCACTTTACGTTCTTTCGCACACTTTAAAAACCACGAACATCGATTTGAAAAAATCATTTATATCGGTTCAGGGGCGGAATACGGCAAGCAAAATGATATATCCGACGTTTCGGAAAACGATATCGGCCGGATTTTGCCTGCTGACGAATACGGACTGTCGAAATATATTTTAAATGACATGGCAAGACATTCCGAAAACATCGTCAATTTACGTATTTTCGGGTGTTACGGCCCGTTCGAACCGGCACGGAGATTTATTCGCCACGCAATTGAATGCTGTCTGGAAAACAGAGCTGTAACCATGCGCGGAGACTGCCGTTTTTCCTATGTTTTCGTTGATGATCTGGGCAAAGCGATTCTTTGCGTTTTGAACAAAAAAACAAAATTTCACGATTACAACATTGTCGGCCAATCGCCGCTTTTAAGCGATTTGGCAAAAACCGTTTTATTGAAAACGGGAAAAAATCTTCCGATTGAAATTGAAAAAACGGGGACAAACAAAGAATACACCGGCACGGCAAAGCGTTTTCTTGACGAATTTCCGCATTTTGAATTTACGCCGCTTGAAAACGGGATCGAACGGGAAATTTCATGGAAAACCGGAGAAATCGCATGAAAAAACGAGTAGCAGATATCATTATGGACGTTTTGGCGGACAACGGCGTGGAACAGGCATTCTGCGTCGTCGGCGGCGGTTCCATGTTTTTGAACAACGCGTTGGGAATATCAAAACGCATTAAAACGATTTTTAATCATCACGAACAGGCCTGCGCCATGGCTGCCGAAGGCTATGCGCGTTACACAACTGACAAACCCGCGCTGGTGTGCGTCACATCGGGACCGGGCGGAACGAATACGCTGACGGGCGTGATGGGGGCCTATGTTGACAGTATTCCCATGCTGATCGTTTCGGGACAGTGCCGGTATAATACGTCCGTACCAGACGCCGGCATTCCTTTGCGATCCAGAGGAATACAGGAATTTAATATCGTCGATACCGTTAAAACGATGACAAAATACGCCAAACTGGTGACGGATCCTTTGGAAATCAAACGCGAAGTTCAAAAAGCCTACGATATTGCAATGACCGGCCGGCGCGGCCCTGTTTGGCTTGACATTCCGCAAAACGTTCAAAACACAATCGTTGAAGAAGAAGATCTGCTGCCCGTTCTGCCTAAGCCTGAACCGATCAAAGCAGAAGAACATCTGATAAAGAAAATGCAAAAACTGCTGTCGGACGCAGAACGTCCCGTTATTTTGGCAGGCAGCGGCCTTCGGTATTCCGGAAATTTTGACGCTTTTCTTAAATTTTTAGACGACGTGCGCGTCCCTGTCGTCAACGCCGCGTCCCAGCCTGATTTACTATATCGCGAACACGCTCTTTTTGTCGGCGCGGAAGGCCTGACCGGACAACGCGCCGGAAATTTCGTTTTGCAAAACGCGGACGTTATCTTGGTTTTGGGAGCCTCTTTGACTTTCAGCGAAACGGGCTGGGTTCAGGAAAATTTTGCCCCGAACGCTCATATTATCATGGTAAACGTTGACGAATACGAACCCCAAAAACCGGGAATGCATGTCGATACGTTTATCCATGCGGATTTAAAAGAATTTTTCCGGCAGACGGCCGGCTTTAAAACCTCCGCTTCGCCGGCATGGCTGGCCTACGCTGAAAATACAAAAAAGAAATTCGATCCGTTTGAAGGAGCGGGAGAACACGACGACAAACGTGTCAATCCTTATACTTTTTGGAAAACCTACGCGCAAAAAATTCCTTCAAACGGCATTACCTGTTTAGGAAACAGCAGCAGCATCGGCGGCTGGCTGAGATACGGCAACATTACAAAGGATCAACGTTCTTTTGTAAACATCAACTGCGGTTCCATGGGGGACGATATCACTTTGGCCGCAGGGGTCGCCTGCGCGGCAAAACGGCCTGTTGTCATTCAAACCGGAGACGGCAGTATTATGATGAATTTACAGGAATTGGCAACAATTCGTCATAATAATCTCGCGGTAAAAATTATCGTTTTTTCCAACGGCGGTTACGGCGCGCTGCGTAATACGTTTAAAAATTATTTCAACGGCGTTAATACCGGCTGCGATTATGACAGCGGCATATCGTTTCCGGATTTTAAATATATTGCGCAAGCTTTCGGAATTCCTTACCGGCACTGCCGATCCAATCATGATGTTTCAGATTCGATTGATTGGCTGTTTGCACGGGAAAGCGCGGCGTTTTTAGAAATAGAACAGCAATATGAAAACGTCGCTTTTCCTTGCGTCATTTCCCGTTTAAAGGCGGACGGAACGTCAGAACCCGCTTTTTTACAAGATATGTCCCCCTTTATCGACAGAGACGAATACAACGCTTTAATGATTTCTGACAAGAAAGGAACTTTTTAACATGTTAGATGGAAAATCTATATTAATTACGGGCGGAACAGGCTCTTTTGGAAAAAAATTTATAAAAACCATTTTAGAAACGCATACTGAAATAGAACGTATCGTTATTTATTCTCGCGACGAATTTAAACAATTTATGATGAGCAATATGCCCGAATTTAAAAAGCATGCGGATAAACTGCGCTTTTTTATCGGCGACGTTCGGGACAAAGAACGATTGTACCGCGCGTTGGAAGGCATTGATTTTGTCGTCCACGCCGCCGCATTAAAACAGGTTCCCAGCTGCGAATATAACCCGTTTGAAGCGGTTAAAACAAACATCATGGGCGCCGCCAACATCATTGACGCCTGTATTGATAAAAAGGTTAAACGCGTTGTCGCCTTATCAACGGACAAGGCCTGCGCGCCCGTTAATTTGTACGGCGCGACAAAATTGTGTTCCGATAAACTTTTCATTCAGGGGAATGCTTATTCCGGTCCCAGCGGCACGAAATTTTCCGTTGTACGTTATGGCAACGTTGCGGGATCGCGCGGTTCCGTTATTCCGTTTTTTCAGGAACTGGTTGCCAACGGAGCAAAAGAATTACCGATTACCGACATGAAAATGACGCGTTTCTGGTTGAAATTGGAACAGGCTGTCGAAATGGTTTTAGAAGCTTTGGAACACATGCACGGCGGTGAATTATTTGTAAAAAAAATCCCGTCAATGCACATGCCCGATTTGGCCAAAGCGATCGCGCCGGAATTAAAAATCACAGAAATAGGTATTCGCCCGGGTGAAAAAATCCATGAATGCATGATTACAAAAGAAGACGCGCGTAATACCATAGAAAAAGAAGGTTACTATATTATTCTGCCCGACATTCAGCGCAAAGAAATCAAACAGTTTTACGCGAACGAAAAACGCGTTCCGGACGATTTTGAATACAGTTCCGGAAATAACGACCGGTGGCTGACGGTTGAAGATATGCGCCGGTTGATCGAAGACATCAATAAGGGGAAAGAATAAAATGAAAGCTCTGGTTTTAGCCGCCGGGAAAGGGCGCCGTTTAAGAAACAGCATCGGAGAAATATCCAAATGTATGATTGATTTGGACGGCCGCCCTTTATTGTCATACGCGCTGGATAACGCCGTCAAAGCCAAAATAACCGAAGCGGTTATTGTCGTCGGATATAAAGCCGAAACAATTATGGAATACTTTGGCGATGAATATCAGGGAATGCCTTTGACTTATGCTTTTCAAAAAGAACAAAACGGCATCATTGACGCCATGGAAAGCGGCATTGAAGCTTTGAACGGAGAAGACTTTTTGCTTTTGGCAGGGGACGAACTGCTTTTTAATCCTCGCCATCAGGAAATGATTGCCGAACATTATGCCAAAAAAAGCTTTATTACCTGCGGTATGGTTGATAAAGACGATATAGAAACGATAAAAAAAACATACACCATTCAATACAATGACGACAAAATCATTACGAAATTGGTAGAAAAACCCCAAACAGTTTTCAATCCTTTAAAAGGATCGTGCAGCTGCGTATTCAGCGGACACATTTTTGATTATAAAAAAGATATAGGGGGAGGGGTATCCGCCAATACGGTAACCGGTCAAAAGGAATTCGGCGGGCTGTTACATTATTGGATGAGGCAAACAGTTCCTGTACGTTATTTTGTCGTCGCCGACCGTTTTGTAAACGTCAATTTCGCAGAGGATCTGGAACTGGCTTTGAATGTAATGAAATACAAAAAATAAACCTCGGCGATCTTATCAATTTTTGGAAAAACAAAGGAAAGATTGTCCGTTATCATCTTGTCGCCGATTGTTTTGTAAACGTTAATTTTGCAGAGGATCTTAATCTGATCCGGCATGCCATAGGATTCAAATAATGGTTAAAAATACATATTATTGCAGCGAACAGACAATGAAGCAGTATCGTATGATAGAAAACCTTGATTACGAAATGCATCATGATTTGGCTGTCGAATATGTTAATGACGGTATCGTATATCCATTGGAACGAAATATATGCCCCGATTATGAACAATACGGCGGCGTAACGGATAAAAACGGAAATTTTATCCGTCTGTCATTGTTGGACAGACACATTTTTGATCATGAAGACGCTCTAAAACCTTATCGGGACTGGTACATCGGCGCAAATCCGAAATACGAACGGCAAGATATAAAAAAAATTGATGAAACCGTTGTTTTTTTCGGCGTATTGTACCCTCATTACTGTCATGCCGTATTGGAAATGCTGTCCCGAATCTGGTATTTTCTGGACCGTCCGTACTGCAAAGCAGTCTATATTGCCGATCCTGAAATCAAAGAAGAAAAATGTTTTCTGGATTTTGTCAAAGCATTCGGATTTCCTTTGGAAAATCTGATGCGGATTACGCAACCGACCCGTTTTAAACAAGTAATTATACCGGAACAATCTTTCCGCCTGCATGATAAGTTTCATAAAAAGCATGCCGAAGTTTTAAATCGGATAAAACAAAATCTTCCTTTGAAAAAAAACGATCTGTATCAAATCGAAAAAAAGCAGCACCCCAGGCAGTTTCCGTTATTGTGGATTAAAAACAAACTGGGGTTGATCCGCCCCGACAACTATAAAA
>JAJXEL010000080.1:2651-9474 GCA_021639925.1 Alphaproteobacteria bacterium | reverse complement strand
CGGGAAAATATAGCCGCTGGACGATGTTTTTTTCTTTGCCTGTGAAAGATGGTTTGTATAAGATAACTTTTAAAGTAAACAGCAACAGGCGTTTTTTTATGACTCAAAATTTAAATAATGCTTTTAACGCGCAGCCGGCGGAAAACGCGGAACAGCCGGAAGAGCTGCTGATCCCGATTGATATCAGCCGGTGTTATGGAAACAATAAGCAAAGGGCCGTTCATATTATCAATACGGTGGCCAAAAATTCGCCTTTGGGCCGGGAACTGCTGGAAAATGTAGCCAAAGAAGGTTACCAGATCGCCATGTTCGGCGCCTGCGGCTGGGGCGGAATGGTCAGCGAATCAACAAAAATACTGTCGTTGAACTGCTGTTTTTCAGATAACCAGCTGATGCAGATTATCGGGCACGAAGCCCGCCATGTACAGCAGTTTACCAACGGGATTGACAGCGATTGCAACCATTATACGTTTAAAGGGGCGGTTATGTCGCACCGGGCAAAGGAGGCCGACGCCGAAGCCGCTTCCTGCGCCGTTTGTTATGAAATGAAACAAAACGGCGTTGACGGCCCGTGGAAAGAATTTGAAGCGGACGTTCCGCTGATTGCCAAAGGATTTATGGCCGCCTGCAAAGACGAAAAAGCGCCGGTCACCCATAAAATGCTGCAGGGCGGTTTTGAAGGGTGGTATCAAAACGAAGAAATGGTTCTGCGTTATGAATACGGCTATTTGCGCGACGGCGGTTTAAATTACAGCTGGGACGAACGCAATCACCCCGAAACGTATTATATCAAGCCGGTGACTTCCAGACAGATCGTTGAAACGGTTTGCCGCGATCCGGCTGGGAAATGTTACTGGTCGGACAATCCCGATGTGTTGGAACAGCCCGAAAAGCTGGCGATTACGGAATCCACCCTGAAAAAATGCCGCCAGGCGTTTATGATCCGTAAAAACGGTTTTAATCTGGAAGAGGACAAAACGTATCAGACTTTGCCTTTGCGCGAAGAATTAAAGGCGCAGAAACAAAAACCCGCGAATTCGAATTCTTCCGTGCCGGCGGCGGCCGTTGCCAGATTGATGGCTGCCCGGCGCGGCCGGTAAGCTTTTCGTTCAGCGGATCCGGTCCAGAAAGCTTTGCAGGATAAAGGCTGCGGCGCCGGCGTCCAGCCTTTCCTTGCGTTTCTTACGGCTCATGTCATAGGTGTCAATCATAACGCGTTCCACGGCGGCAGACGACAGGCGTTCATCTTGGAAATAAACGGGTTTTTGAAAATACGCCGCGATTTTTTCCCCCTGTTCGCGCGTATAGGCGGCCTGCGGGCCTTCTTCCCCGTTCATCTGCAGCGGCAGGCCGGAAACAAAGCCGCCGATTTCACGGCCTTTGAGCAAAGCAGACAGTTCGTTCATATCATACTGAAAGCTTTTTCTGAAAACGGTTTTTAACGGGGTCGCCGTCAGCCACAAAGTATCCGATACGGCAACGCCGATCGTTTTCGCGCCGATATCCAGGCCGATCAGCGACGTGCCGCGGGGAACTGAGGATAAAAAAGCGTCGGGGAAAAAAGAGGGCATGAAAAAAATCCTTTTTGAAGATAATAAAATATTTTTAATCAAATCGTTTTTAATGTACAAGAAACAAAATTTTTCCCCGAGTAAAAAAGAATGACGAATACCGCTTTGTTTGTCGCCTTGTCCTATCTGGCCGTCCAGCTGGTTTCCAATATCAGCAGCGTCAAGGTCGGGCTGGTTTTTGATTATGCCGTCGATATGGGTGTGTTTTTATATCCGCTGAGCTTTACCCTGCGCGATCTAGTGCACCGCGAACTGGGAAAAGAAATGACGAAACGCTGCATTTATTTCTCTGTCCTGATTAATTTGCTGATGACCGGTTATTTCGCGTTTATCGCTTTGTTCGCGTCGGATCCGTCGTCCCCGGCTTCGTCCGCTTTTGACGAATGCCTTTCCCCGGTATGGCGTATCGTTGTGTTTTCTTTGCTGGCGCAGTTGAGCAGCGAACTGGTTGATACGGAAGTTTATCACTTGTTTGAAAAACGGTTCGGGGAAAAGCATAAATGGGGCCGCGTGCTGGTCAGCAATTCGGTCAGTATTCCCGTCGACAACGCCGTTTTCTGCATCGGTGCTTTTGCCGGAACGTACGGTTGGAACATCGTTTGGCAGATTTTTTTGTTTAATTTCGTTGTAAAGTATCTGATCTCGCTTTTCAGTATCCCGTTGATTTATCTTCGTTCCGGCCGGGAAAAGCGGGTGGCGGGCTGAAATAAAAAACTGTCGGAAAGGACGGGTTTGGGCTTGCCGTCGCGCGCGGTAAATGCTACTTTCTGTAAAGTTTGTTTTTTTAGTAGTACAGGAGCAAGTATACCTATGTCAATCGACAGGGAAATGGTCAAAAGACTGGGGATTCTGTCACGTTTGCGAATCCCGGAAGAAAATATGGACGAAATGGTCGGCGAGCTGACAAAAATTTTAGGCTGGGTCGATCAGTTAAAGGACGTTAATACCGACGACGTCCTGCCGATGAATTCGGTCGTGGAAGACATGAAGCTGCGCGAACGCGACGACGTTATTACCGACGGCAATATCCGCGATGAAATTCTGGCGAACGCCCCCGAATCCATGGACGGTTATTTCCTGGTTCCCAAAGTGGTGGAGTAAACAATGACCGATTTAGTTGAATTGACAATTTCCGAAGCTCTGGACGGCCTGGCTAAAAAAGAATTTTCCGCCGTCGAATTGACGCAGGCGCATTTAAACGAAATGGAAAAAGCCCGCGAATTAAACGCTTATGTTCTGGAAACGCCCGAAATCGCGCTGGAACGCGCCAAAAAATCCGACGAACGCCGCGCGAAAGGCACCGCCGGAAAAATGGAAGGCATTCCCGTCGGCATGAAAGACCTGTATTGCACCAAAGGCGTGCGCACAACGGCTTGTTCCCATATTTTGGACGGTTTCGTGCCGCCTTATGAATCAACGGTTTCCCAAAAACTGGAAGACGCGGGTTCCGTCATGCTGGGCAAAACCAATATGGACGAATTCGCCATGGGGACGGCGAACCTGACCAGTTATTACGGCGCGGTGCGCAATCCGTACAAAGATAAAACCAATCCGGACAAGTTTTTAATTCCCGGCGGGTCTTCGGGCGGTTCCGCCGCCGCCGTCGCCGCGGGGCTGTGTATGGCCGCGACGGGGTCGGATACGGGCGGTTCAATCCGCACGCCGGCGTCTTTTTGCGGTATTGTCGGGTGCAAACCGACGTACGGGCGCTGTTCGCGCTGGGGCATGGTCGCTTTTGCTTCTTCGCTGGATCAGGCGGGAACGATGACCCGCACGGTGCGCGATACCGCGATTATGCTGGAGGCTATGGCCGGGTTCGATCCGAAAGATTCAACGTCCGCCAATGTCCCCGTTCCGAACTATGAAAAGGCCTTGACGGGCGACGTCAAAGGATTGCGCGTCGGGATTCCCCGCGAATACAATCCGGATAAAGGCTTAAACGCCGATGTGCGCCACGTTTGGGAAGCCATGGCCGAAAAATTAAAAGCGGCCGGCGCGGAAATCGTCGATATTTCTTTGCCTTCGACGCAGTACGCTCTGCCGACATATTACCTGATCGCGCCGGCGGAAGCGTCGTCGAATCTGGCGCGTTACGACGGGGTGAAATACGGTCTGCGCGTTGACGGCAAAAGCCTGGACGAAATGTACACGAACACGCGTACCGAAGGGTTCGGCAAAGAAGTCAAACGCCGCATTATGATCGGCACCTGCATTTTGCTGGAAGGGTATTATGAAACCTGTTATCTCAAAGCGCAGAAAGTCCGCCGCCTGTTGTGTCATGAATTTGCCGAAGCCTATAAAAAGGTTGACGTGATTCTGGCGCCGGCCGCGCCGGAAACGGCGTTCGGCAAGGACGACGACAGCACGAACGATCCTTTGAAGATGCAGCTGTACGACGTGTTTACGGTTCCGTCGTCTTTGGCGGGGTTGCCCGCGGTCTGCGTGCCTGCCGGAACGTCGGAAGTCAACGGACTGCCGATCGGGTTGCAGGTGATCGGAAATTCATTTGCGGAAGAAACCGTTTTGCGCGTTGCCGGGGTAATCGAAACAATGTCCGGCATGCCGGTTCGTCCTTTGCGCGTAGGAGGAAAATAAGATGTCTTATATCATTAAAGGTGAAACGGGCGATTGGGAAGTCGTTATCGGGCTGGAAGTCCATTGCGAAGTTATTTCCAAAGCCAAATTGTTTTCCGGCGCGGCGACGGCTTTCGGCGCCGAAGCCAATACGCAGGTCAGCTTTGTTGACGCCGGCTTTCCCGGCATGCTGCCCGTGATCAACCATGAATGTGTCGAACAGGCGGTGCGTACGGGGTTCGGTTTGAACGCGACGATTAATAAAAAATCGATTTTCGCACGTAAAAACTATTACTATGCCGATCTGCCGAACGGGTATCAGATTTCTCAGTCCGATCACCCGATTATTTCCGACGGCTATATTGACGTTGATCTGGAAAACGGCGAAACGCGCCGCATCGGGATTGAACGGCTGCATTTGGAACAGGACGCGGGCAAGCTGATGCACGACCAGCACCCCAGCAAATCTTTTGTCGACTTGAACCGCGCGGGCGTCGCTTTGATGGAAATCGTATCGCGGCCCGATATCCGTTCACCGGAAGAAGCGGGCGCTTATTTGCGTAAATTACGTTCTATCGTGCGTTATATCGGTTCCTGCGACGGTAATATGGACGAAGGGTCCATGCGCTGCGACGCGAATGTTTCCGTCCGCCGGCCGGGCGAACCGTTCGGGACCAGAGCCGAAATTAAAAACGTCAATTCGATCCGTTTCGTCATGCAGGCGATTGAATACGAAGCAATGCGGCAGGTCGAACTGATCGAAAGCGGCGGAAAAGTCGTTCAGGAAACGCGCAAATTCGATTCCGTCAAGGGCGAAACGAAATCTATGCGTTCCAAAGAAACGGCAGTGGATTACCGGTACTTCTATGATCCGGATTTAATTCCTTTGGTTTTGGACGACGCGATGATCGAACGGCTGCGCGGACAGATGCCCGAACTGCCGGACGCGAAGAAAAAACGCTTTATCGAAGAATACGGCCTGCCGGCATACGACGCCGGCCAGCTGGTTGCGGAAAAAGACATTGCCGCTTATTTCGAAGCGGCGGCCAAAGGGCATGACGCCAAGAAAGTCGCAAACTATATCATGGGCGATTTGTTCGCCGTGTTGAATAAACAGGGAAAATCCATTTCCGACAGTCCCGTTAAACCGGAAAATCTGGGGCGCATGGTTGACCTGATCAATGACGGAACGATTTCTTCGCGTATTGCCAAAGACGTCTTTGCTTTTATGGTTGAAGAAGGTAAAACGCCTGATGAAATCGTTGAAGAAAAAGGGTTGAAACAGGTTACGGATACTTCAGCGATTGAAAAAATGGTTGATGACGTCATTGCGGCCAATCCGGATAAAGTCGCCGAATACAAAGGCGGCAAGGAAAAGCTGCTGGGCTGGTTTGTCGGCCAGACGATGCGCGCATCGCAGGGTAAAGCCAATCCTGCCATGCTCAACGAACTGGTGAAGAAAAAACTGGACGCTTAAAGAAAGGAAAAAGCGATGGCTGAAAAGGAAGGCCTGTACGACGTAGTGCAGAATAAAGACGGCGAACTGCTGTTTTGTATCCGGGCGCGTACAGGCGTTCCCGATCACCCCCGCTTTTTCTTTGACGGCGTGGAAACGGGGTTGCTGATGCGCGATGCAAAACGCGCGATTTTACTGGAATACCTGTCTCCGATGGCTTTGGCTTCTTTGCAAAAGGAAGATAAAGTTTTAATCGCGGAAATTTTGGATAACGAACTGGAACACGAATATTACGCTCCGGTCAGCAAGGTCAGAAAACTTCCGGTGTAAAAATTTTGTCATAAAAAAAGAAACACGTGAAAAGAATCTTTTATGCTACCCTTATTGTAACAGCCACAGGAGGTGAATATGGGAGATTATAAGGAAGATATTAAAAATACCGCGGACAATTTAAGCTATTTGAATATGTGTCTTGAAAGGTATAAAGAAGAAAATCCCAAAGATTTTCTCCGTGCTAACGCCTATGCGCAAAGCGTATTGAAAGCTTCGATCGAAGGTAGCAAAAGCGGCAGTTATGATCTGGAATACGAAGATGGTATGAATTATAAACAACGTCGTGCATTCAGGTCTTTGGGAGAAAAAAAACCGGATATCAATAAAGGGCGTCCTTTTTTCAATAAACTCGGGGCAAAAATCAAATCGGTCTGGTCAAAGGACTACGGCGCTTTAAACGACGCGCTGGAACGTATTCAAAAAGATGCAAAACGCAATCCTCAATATTACGCAGACGCAATTAAAGAAAGCATGACTTATAACGGAATAACCAGAATTTCCGATATCGCGGAAAATGCTTCCTACCTGAATGATAAAACCAACAATCACTATAAATTTACGGAATCTTACAGAACCAAAGAAGAAGCTAAAGCCCGTTCCGAATGCCGCGACGTTATGCAGGCTGTCGCCGACGCCATGAGCGCTTATAAAGTTCAACACCCGAAAGACGCTCATCGCGCGGAAGCTTATGTGATGAAAACGTTACGGGCTCATGCCGGGATCAACGGGCATCAAAGCGATTCCATTGTGGATAAAATGTATCTGCCTTCTACGGACAGAAAATCAAAGGATAACGAACATAATTTGAAAAAGGGAACGCCGAGCGTTACAAAAAATCTGCCCTTCTTTAAAAGAATCGGCGCGAAACTGAAAAGTCACACTTTTGCTT
>JAJXEL010000080.1:0-2641 GCA_021639925.1 Alphaproteobacteria bacterium | reverse complement strand
TTTGCTTTTAACGCGGAAAAACAGCTGGATCAGGCAATGGCAAAAGCCGTTGAATCAATGAAAAAAAATCGTTCTGTTTACAGCGATGTATTACAGGAAACATATAAAGACGGCGAACCCAGATTAATGGCTGATATCGCGGCAGATGCAAAATCATGGGCTAAATCAGCCGAAAAATGGCATGAAGAATCTAAAAGGGTTCCCCTGCAAAAACAGTTGGAAAATGTTCAAAAGGCTTTGTTTGGCAAACAGGAACGTACGGCGGCCGCTCCGGTTAAGGCTCCTTCTGAAAAATCTAAGATGTCTGATCAGATGTTAAAACAGGTCTTGAAGGGATATAAGGGCAGATGACAAAGTTAAGCGACAAGTCTTTGGTAAAACGGTTTGCAAAAAATGCGGCGGTTACCGTTGAATTGGGCGGGACGCCGGAAAATTCGGCGGTAAATCAGAAATTGCGCAATTCGATTTTGCGTGATCCCGATAAAAAATCGCCGGAAGCTGACCGGGTGTCGTCTCATTTATCAGAAGCAATGCTCCACAGATAATAAAAAAAGCCCTGAATACCACAGGGCTTTTTTTGCAGAAAACCTGAAAGTTAAAAGTCTGAAGATGAAAAATACATTGAAAGGTTTTTTTGAGTTGACGAAAGGAAAAACTTTCGTTAGAACTAAGAACGACGGAGGACTGGCAGAACGGTAATGCAGCGGATTGCTAATCCGTACACGGTGTTATAGCCGTGAGTGGGTTCGACTCCCACGTCCTCCGCCATTTTGGACAAGAACCCATTGTTTTCAACGGGTTCTTTTTTTATGGGAATTGTTTTCTGTTGTTTTTGTAATTCCGCATATACGCAGAATTTTAATTTGGCAGGATTGCGATTAATTGCGTTTCTGTGTAACGGATAGTTCTGAAATTGTATCAGAAATAATAAATCTTCTCTTTTATCAGTTAAATGCCGGCAGGGCATATAAATACGAATTGGTTGAAAAAAATCCTGCCGAAATGTCGAGGGGGCAAGTTGTCATATCCGATTAAAGCGAACGTATCACTGAAGGAGAAAAAATCTCCTTCAGTGATTAAAAAATTACTGGCCGAACAATCCTTTCAAGGTGCCGTCAATATTTTCTCCTTTTTCCTTTAGGGTATTAACGGTTTGTTTGGCAGAATCCGCTAGTTCTTCGGCGGCTTGTTTGGTTTGTCTGATTGTTTCTTCTGAAACTTTCAGGACATTTTTATAAGCTGATTTCGCCAAGGTATCCAGGCTGTTCAACGAAATCAGATTTAAAATATAAGCCGCAGCCTGTTCCATTGTCATCGGCTGTTTTCCGGATCCCAGGTCTTTCAGGTGCAGATCCGGCAGGTCAACCGTTGTTGTCATTGCTTTGCCGCCGGGCGTCAGCGATGCGGATAAGTTTACTTTTGCTCCTGTTACGGACAAATGTTTGATAACAACTTTTTTGTCTGATCCCTGTTTTTCCTTTTCTGCGGTTTTTTCAGAATGTGACGTATCGGCCGAAGAAGAAATATAATCGGCTATATTTTCATTCAAAACCGCCAGATTACTGGTTTTTCCGGACAATTCATAAGTAACGTCCACGCCGGACAGAGCAACATTTTCAATAATAATTACATCTGAAAACAGGCTGTCCCGGTCGGCCTGTACGCTGACAGAGCCGAGCTTTAAAGCGTACGGCTGGCTGAAACCTTTTGGATTGCCGATTTGCAATCCCTGCAGAACGACTTTTGTATCGGCCAGAGAAGTCGAAAAATCATTCAGATATACGGACGTCTGAGTGACCTTCGGCCCTAATTCGTTAACGGTTGTTTTGATGATCGAATCTATATAAAACAGCCCGATCCCTAAAATCAGGATCAATAAAATGACTGCGTACAGAATCAGTTTGAGTAGTGTTTTAATGGTCTTTCTCCTTTGTCTGATTTATAAGTTTTGATTAACAAGCCTTTGACAGGATAAGCTGTCAGGCAACCGCAAAACATGGCAAGCTGCATCATGAACCAAAAATTCCATGAATTTTTTTCAATCATATCATGGAACCCGAAAAAAATCAGAGCGCTGTATGCGAATACGCCGGCCTGCCAGGCGGTTGTAACGGGAAAGCAGTTTTTAAAGGCTTTGCGGATTGTCTTTCCCGGCATATCGGTCGTTTTCGCGGGACGGATTGCCGCGTATTGAAAACCGACGCTGAAAACCAAAGCCAGAATATAATCCAGAATCCATTGTTCCGGCAAAGCGACGGGATAAAAAACGGTCAGGCTTTCCGCCGCCGTGTTTGCCAAAACGCAGCCCGCGCCGTATTGCAGTGTCGCCGGCAGAAAAGAATGTCCGGCGGCGTTTGTACGGGCAGGGACGGTTTTGTCGCTGCCGCCGGTTTGTCCGCTGTCTTCGTCATCGTTTTTAATTTTATTGGCCCGCCCGATCTTAAAATAAACGTACAGCCCGATCCATGAAGCCCATATGCCGGTTAGAAACCAAACGCTGTTCATTGTTTTTATTTTTTGCGGACGGTTATTAAAAATATCCGCCAGCATAATGAAACCGCACAGAAAACCTGACGCGATAAAAAATGCTGAAACATATTCAAATGACGTCTGCATGAAAAGATCCTTTATTATATTGGAA
>JAJXEL010000079.1 GCA_021639925.1 Alphaproteobacteria bacterium | reverse complement strand
ATACAGACAACCGGCCGTTGTCGGCAAACAACATTCCCTGCATCGGCGGGTTAACGATCAGACAAACGGCGGCGGTTAAGAAAAAATATTGGCAGAAGATTCTGATCTGCCTCATACTTTGACATTTTAACAGCCAGCTTAAAACCATTCCCGCCGTTGTTAATACGGCTGCCAGAAATCCTTCCGGCGTTGCCCATACGGATAATCCGGCGAATATTCCTGCCGTTTTAAAAAAAGCAATACGTCCTGTCTTAAAACCGTGCATCAGGCTGCCGACAGTAATAATAATCAGCAGGTTCAACAAAACGTGATGATCCGCGCGTCCCGCCGTAAATAACGACAAGATCGGAAACTGGCAGAAATAAAGCGTCAGGGAAAAGATTCGCAGCGCCGGACCAAAGAAAGCTTTCCCCGCCCAGATTAACCCCGCGGCAGACAATCCCGCAATCAAAGGCTGGTATAAAAAACACCCGTAAAAGACAGCTTGTTTAACATCTGT
Source organism: Alphaproteobacteria bacterium (assembly GCA_021639925.1). Lineage (GTDB taxonomy): Bacteria > Pseudomonadota > Alphaproteobacteria > CAAGCB01 > CAG-977 > UBA11549. Next base: position 8,991 of record JAJXEL010000079.1, on the reverse strand, counting down.
AAAGGGCAGAAAGGGCAGGCTGGCCGCAAACAAAAACATGTCTGTAATCCGCGTGAAATGCAGCATCTGCCCGAAAGGATAGTTGTCATGCATATACATGATTTCCGCCCATGATCCCGACGAAATGAAATCAACCAGACGCAAAGCATGTGTAAAATTATCTGTTTCCGACAACGTCGCCTGTGACCGGCAAATTAAGTAAACCTGCCAGATTAAAACGAAACAAACGGCGAAAACATATTCGTGCCGAAGATAAAATTCAAAAAACTTTTTAGCCGAGAAATCTTTAAAAATCAAAGAGGTCACCTTGCCTTAAATCAATGTTGTCTTCTGCTTCCCGCGGTTCGTAAACGGAACTGAACGGATAATGCCTGGCGCATCTGGGTTCGTAAATATCCGCGGCGCCAAGCTCTATATCCGATTTTGATCCGCCGCGTTTGTATGTAAAAATCGCCGGTTCATTGCAGACGGCGCATCTGGCCTGCAAAGCTGTATAACGGTCGGCAATCGTTTTCAGTTTTGCAATGATTTCAAACGGTTCGCCTTTCCAGTTCATGTCCAGCCCGCAGCAGACAACGTTCAACCCTCTGTTCATCAGCGTGCTGATGCAGGCGATGACGTCGCCGCCGAAATAAGGTTCTGTAAAAAACTGGATTTCATCGAAAAAAACGGCCTGCGCTTTTTCTACGGCGTCGGATTCCAGGATTTCGCTGGTGTTTGTCAGGTTGAACGCTTCGGCGGCGACGCCGTCGTGTGTTTTGATTTCGCAAATACCGTACCGGGTGTCAAACGACGGCTTGATCAGGATCATTTCTCCGTCAAAAGAACGCGCTTTTTTCAGCAAAGCGGACGTTTTTCCTGCAAACATGGGGCCGGCGATGACTTCCAGAGTTCCTTTTGGCATTTTTACTGTCCCGAAATTAATGACGATGCGGTTTTACGTAGATTTGCCCATATCTTTCCCCGGTGTCCAGCAAAAAAGAAAAACAAGAAGATTTCTCTTATTTTCAGGCGGGAATAAAAAGTTAATCCGGAACGGAAATATTTTGAAAAATTCTTTTGTTCATTATATAAAAGTAAAAAGTAAGGGGTAGTTGTAATTTTTAAAACAGAGGTTTGCATGTTTGTGGAAGGATTGGAATTAACGCTGACCGGCATGTCGGGCGTTTTTTTGTTTCTGCTGCTGTTAATCGCATCAATGTATGCGCAGGCGGCGATTTTTCAATATCTGGGCATATCGGACGAAACCGAAAAAACAACGGACGGAGACGAGGCTCTGGTCGCTGCGGCAATTGCAGTCAGGCTGAAAAACGGCTAAACAGTAAGGTGAATGGAAATGGCTAAAAAAGTTGTAAATTTTATGTGCACGGCTTTTCGCGACGGATTTCAATCCGTTTTCGGAATGCGCGTTCTTCCCAAAGATTATTTTCCGGCAATCGAAATGGCGCGCGACGCCGGTATCCGGTATTTTGAAGCCGGCGGCGGCGCGGCGTTTCAGTCGGCCTTCTTTTACTGTAATGAAAATGCTTTTGACGTTATGGATAAATTCCGCGAAGTCGCCGGACCGGACGCCAATCTGCAGACGCTGGCCCGCGGTATTAACGTGGTCGGTTTGGATTCCATGTCTACGGATTTGATCAAACTGCACGCCAAATTGTTTAAAAAACACGGTATGACGACGATTCGCAACTTTGACGCGCTGAACGATCCGAATAATCTGATCGTTTCCGGACAGGCGATTAAGGACGCCGGATTGCAGCATCAGATGACGATTACGATTATGTCTTTGCCGCCCGGCTGCGAAGGCGCCCATGACCCTGATTTTTATGAACAGCGCCTGCGCGCGGTTTTGGATGCGGGCGTTCCGTTTGATTCTTTGTGCTTAAAGGACGCTTCGGGAACCTGTACGCCGGCGATCGTGCATGAAACGATCAAACGTATGCGCAAATTAACGGACAAACCGATTTCTTTCCATACGCATGAAACGGCGGGCACGTCGGTTTTGTGCTGCATGTCGGCGATCGAAGCCGGCGCGGATACGGTTGATTTGTCTTTGGCGCCCGTTTCCGGCGGCACCTGTTCGCCCGATGTGTTGACGATGTGGCATGCTCTGCGCGGAACGGATTACGTTTTGGACGTTGATCCGCAAAAAATTTTGGAAACCGAAGAATTTTTGAAAAACGCTCTGAGCGATTATCTGTTGCCGCCCGAAGCGATGAAAGTGGAACCGCGCGTTCCGTGGTCGCCTCTGCCCGGCGGCGCTTTGACCGCAAATACGCAGATGCTGCGCGACAACGGCATTATGGACAAGTTCCCCGAAATCGTCAAAGCGATGGAAGAAGTCGTGCGCAAAGGCGGCTACGGAACGTCGGTAACGCCTGTGTCCCAGTTTTATTTCCAGCAGGCGTTCAATAACGTTATGCAGGGACCGTGGAAAAAAATCGCCGAAGGATACGGCAAAATGGTTTTGGGGTATTTCGGCCGCACACCGCATGAACCCGATCCCGAAGTCGTTAAAATCGCTTCCGAACAGCTGGGGCTGGAACCGACAAAAGAATCGCCTTTGGCCATCAATGACCGCAACCCGAAAAAACAGATTGCTTATTTCCGCGATATGTTAAAGGAAAACAATCTGCCCGAAACCGATGAAAATATCTTTATTGCCGCGGCCTGCGGGGATAAAGGAATCGCTTTCCTGAAAGGCGAAGGCAAAATCGGCGTTCGTTACAAAGAAAAACCCCGCGCGACGTCCGGTGATTTTGACGTGACGGTTGACGGCAAAAATTACAAGGCTTCTTTAAACGGCGATACGGTTGTTGTGAACGGCAAAGCGTTCAATATTACTGTCGGCGCCGCGGGACAAACGGCGGCGAAGCCGGTTGCCGCCGCTGCCGGCGGAGCGGAAACGGAAATCACTTCGCCCGTTCCGGGGACGGTAATCAAACTGCTGGTCAATGAAGGCGATCATGTCGCAAAGGCCCAGCCGATCGCTATTCTGGAAGTCATGAAAATGGAAAACCCCGTGCCTTCTCCGGCTGACGGTGTCGTCGGAAAAATCGCGGTGCGTCAGGGCGACCAGGTCGTTACCGGCCAGCTTTTGATGACGCTGAAATAAAGGGGGGCCAGATGGATTCCGATATGCAGATTTTTAAAGCGCAAAGACGCCATAAATTCATTATGTGGACCGTGGTCGCATTGTGCGCTTTGTTTTCTCTGATCAATATTTTGGCGGCGGCGTCCGGCGGCCGGATCGGCCAGGCTTTTGCCGAATATATGGACAACCATGAATCTTTCGCGCTGTTGGTTAAATCAACCGGGCTGTACGGCTTTTTTGCCGATACGGGCACGACGGTTTCCGCAACAGGCAAAGAAATGCTGGTTTCCATGGGGCTGGGCCAGCTGATTATGATCGGCATCAGCATTGTTCTGATTTATCTGGCGATCGCCAAAGGATTCGAACCGCTTTTGCTGATTCCGATCGGTTTCGGCGGGCTGCTGTCGAACGCGCCGGGGGCCGGCGTGGCCGAAGTCTTGGACGGCGTGACGGGATTTTTGCTGTATATCTATGATATAGGCATTGCTCCGCCCAGTATTTTCCCGCTGATTATCTTTATGGGCGTCGGCGCGATGACGGATTTCGGCCCGATGATTGCCAATCCGAAGGTTGCTCTTTTGGGCGGCGCGGCGCAGTTCGGTATTTTCGCGACGGTGCTGGGCGCTTTGGCGCTGACCGATATGGGATTGGTGGACTTTACGCTGAAACAGGCGGCGTCCATCGGTATTATCGGCGGGGCCGACGGTCCGACGGCGATCTTTTTAACCGGCCGTCTGGCGCCGGAACTGATGGGGGCGATTGTGGTCGCGGCCTATTCGTATATGGCGCTGGTGCCGATTATTCAGCCGCCGATCATGCGCGCGCTGACGACGGTGGAAGAACGCAAAATCAAAATGAAGCAGCTGCGTGAAGTGTCGCGCAAAGAAAAGATTATCTTTGTCTTTTTGGTTGTTTTGCTTTGTATTGTGTTTGTTCCGTCCGCAGCTCCTTTAATGGGCATGCTGATGTTCGGCAATTTGCTGAAGGAAAGCAAAGTCGTTGACCGGCTGGCTAAAACGGCGGCGAACGACCTGTGCAATATCGTAACGATTTTTATCGGCCTGACGGTCGGGTCAAAGTTGTCTGCCGACAAATTTCTGGCCAAAGAAACGCTGGGGATTTTGATTTTGGGGCTGATTGCTTTTTCAATCGCGACGGCCGCGGGCGTTTTAATGGCCAAACTGATGAATGTTTTCAGCAAGGAAAAACTGAATCCGCTGATCGGCGCGGCCGGTGTTTCCGCCGTTCCGATGGCGGCGCGCGTCGCTGACAGAGTCGCCAAAGAGGCCGATCCGACGAACTTTATTTTGATGCACGCCATGGGGCCGAACGTTTCCGGCGTGATCGGATCGGCTGTCGCGGCCGGTATTTTACTGGTAATGTGCAGCTGATGACGGAAGAAAACGTTTTAAACAACAACAATGCCGGCGGGGCGGGGCAATCCCGCGCCGTCGGCCTGTTTTTGTTAAAACGTTATGACGAAGCGGCCGCGGTTTACGACGCTTTGCTGCGGCAGGATCCCGATAATATTGTTTTCTGGGTCAATAAAATAATTTGTGTTTTGCAGTATTCTGAACCTGATGCCGCATTTTTTGATGATATGCTGCAGCGGGTCAGTCATTTGCCGGCGCAGGGATATTTATGTCTGGCAGATGTTTTATATAATCTGGAACGGTATCAGGAATCGTTGGTTTTTATTAATAAAGCGCTGGAATTGGATCCTGATAATATTGACGCTTGCCTGCTGAAAGCGCGTCTGCTGGATATTTCGAACCGGGCAGACGAGTTGTATCAATTTATTTGTTCGTTTTATCCCCGTTTGAAACGCGATGAACGGGTTTTATGTTTTACGGCGTTTTATGCGGCATTGTTCTGGAATATGGAACAGGCCGATTATTTTTTGAAAAAAGCATTAAAGATAAACAGACATTCTGTTTTGCAGAACAATTTCTTTTATATCAGTCTGGCGGCGAAAAATCAGGAAGAAAAAATTATTTCTTTCGGGGCGCAGGCTCTGGACGACAGAGATAACAATCCTGCGGTTTGGCTGGCATTGGGAAATGCGTATGCCGTTTTGGGACAGAATGAAGCGGCCGGCGAAGCATATGAAACGTTGTCCCGGTTAACGGAAATATCTGACGACATCAAATTAAACTGGGCGAATGTTCTGATTGAAGGAAAGAAATTTGAACAGGCTTTTGATTTGTTAAATCAGATTTCAGATTTTTCCGATACTTTATTTTTATTAATGCGTGACGTGCTGTTTGAAATGCAGCGGGCCGGGCGGATAAACGAAGCGCGGGAAAAAGCTGCTTTTTGGCGTTCCATGCGCGCTGAAAATCCGGACGTCAATTATTTATGCGCGGCTTTTCTGGGGGAAAGAACAGACAAACCGGCGCCGTTGTCTTTTGTCAAACTGGTTAATGAAGTATATGCCGTCGAACAGGCCGAGCTGGCCGAGGATCGGAAAAAATATTTTGGCCCGGACATTTTGGACCGGGTTGTTCAGACGCTTAAACTGCCGATCGGCCGTTCAATGGACGTATTGGACATCGGCTGCGGGTCCGGCGCGTCGGCGGCAGTCCTGAGCGATTTCAGCCGTCCCGCGGGAACGCTGACGGGGGTGGATATTTCTGAAGTCATGTTGGATTTCGCGGCCGATAAACAAGTATACGATGAATTGGAAGAAACGGATCTGGTTTCTTTTTGTTCAGCCGGATCTGAAAAATACGATTTAATCGTCGGATTGGATTCTTTATTTTATTTCAATGACTTAACTTCTGTTTTAACGGCTGTCAAAACAGCTTTGAAACCCGGCGGTTTTTTTGTCTTTACGGTTCGGGCGGCAGAAAACGGCCGGGATTTTGATCTGGATATTTACGGCCGTTTTAAACAGGGATCCCGGTTCGTTTCCGAATGTATAACGGCCGCCGGGCTTGATGAAAAATATCAGGCGGAAGAACTGTTGTATAAAAAAACGGAAACGGAAGAAATCTATTGTCATGTTTTTGCCGTGCAGAAAAAAGCGTAATGTCTGCCGATGATTTAATTTCCGAAATTAACCGGGCAAACGAACGGGCGGCTTATCAGGCTGCGCTGGATATGGCTTTGCCGGCGCTGAAAGACAGCGAAAACGATTACGCCCTTTGGATTGCGGCGGGCAATGCGTACTATGGCCTGAAACAATTTGAATCGGCTCAACGGGCTTATTTAAAAGCGGCGGACCTTTGCCCCCAGGACGTTATTGCTTTGTCAAATCTGGCGGGCGTTTATTTTGAAACCGGTCGTTTTACCGATGGTTTGGCGGTTTGCGATCAGGCTTTGCAGCGTCGGCCGGATTATTTAAACGCGCATATCCACCGCGGAAATATGCTTTCGTCGCTCGACAGATATGACGAAGCTGCCGCGGCCTATTCGACAGCATTGGAAACCGCGCCCGAAGATCCGCTGGTTTTATTTAATCTGGCGTACGCTTTGGTCATGACCGGACAATATGACAAGGCGGCCGGCATTTACCGGCAGCTTTTGACTTTGACGCCGGACGATCCCGAATATTTGTTTGCTTACGCGTCTTTTCTGGAAAAAACGGAAGATTTCGAAACGGCGGCGGAAATATATCTGAAACTGCTAAAAATCGAAGAAACGCCGACGACTCACATTACGCTCGGCGGGTGCCTGTATAATTTGCTGCTGCTGGATAAAACAGACGCCGTATGGCGGTTGACAGACGCGTGGCTGACAATGTTTCCGGGTAATCCGGTGGCGCTGCATACGCTGGAAACGCTGAAAAATTCGCGGGAAGTAACAAGGGCGTCGGCAGAATATGTCCGGGAGTTGTTTGATGCTTTTGCCGATTCTTTTGATTCCGTTTTGGCCGGTTTGGCTTATCAGGCGCCGGCTTTGGTTGCCGCAGCCGTAAAAAAACAGTCGTTTTTAACGCCACCCGCAATTCTTGACCTGGGCTGCGGTACGGGGTTGTGCGGCGTGGCTTTGCAAAAAGAACGGGCGGCGTTTCGTTCTTTGACCGGCGTGGATCTTTCCGCGGCAATGCTGGAAAAAGCGAATCAAAGGGGAATTTATACAAAGCTGGAGCAAAGCGATATTTTGTCTTTTCTGCCGTCGGCCGCAGAACAATTTGACCTGATCATTTCAGCTGACGTTTTTACATATTTGGGCGATCTGTCGGAATTGTTTATGGAAATGGCCGCGGCGCTGAAACCGGGCGGACGGGTTATTTTTACCGTCAGCGAAAATATGGCCGACGCCGGCGGTTATGCTTTGGAACCGTCCGGCCGTTTTGTTCATGGCCGGGACTATATCCTGCGGGAATTGCAAAACAGCGGTCTGGCCGTCGCGGATATTTCCGGCGTCGAATTGCGTCAGGAGCTAGGAAAACCGGTTTATGGTTTATTGGTTATAGGAATAAAAGCTTGATCTTCTTTTATTATTCTTGCTAAAAGTAATTTAATAGTCTGACTTTGATGGGAATAAAAACTGATGACTGAAATCATAGAAGAAACAGCTGAAATAAAAATCGTCGAAAAGAAAAGGATCCGCCTGTTTTCAAAGGCATGGTTCGAAAAACTGCTGAATAACGAAGCGACCAGCGGGCTGGTTATGATTTTCGCCATGATTGTGGCGATTATCTGCGCAAATACGGCGGCGCGCGAACCCGTGCATCATTTTTTGCAGACAACGATAACGCTGGGAATCGGGGACAGCATGTTTCCGAAATCCATTGAATGGTGGGTTAACGATATTTTGATGGTTTTCTTCTTTTTGCAGGTCGGATTAGAATTGAAACGCGAAATGAAAGAAGGGTTTTTGTCGGATATCCGCCAGGTTTTTGTTCCCTGTATCGCCGCTTTGGGCGGGATTTGCTGCCCGGCGATTATTTACGCGATTATTAATAATTCTTCTCCGCAATATATGCACGGCTGGGCCATTCCGACGGCGACGGATATTGCTTTTGCCGTCTGCGTTTTGATGCTGGTCGGCAAACATGTTCCTCAGGCGGCGAAGATTTTTTTACTGGCGATTGCGATTTTTGATGACCTGGGCGCAATTATTATTATCGCGTTATTTTATAATCAGGGCGTTTATCTGTCTTTGCTGGGGTATGCCTGTATCGCGACATTTGCATTGTATCTGTTGAATAAAATGCAGGTGACGTATTTTCTGCCCTATCTGTTGCTGGGCGTCGTTTTATGGTTCTGTTTTTTAAACGGCGGCATTCATACGACAATCGCCGGTGTTGTTGTCGCGATGGCTTATCCGATGCGCGTTGACGGAGAAAAAGAATCCCCGCTGAACAGATTGATGAAAGTTTTAAAACCCTGGGTGGATTTCTTTATTCTGCCGGTGTTTGCTTTTGCCAGCGCGGGGCTGTATTTCGGCGGCGTAACGGCGGAAACGTTTATGCATACGCTGACTTTAGGGATTATTTTCGGTCTGTTCCTGGGGAAACAAATCGGTATTTTTGCCACGACATGGATTTTGATCAAGTTAAAAATCGCCGCGTTTCCGAAAGCCGTGACAATGCTGGACCTGTATGGCGTCGCTGTCGTTGCCGGGATCGGTTTTACAATGGCTTTGTTTGTCGGCAAACTGGCTTTGCCCGGCGAAACCATGCAGCAGGAAATCCGGCTGGGCGTTATCTGCGGGTCGGTTATTTCCGCATTGTGGGGGGCTGTCGTATTCCATTATGGCCGCCGGTTGAAAAGCTGGTTTATGGTAAAAGTTCTGAAACGCGAAAATGTTCCTTTATAATTATTTCCATGCCGGTTTTTTGTAAAAGAACCGGCGAAACCGGAGAAAAAAAAGCCCCTGATATCAGGGGCTTTTTCTTGTTTGGTTTTGTCTAGTTAATTTTACATTCGCTGCTTGTGCAGGAACAT
>JAJXEL010000078.1 GCA_021639925.1 Alphaproteobacteria bacterium | reverse complement strand
CGCCAAGACAACGAAATGAAACGGGGTGTTCTGGTTTGACAGACAAAAAATGATATTACGCGATTTTGCATTTATCCGAAAACGCCGGCTAAAAAGAAATCAAAGAAGCTTTCCGCCGCGAAGTCAAGCTGTATCACCCGGACAAAAACGCCGACCCGAAAGCAAAAGATATTTATTTAAAACTGAACGAAGCTTATCAGGTATTAACCGACCCCGACGCTAGAAAAGCTTATGATAACGCGCCGCAGGCTTCCGCCGGTTTTATTCCGTGCTGTCGCTGCGGCAAACATGCCCGCCAGCCGCGTTATGTTTTGTTTGAAGAAAACGGAATTTTGCACGGCGGCGTTTTTTGCCGCGACTGCGCGTCAAAACAGCAGTTCCGGTCGGCGGCAAAGATATGGAAAAAGTTTTTCACCGCTCCGGTAAAAAGCTGGTCGTCTTTGAAAAACAATTATTCATTTAAACACATGCCGCCGGAAAACAATTACAGCATTTTAATGCAGAACGCCGCGGCATTCCGGCAGGAAAAACGCGTTGATCTGGCGCGTTCCCTGGCGGAGCAGGCGCGTAAATTCGCCAAAGAACAAAACCAGCGCGTTAAAATTAACATTTTTTTAAACGCATTGCCGGAAACGCCCCGGCGGCGGGAACCGGATTTTTGGGAAATACGATGGACAGATACGCTGCGCGTTTATCTGCCGCTGTTTTTATGCTTAATCGTCGGTCTTGTCATGCTGACAACGCCGCATCTGCACGAATTGATCCGCCCCGTCCCCGAACGGATCAGCGATTATAAACCGCAAAACGTCGTGCCTTTAAGGTTCGATTTGTTAAACCAAGATCAGCTGTATCATACTGTCGCCCCGCAAACGGCCGCTTATCAGGCCCCGCGTGAAGACAGCGGCATTATTTCTCTGCTGCCGGCACAGATGACGCTGCGCATTACGGGATACGTACCCGAAACGGACTGGCTGCAGGCCATGACGCCGCACGGCATGGTTATTTTTGTGCGCAAAAAAGATTTAAATCAGGGGATCGGCAAAGAACCGCTGCCTTACAGCTCAAAGATTCTGCCGCCGAAAGATTAATTTCCGCCATCTTTGATAAAAGCTTTAATATCCGCCTTGACCTGATCTGCCGTCGGTTCATCGATTAACCGGTAACGCAAAATATTAACGCCGGCGCTTTGCAGCATTTTTTCACGCCGCAAATGGCGCTTTTGTTCGTTTTCACCTTCCAGCTCGACAACGCAGACAATATTTAACGCCGCGTTGCAGATCACAAAATCGACGCGTTTCAGATTAAACGGCGCCCACATGTCCCAATGATTCGTTTCGATCAGGGCGCGCATTGAAACGTGCGGAAAAACGCGGCACCCGACGGGAACAGCCCGGCACAGCAGGTCAAAAAACTTTTCTTCAGACGCGTTCAGGATTTTTTTCGGCCGGTAATACTTGCCGATAATGTCCCGCTGTTTGTCGGAAATCCATGCCAGAATGCATAAAATAACGTATCCGATAATCAGCAAAGCGATAATCGAACCGATTAAATAAATACCGTTGCCGGTCAAAAGCGTTTTAATCAATGATGTTAAAGTCGTATCCATGACCGCCTCTTTATTTTATTTCCCGTATATTTTATTTTACTCAACTCTGCCGCAAACTGCAAGTTACGGGGATCACATCTTTTTTAATACAGGATTATTTTTTCCGATACCAGAACGATAAAGCACAAAAAAGCCCCGACGACGACGGGGCTTTTCCTGTTATTCCAAGCTATTACGCCTTTTCAATCTTGAACGTCACAGTCGCGTTTCCGGCTTCTTCGGTATCGCCGGCGACGTCCGCCCGTTCTTCAAAAGCAACGGCCAAAACCTGTTCGGAAATATAATCCTTGTTTTCCTTTAAGGCTTCCAAGACCGTCTGATCAGCCGAAGTATAAGCCACCTTAATCCGGTCGGATACGTCAAAGCCGCTGTCTTTGCGCTTTTGCTGAATAACGCGCACAAAGTCGCGCGCAATCCCTTCGCGTTCCAATTCGGGACGGATTTCCGTATCCAAAACGACGACCGCCGTATTATCCGGCAAAGCCTGTCCCGCATTGCCGTCTTTTAAATTCAGGCGCAGTTCGAATTCTTCCGGATTCAAGGTCTGCCCCGCAATCGACAAAGTCCCGTCGGCGTTCGCCGTCCATTCGGCCATCTTGGACGCGGCCAGAATATCTTTCATAAACCGTCCCAGCCGTTTGCCGACCAGCGGCGTAATGATATACAGCGTCTTGTCCGCCAAATCGGAAACGTCTTTGGCAAAGACGACTTCTTTCACATTGACTTCGTCCTTGAGCAAATCAACGTAATCCGTCAGTCTTTCCGCGTTATTGCCGGCGACCGTCATTGCAGCCAGCGGCAGGCGGTTACGCAGTTTGTGGTCTTCGCGCACCGATTTTGCCGTTGAACAGACCGCGCGGACAAAGTCCATATCCGCGACCAGTTTGTCATCGGCTGCGAAAACGGCATAATCCGGATAATCCGCCAGATGAACGCTTTCTTCGCCCGTCAAAGCGCGATAAATATATTCGCACGTCAAAGGCATTAGCGGCGCGATCGCTTTGACCAGCGTCACCAAAACCGTATACAGCACGTCAAAAGCTTCCTGCCCGCCGGAAACGTCCCAGAACCGCGCGCGGGAACGGCGGATATACCAGTTGTTCATCAATTCCAAAAAGTCCGAAACATCGGCGCAGGCGCCCACAATGTCGCAGGCGTCCAGCTTTTCCGTCAGCCCTTTGACCAGGTCGCGCGTTTTAGCCAGAATATAACGATCCAAAACGTCATCGGCCGTCGTTGTGAATTTGGCTTTCAGCCCTTCCGCATTAGCGTACAGCGTAAAAAAGTAAAAAGCGTTCCACAGCGGAATCAAAGCCTTGCGCGATGATTTGGCGATTTCTTTGCCTTCGCGGTCGATCGACAGATTGCCCCCGCGCAAAATCGGCGAAGACACCAAAAACCAGCGCAAAGCGTCCGATCCCAGCGTATTGAACACGTCCGAAGGATCCGGATAGTTGCGCAGGCGTTTTGACAGTTTTTGCTGGTTTTCGTCCAGCACGACGCCGTGGCACAGGCAGGTTTTAAACGGCGCGCGGTCGAACAGAGCCGTACTCATCACCATCAGGGTATAGAACCAGCCGCGCGTCTGTGCCAAATATTCGACGATAAAGTCCGCCGGAGAATGATTTTCAAACCATTCTTTGTTTTCAAACGGATAATGCACCTGCGCGAACGGCATGGATCCGGATTCAAACCAGCAGTCCAACACGTCTTCGACGCGGCGCATCATGGATTTGCCCGTCGGATCGTCCGGATTCGGACGCACCAGCGTATCAATAAACGGACGGTGCAAATCGGTAATTTTAACGCTGAAATCCTTTTCCAGTTCGGCAATAGAACCGTACACGTCCACGCGCGGATATTTCGGATCGTCGGATTTCCATACCGGAATCGGCGTTCCCCAGAAACGGTTACGCGAAATCGACCAGTCGCGCGCGCCTTCCAGCCACATGCCCATCGCACCGTTTTTAACGTGTTCGGGAATCCAGTTGATCGTTTTGTTGTTTTCAACCATGCGGTCGCGGAAATCCGTTACTTTGACAAACCAGCTGTTGATCGCCTTGTAAATCAGCGGCGTATCCGTACGCCAGCAGTGCGGATAACTGTGCTTGTACATTTCTTTGCGTACCAGTTTGCCTTCCGCCTTCAGACGTTTGATGATCGGTTCGTTGGTTTCAAAAACCTGCATGCCTTCATAATCGGGGACTTCTTTGGTAAAGCAGCCCTTGCCGTCCACCGGGCAGATGACCGGAATGTTATAAGGCTGGCAGGCGATCATGTCGTCTTCGCCGAAACCGGGCGCGGTATGAACGATTCCCGTACCGTCTTCGGTCGAAACGTAATCGGCCTGAATGATCTGGAAACAGTTGGGCGTTCCTTTGAAATAATCAAACAAAGGCTGATACGTCCGTCCGACCAGATCGGCGCCTTTGATCGTTTTGACTTTTTCGGCTTTGGCCAGTTCGCGTTTGTAACGCCCGGCCAGCGCTGCGGCCAGAATGTATTGCACGCCGTCTTCTTCATATACGTCATAGTCAAATTCTTTGTTGACGCACAAGGCGAGGTTTGACGGCAAAGTCCACGGCGTCGTCGTCCAGGCCAAAGCCTTGACGGGTTTTGTTTCGCCTTCGACAGGATCAAGCGTAAACATGATCGTCACGGACGGGTCTTCGCGTTCGCGGTAAGAGTTGTCCATGCGCGTTTCAAAGTTTGACACCGGCGTTTCGGCCGCCCAGCTGTACGGCAGAATACGAACGCCTTCGTACATCAGGCCTTTTTTATATAATTCCTTAAAAGCCCAGATAATGGATTCCATATAAGGCAGATCCATCGTTTTATAATCGTTGTCAAAAGCAACCCAGCGCGCCTGGCGCGTAACGGTCTGTTCCCATTCGTTGGTATACATCAGCACGCGTTCTTTGCATGTTTCGTTGAACTTGCCGATTCCGAATTCGGAAATGGCGGCGCGCCCGGAAATGCCCAGAAACTTTTCCGTATCCATTTCGGCGGGCAGTCCGTGGCAGTCCCAGCCGAAACGGCGTTCGACGCGATGACCGCGCATTGTCTGATAACGGGGAATAATATCCTTGACATATCCCGTCACCAGATGCCCGTAATGCGGCAAGCCGTTGGCAAACGGAGGGCCATCATAAAAAACGTATTCGTTTGCCCCTTTTTCACCGGCTGCGCGGTTGGCAACGGATTTTTTAAACGTGTCGTCCGCGCGCCAATAATTCAGGATTTCCTGTTCCAGCGCGGGAAAATCGGCTTTTGCCTGAATTTCAGGATAATATTTTGTTTTTTCCGTCATCGTTTTCCACTTCAGTTGCAGTTAACTCTGTTTTATATAAAGCTTTTTAAACGGATAGCAAATATTGTCAATAGAATCCTTGACGGCAAAGACATTTTACGTGATTCTTAAAGGAATTTGATTCTTTAAAGCAAACAGGAAACAAACATGGCGCAGGATACCGATTTAGAAAACGGGCCGGATTCTTTTTCCGGCGACGGCAAAATGATCTTTTCCGAAAACGACCTTTCCGCAAAACAGCCCAAATGGTACGAAGATTTCAGCATTGCCGCCGGTTTAATTCTCAGCGCGGTCTGGGGATTCGTCGTCGCGGATTACGTGCTGGCCACCGGCTGGTGGGACGCGCGTTTCGATATGACGCCGCCCGAATTTCTCAGCTTTGTCGCGGGCGCTTTATCGCCGTTTGCTTTTATATGGGTGGCCGCGGCTTATTTTTCCGCACAAAGAAAATACGTCCGCGAAGCCGGAAAACTGCGCGCTTATATTTCCGAATTTATGCACCCGAACGCCAAAAACAAACTGTATGTCAAATCCCTGCTGGACGATATCCGCCAGCAGACAGCCGATTTAAACACGGTTTATGCGCAGCTTAAAGAATGTACCGCCGATACCGGAACCGCTTTGGCCGAACGCGTCGGCGATCTAACGGAAATCACCCGCAGTCTGGAACAAAGCGTTGACGAATCCGTCCGAAAAATCAAGGAACAAACCGACGATTTGAAATCTTCCGCCGACCTGGTCGACGGCCAGACCGTCCGGAATATGGAATTACTGGAAACAAACTTAAGCGCCGTCCGCCAAGCGGCGGAAACGACGACGGACACTTTGTCGGCCATTACGTCGTCGCTGCAGTCCGACACAGCCGTTTTAAAGGAAACGGGCAACGCTTTAACGGACAAAGCGATGCGCTTATCCGCGGAACTGCGCGAACAAAACGCTTTGTTGCGCGGGGCTTCCGAAAACGCATGCGATATTCTGACGCGCCAGACAGCCGCGGCTACAGCCGCTCTGACGGCGCAGACGGAAATGATCGTCAAAGCCGGAAACGACGTTTACGAAACGCTGGCCGAACAATCCGGCCGCATCAAACAGGATATCCGGGCTCAGGTCGCCCTGATTTCCGATTCCGGCAAAGAAGCGCGCGACAATATATCCGTTATTACCGCCGATCTGGAAGAACAAACCGCTTTATTAAGCGAAGCGGCCGAAACGGCGCGCGCCAACACGGAAAAAATGCTGAACGGGCTGGAACGGCGCATTGAAACGCTGGAGGAAATCTTTGAACGCCAAAACGGCGTTATTTCCGACAAAGACGCTCTGCTGACCCAAACGTCGGAAAAATTGCAGACAACATTCAAAGAACAAAACGCCCTGCTGGACCAGGAAGCGGAAAAAATCGTCGCCCGGTTTAAAACGATTGAAACGACGCTGGACACTTACATCAACGAAATCAACGCCGCTTCGTCCACCGCGGTGGAACAGATTTCTTCCGTTTCCGTTTCTTTGGACGGCAAAGCCGAACAGATCGCCAAAGCGGGAACGCAGGCTTGCACGGAAATTTCCGCTGTTGACGAAGAAATCGAAAACCGGGCCGGCCAGCTGAACGCCGCGGCGGCGCGTCTGCGTTCGGACGCGGAATCCATATCCGGCGCTTTGGCCGAACATACGCGGAAACTGACGACGGCATTGGACGAAGCGTCTGAAAAAATAACGGCAATACAGGAAAACGTCCGCGCCGGCATTTCGGAAATTGACGGCAACGTTTCAAGTACCGAAGAAAAATCCGAAACCGTCTGTCAAAAACTGATAAAACAGGCCGGCGAGTTGTCCGATCTGACCGGAGCGCTGGTTTCTCAGGCAATCGTGACGGAAACGTCGCTGGCGCAGCAGCAAAAGTACGTATCGAACGCTTCCGCGAAGCTGGAAGAAACCAAATCCGCCCTGAAAGAACAGGCCGACGATCTGACCGGAATAGCCGAGCTGCTGGATTCGCGGGCGGCGGAAACGGTTCTGCGTCTGTCCCGTCTGCTGGAAGACACGTTGAACCAGGCCGGCAAAGTCACCGACCAGATCAATGAAATCGACGCGTCTTTGTCCAACAAAATCAACGCGCTTGACATGTCTTCGCAGCGTACGGTCGTGGCGAACAATTCTTTGCGCGAAGAACTGGAACGCCATAAAACGCTGCTGGACGCTTCGGCGCAGCGGGTATCCGCATATGCCGAAGAACTCAGCGCCGAAATTACGCGCCAGACGACGCAGATGGACATTTCTTCCGAACTGATCAAGTCGCGTTCGGAAAAAGCCGTGATGCAGATTGACGAACAGTTCAGAAAACTGGCCGAAGACGCGCAGGAAATGCTTGACAGCACGCAAAACGCCGCGGCCGTTCTGACGGATCAGTCAGAAAAAGTTGAAACCTTGTTTAACCGGCAGAACACGACTTTGTCCGCCGTTTCGGACAAGCTGGCCGAACAAAGCGCGCAGGTCGCCGCCATGCTGCGCGAACAATCCGAACAGGCCGACAAAGACCTGGAACGTCTGGTTTCCCGCATTCATTTAATTGAAGAAGGATTAAGCGTCCAGACAAAAGAACTGGCCAACGCGTCGGAAATGACGGTGTCCCAGCTGGAAACCGTCGGCGCCGCTCTGACCCGCCAGACGGACAATCTGAACGCTTTAAGCGAAACGGCGAAAACAAAAATCACGGAAACAGGAAACGTGATGATACAGGCCGCGCAAAAATTAACATCGGTCACGCAGGATTCGTGCACCCGCAATATTCAGTCGACGACGGCTTTGGAAAACAAACAAAACGAATTTAAACAATCCGCCGACGAACTGATGCAGCGCATTACGGAACTGCAAACCGAAATCGAAGAACAAACGGACGGACTGCAAAAACAATCGGCGAAATCAACGCAGCAGGCCGTCATGATCCGCGATTCCATGCAGCGCCATATCATTGATCTGGGCGACGTGGCAAATATCGTCGCGACGCAATCGCGCATGGGCGAAGCGTCTTTAAGCAACCAGATCAATTATCTGAAAGAAGCCGCCGAAGACGTCATGACCCATATCCGCAATATTAACGAAGCGGTTCGCAAAAACACAAACGACCTGCTGACGGCTTCGTCACGGATCGGATTTGAACTGGACGCCATGGGCGAAAACCTGCGGCGCAGAAACGAAGAAGCGTCCAAAGCCGCCGAAGACAGCCTGTCGCGTTCGCAGACGGCTGCGCAGTTTTTGGAAGAAAAGGCGCATTTGTTGTCCGACATGACCGATCAGGTCGTCAACGGGCTGAATAACGCCGGCAGCGAATTTTCCGCGCAGGCCAACAGGATTGAAGCCGCCGGAGAAATCGCCCGCGAACAAATCGAAACGACCGGAGAAACGTTCCTGGTTCAATCCCATCAGCTGACCCGCATTTCCGAAGAAGCGCAGAAAGCGATTAAAAACTTCAGCGTCGTCATGCGCGAACGCGCCGTTGACTTTAATAAAACCGCGGAAAACGCGGGGGCGCGCGTTCATGCTTTGAACGAAACGGTACAGCAGATCGGCAAAGAGTTCGAAGAAATGTCCAACAAAGGCGTTATACAGATTGATCTGGCCGGCCAGCGTCTGCGTTCCATGATCAGCGAAGTCGCGGGCAATTCCGAACGCATCGCGGTTGAAGTGCGCAAATCCGGCGAACAGTTTGTCGACCAGTCCGATCTGTTGTCAATCGCGGCGGAAGACGCGTTGAAACGTTTACAGGATCTGCTGGCCGTCATGCGCGACAACGCCAAAGAAATTCAGGAATCCGGCGAAAAGATATCCGCGCAGTCAATCAAGCTGGGCGGCGCGTTTAACCGTCAGGTGCAGGCGCTGATTTCCGCGTCGCGGTCGGCGGAAGAATACATTTCCGCCCTGGACAAGAAAAAAGAAGAAGCCGACACCGAACGCTTTATGCGCGAAGCTTCGTTCATTATTGAAAAATTGCAGTCTTTAGGCGTCGACATGGCGCGTATTTACACGCCGAACGTTGAAGAAGACCTGTGGAAACGTTACTATTCCGGCGACAGAAGCGCCTTTATCCGCCACTTGTCCCGCGTCGTCGATAAACATCAGGTGCGCAAAATGACGGATCTGTTTACGGAAAACGCGGAATTCAGAGAATGCGTTTCACGTTACGTATCGGAATTTGACAGCGTTTTGGCCCGTGCGCAGGAAAACGAACGCGCCGACGTATTGACCGGCGTCCTGCTGGGATCGGAAGCCGGACGGCTGTATATGCTTTTGTCCCGCGTGTTTAATAAAGAAAGCTGATATGACGGCCGCATGACAATTTTCCGGTAATTTAAAAAAGGAATAGACAGAAAAAACAACTTTTTGATATCCTGTTTTATTATGGTTCTTGTTTGCGGAGATAAATATGACAACAGCTGCCCTGGATCAACAGCCGCCGTTACAGTTATCAGCAAAGACATTAGATCATTATGCTGCGGCGGCCGGGCGCAAATATACAAATATGTGCGGCCGCATCAAACAAAAAGTTAAAAGCGTCCCCGTTTTGGATAAGGTCGTTAAAAACGTCAAAGCCTGGGATCAGAAAATGACCCAAAAGCATGGCGCGTCCTATAA
>JAJXEL010000077.1:803-9665 GCA_021639925.1 Alphaproteobacteria bacterium | reverse complement strand
TTTTGCAGGTGGTTATATCTACTTTTAGAACAGATGTAAATCAAAATTCATCTTTTTTTATTTGCTTTTTTCGCCGTGAAATAACTTTAACGCGTCCGGAAAAATCTTCTCCGAAAACTTTTTATCAATCCGGAAGCACAACTTTTGCGAAAGTCAATAAAAGAAATTTTCTTATATAAAAATGAAAAAATCTTTATCTTTATATACATAATACAAACAGGGGTTGTAGACAAACACTGTTTTTTGTAATATAGTTTGTATTGTATTAATGAAAGCGGGAGAAGCGCATGAAAAAAAGCCAGACAAATATAAAAATACGACAACGGGAAATGACAATCACCCCGAAACAAAAAGAAGTGTTGTTTTATTTGGCGCAGGGATACCAAAACAAAGAAATCGCCTATAAAATGGGATTGTCCGTATCCACCATCAAACTGCATCTGGCCGGATTGTACCTGCGTTTAAACGTCAAAAGCAGAATCGGCGCTTTGATTACCGCCCAGCAGCTGGGACTGATCTGATACGGACACGCAGAAATTAATTTCAAAGCCGTAAAAATTTTTTCCCGGGCGTATCCGGATTTTTTTCTTATCTTTCAATTCGTTGACAAACTGTTCCGGCCGTTTTTCCGTTTCGCGCCCTCTTTGTTGTTTTTCATAAAACAAACAATATTGCCTGAAATGATCAATCCTCTTGAAAACAGAGGCGACAGAGTGTATTTTCTTAAATAGAATTTAAAGTCAACTTTAAGAAGGACTGTCTTAAAATGCTGTATACCATCGGTGATGTTTCCGAAAAAACGGGGCTGCCGGCTCCGACACTGCGCTATTATGACAAAGAAGGACTGCTGCCGTTCGTTAATCGTGGCAACGGCGGAATCCGCAAGTTTCAGGACACAGACCTGGAATGGCTGCGTTTAATCGAATGCCTGAAAGCCAGCGGACTGCAGATCAAAGATATTAAACGGTATATTGACCTGTTCATTCAGGGGGATTCGACCATAGAAGAACGCCGGACGATGTTTTACGATCAGAAAAAATGCGTCGAAGAAGAAATGAAAGCGTTGCAAAATACTTTGGATATGCTGACGTACAAATGCTGGTTTTATGATACGGCGGCAGAATTGGGCAGCATGGACGCCGTTAAAAATCTGCCGGAAAGCGAAATCCCCGAAAAAATCCGGCGGCTGAAAGCAAAAATCAACCGTATGCACGTTTCGGCCTGTCAGAAAAAGGCCGTCGGAAAAGTCGCCTGACGCGGAGACCAGTTTATGACGCAGCCTCATATCAGAATTGACGAATCCGTGGCAGCAGCTTATGCGCTGCTGCCCGGAGACCCGGCCCGTATTGACCGGATCGCGCCGTTTTTGTCCGACGTCCGGGAACTGGCCTTTAACCGTGAATACCGCAGTATTTCCGGCACATATAAAAATATTCGGGTTTTAGCCGTTTCTACGGGAATCGGCGGGTGTTCCGCCGGGATTGCCGTGGAAGAACTGGCCCGCGTCGGCGTTAAAGCGATGATCCGTATCGGTTCCTGCGGCGCAATGCAGCCGGGAATCCGTCTGGGCGATTTGATTTTGGCCGCCGGCGCCGTACGCGACGACGGCGCGTCGCAAGCTTATGTCGATCTGCGTTATCCGGCCGTTGCGGATACCGGGCTGCTTCTTGCCTGTCTGACAAGCGCGCGGGAAAATCGTTTCCCCTGTCATGTCGGCATTGTTCACAGTCATGAAAGCTTTTATATTGACGACAACGAAGAGCAAAAACAATTCTGGGCCAAAAAAGGCGTCTTGTGCGCCGACATGGAAACGGCGGCTTTGTTTACGATCGGGCGGCTGCGCGGGATAAAAACGGCGTCGATTTTAAACAACGTCGTCATCAGCGGGACTGACACGGCCGGCGGCATCGGCGGATATGTCGACGGCGAACGGGCCGCGGCGCAAGGAGAAAAAAACGAAATCCTGACCGCTTTGGAAGCGTTCGTCATATCGGAAAAAAATAAAAAAGCCTCTGATTAACAGAGGCTTTTTCTTTTTTAAAACTTCCCGACGGCGCGGTACAAATTCGCTTTGCCGATCAGCACCGTATAAAACGAAACGATCAGTTCCTGCCTGGCAGAGGCCAGCTGCGCCTGAACCGTCAGCAGATTTAACAGCGTTTCTTTGCCCGCGCGGTAAGACGCACGCGAAACGCGTTCGTTTTCTTCCGCGCTTTTTAATACGTCCTGGTTGATCGTATAAGACGCCAGCGCGGTCTGGTAATCCTGATAAGCCGACCAGACTTCGTTTTTAACCGTATCCAGCGTGCTTTTCTGCGCATAAACGGCCTGTTGATAATCATAACGGGCTTTGGCAAGGCCGTACATTTTGGAAAAACCTTCAAACAACGGCATATTCAGCGACAGGCCGACTTCTCCCCCATAGGTGTAGGGGTATCCGTTTTCAAACGGCTTGTCGTCTTTCCACCGGTCGGCATAAGACGCGTTTCCATACAAAGCCAATGTCGGCGCCATTGCCGATTTCGCGGCGGATACGTTTTGTTTCGCGGCTTTCCGGGACTGATCGGCGCTTTTTAATTCCGGACGCAGTTCCAAAGCTATGCGAATCATTTCATGCACGGATAAATTCTGCCGCAGCGCCGTCGAAGCATTATCCTTTTTCGGAATAACCAGATCAAACTTTGTTTCCGGCGGCAGATTTAACAACCGCGCCAAATTCGCCTGATTTTTTTCAATTGTGTTTTTAGCCGAAGTCACTGCCAGCTGCGAACGCAGATAAGTCGTTTTCGCCAACAACAGATCCGACGTCGCCGCTTTGCCGACCTGGTATTTTTTCTGCGTTTCATCATATGACTTTTTATACGAAGCGACGCTGGTTTCCGCGCTTTTTAAAACTTCTTCGGCGCTCAGCAGATCCAAATAAGCGCTGTTGATCCCCAGAATAATATCATGCAGCGCCGCATTATAACCAAAAGCCGCCGCTTCCATATACGCTTTCATCATCTGCGTTGACGCCGAACGGCCTCCGAAATCCAGCAAAAGCCAATTTAAAGCGATATTGACGGAATAAGGTTTGGCTTTCATTTTTTTATAAATATCGGCGTCCGGTTCGTCATACTGCCCTTTATAATGCGCCGCGGACATCGCGCCGCTGAGGCTGACGGAGGGCAAATACGCCGCTTTGGACGCGCCCAAAGCCGCTTCGGAAGATTTGACCGCCATATAACTGCGGTTTAAATCGGGGTTGTTGCAGATGCCGATCTGAATTAAATCGTTCAAACTCAGCTTTCCTTTGCCGACAGAAGAGGAAAGACAGCCTTCAGGCGCTTTTTGCGCGTACACCGACATCGGGTCAAACGCCCGCGCCGGCAGAACGGGCAAAACGGAAAAAAGTATAAAAAGGGCCGTTGATTTTTTCATTTTTTTGCCTTTCTTTTTGATTTGGAATATTTTTCAGCCAGCGTCTGGACTAAAACGTACAACAGCGGAATCAGAAACAACCCGGCAAACGTGCCGACCAACATGCCGAAAAATACGGGCGTTCCGATCGCGCGGCGGCTGTTCGCCCCGGCGCCGGTCGCCAGCATCATGGGCAGCACCCCTAAAATAAAAGCGAAAGCCGTCATCAAAACCGCGCGGAAACGTTCGCGCAAAGCATACAACGCCGCCTGCGGCACCGAACGGTTCGCGGCCCGCGCGTCACGGGCGAATTCGACAATCAAAATCGCGTTTTTACTGGCCAGCCCGACCAGCATGACAATTCCCAGCTGCGCATAAATCGACAACGGCAATCCCATTATCAGCAGTCCCGCCAAAGCGCCCGCCGTCGCCGCGGTAACCGACATTAAAACCGGCACCGGCAGAATCCAGCTTTCATACAAAGACACCAGGAACAAATAAGCGAACACAACCGCCAAAGAAAGCAGTAAGCCCATCTGCCCCTGATTGTTTTTTTCCTGCCAGCTCATACCCGACCATTCAAAAGAAAACCCTTTGCCGATTTTTCGCATCAGGCTTTCCATTGTCTGCATCGCTTCGCCGGAACTGACGGCGGGATTTTGCATCGCCGTCACGGTCGCGTTCGGATATTGGTTGTAACGCGTAATAACGCGCGGCGACATGACCTGCGACAGGGAAACCAAACTGCCCAGCGGGACTTTTTCTCCGTTTGTCGCCGGAACATAAATGTTTTTCATACCGTCAATGTCGTTGCGGTAAACCGCGTCGGACTGTACAACGACTTTGTTGACCTGCGTGCCGATGTTAATATCGTTGACGTACATCGATCCCAGGTAAGCTTCCAGCGTCGAATACAGATTGCTCAGCGGCACGTTCAGCGCTTCGGCTTTTTCCCGGTTGATTTCAATAAATACGGCCGGCGTCTGCGACGTAAACGTTGTAAACGCATACAAAAACGACGGATCCATATTCACCAAAGCCAAAAACTGCTGTACCTGCGCGTCCAGTCTGGTGTAATCCATGCCTTCGATCATCTGAAAACGGAAATCCATACCCCCCTGGTTGCCCAGCCCGTTAATCGCAGGAAATTCAAAAAACTGCAGGTCGGCTTCGGGAATTTCCGAAGACAGCTTGGCACGCATCGCGTTCATCATCGTCGTCGAATACAAAGACGGATCTTTTCTTTTTTCCCACGGATCCAGATCGACGATAATCATCGCGGCGTTTTCCGAACGCCCGGCCAGAATACTGATGCCGACGACGCCTGTCGTTCCGCGTACGCCGGACTGTTTTAAAATGACCGGCGTAATCTTTTCAACCACCTGTTTTGTCCTGTTAAACGAAGCGCCTTCGGGCAAAGTCACATTGACAATGTAAACCCCCTGGTCTTCGTTCGGAATAAAAGAAGTGCCGTTCAGCCTGAACAATCCGGCATTGAGCAAAACCAACAGAACGAAAATCAAAGCGATTACGCTGATTCTGCGTGTAAACAAAGCCGCCGTGCGCGCATATCCGTTCGTTGTCGTATTAACCAGACGGTTAAACCAGGCCAGCGGTCCTTTTTTGTACGGTTGATACGGTTTTAAAAAATAGGCGCACAAAACAGGCGACAAAGTCAAAGCGTTAACCGCGGAAAAAACCAAAGACGTACTGATCGTAATGGCGAACTGCTGGTAAATCCGGCCGGTAATGCCTCCCATACAGGCGATGGGAACAAAAATAACGACCATGACCAGCGTTGTGGAAATCAGAGCGCCCGTAATTTCCCGCATTGTTTTTTTCGACGCTTCCAAAGGCGTCAGTTTTTCCTTTTCCATCAGGTGCATGACGCGTTCGACAACGACAATCGCGTCATCGACGACGGCTCCGATTGCCAAAACGATGCCGAACAGCGTAAACATATTGATGCTGAATCCCAAAACCAGCATAACGACAAACGTTGCCAGCAGCGAAACGGGAACGGCGATCAAAGGAATCAGCGTCGTTCGCCAGTTCTGTAAAAACAGCCAGCAGACAAAGACAACCAAAATAAAAGTTTCCGCCAGCGTATGCAGCACTTCGGCGACGGAAGCGTGGATATATTCGGTCGAATCGTAATTAAAGACATAAGCGACGTCTTGGGGGAAATAAGCTTCCAGCCGTTTAAGTTCGGCGCGGACTTTGCGCATGGCGTCAATCGCATTGGCCCCCGACGACAGCTTGATCTGCATCGTAACGGACGGAACGCCGTTGTTATAAGCCGACACGCCATAGGTTTCTTCGCCGTATTCGACTTTGGCAATATCCTTTAACCTGACCAGCCCGCCGTGATCTGCCGTTCTGACGATAATTTCACGAAAATCTTCAACCTCATTAATTCTTCCCAGAGTTTTCAACGCATATACCATCTGCGCCGTTTCACTGGGAGCAGCCCCCAGTTTGCCCAGCGTCGGCTGATAATTTTGTGAAGAAATCGCCGCACGCACATCGCCCGCTGTAATATTCAAAGCCGCCATTTTATCCGAATTCAGCCAAACCCGCATGGACGAACTGGCCGCGTAAACATCAACCCCGCCGACGCCGTCTATACGCGCCAAAGCTTCCTTGACATTGTCCGTTACAAAATCGGCCAAAGCCAGGTGGCTGACCGTTTTTTGCGGCGACGTAAACGACAACATGCCCAGCATATTCGTCGATTCGCGCGTTACCGTCACCCCTTGCCGCGTGACTTCCGCCGGCAAAGAAGCCGCCGCAATCTGTACGCGATTCTGCACCTTGACCTGCGCCATATCGGGATCAACGCCCGTTTTAAACGTTACCGTCAGCGTATACGTCGTGTCTTCGGACGAAGAAGACATATACAGCATATCTTCAACGCCGTTGACTTCCCTTTCAATCGGAATGGCGACCATTTTTGAAATAACATCGGCGGACGCGCCGGGATATGTCGCGGAAACGGTCACAACCGGCGGCGTAATTTCAGGATACAGCGCAATCGGCAAAAACTTTAACGAAACCAGTCCCGCCAAACACATAACGATGGCAATGACGATCGCAAAACGCGGTCGTTTCAAAAAAAATTCAGAAAACATTTCAGCCCTCCGGTTTCACAAAGCTTTGTCTGACGGGCGAACCGTTTTCGACTTTTTGCAGCCCCTGGACGATAATCCTGTCGCCGGCCTTCAGCCCGTCGGCGACAACCAGGCGGTCCGCAATCAACGGGCCTGCTTTTATATATTGCTTCTGCGCCCTTTCTTCTTCATTGACGATATAAACAAAAACGCCCCGCGCGTCCTGGACAACCGCGGACTGCGGAATCAAAACCAACGGTTTTTCTTTGTCCGTATGAACAATAACATCAACATGATTCCCCGGCAGCAGCAGGCCGTCCTTGTTTTCCACATCGACATATGCCGCAACCGTCGCCGTCATCGCATTAACTTCGCTGTCAAAAAAGGCGGAAATTACTTTCGCCGGCACAATCTTTTCATCCGGCAGGATAATTTTTAAATTTCCCGTCAAATCGTCCTTGGTCCCCAGACGTCCGATCGCTTCCAGCCTGTCGCGGTCCGTGACGGAAAACGAAACGCGGATCGGCGAAATCTGCACAATACGCGCCATCGGGCGGCCCGACATGTCAATGTAGTTACCTTTGGTAATCAAAGCTTTGCCGATAAAGCCGTCGATCGGAGCCCGGATTTCCGTATACCCCAAATTAATACGCGCCACTTCGGCGTTTGCTTGTGCGGATTTGACCGCCGCCCGGGCCTGAGCCAAAGCGCTTTCGGACGCTTCGATATTTGACGCCGTTAATACTTTTTGCGCAAACAAAACTTTATTGCGTTTATGGTCGCTTTCAATTTGCTTTAAATTCGCTTTTGTCCGCGCCACTTCGGCGTCGGCGCTGTTTACCGCCTCTTTATACCGGCTTTGTTCGATAACAAACAACACCTGGTCTTTTTTAACAAATCCTCCTTCCCGAAACAAAATCTTGTCCAGATAACCGGTCACCTGCGCTTTGACGTCAACGCTGTTGATGGCTTCAACCGTCGCGATGTATTTTTTCTGCGGCGCAGTATTTTCCATCAAAGCGTCCATTGTTACCACATAAGGAACTTCCCCGTTCTGCTCCTGCCCCGCCGACGGCGTTAAACGCGTTTTCAATTCCCAGCCGAAACCGACGCACAACGCCAGAATAAAAACCTGCAGCAAAATTTTTCTTTTGCTTAAATGAATGACCTTCATCTGACAACCCTTTGATCCATAGTAAAAAAGTTTTGCTTTTTTAGATAAAAGAGGCCATTTTTCCAGGCAAGCAAAAAAAATTATTTATTACTTTGTAATGTTCCGGGCTTTTCTTTTGACAATAATATCAACACGAATCCCGGACGGCAGGCGGGTTTCCAAAGAATAAACATCGCCATATTGAAAATCGTCAACTTCCTGGCGCTGCGGTTCGTTGTTTTTGACGATCTTTACTTTTCCGGACCGCAAAACCTTGCGGACGCGCAAAGCCTTAACAACTTTGTCAGAAATAATCAGGCCCGAATTTTTCCAGCGCATAACGCTTTGAACGCTGACCCCCAGCGCTTTGGCCACCGCATTCATCGACAAACCGGAAACCAGCAGGCTCATGGCGAACAATTTTTCTTCCAGACTGCGCGTCCGCGGCCGTTCCAAAGTAAACTGGCAGCCGCAGCCTTTACATCTGTACCGCTGCCTGCCGCGCGCGCGGCCATACTTTATAACAGTCTGAGAAGAACACTTCGGACACTTCATTTTTCAATCCGTAAAAATGATTTTTACCATTACAAAGTGATATACCTTTTTTCATGCCGAAAAAAGATTTTTTTACAGATTTCGATTCGAATCCCGTCTTGAACAGGCTGCAGATTAATATGGTTTCAGTTTTTCCGGCAGACAGCCGAAATCAAATACGGCGCTGTTTTGCGCGACAATGTCATAAGCCGTTTTTCCTTCGGCGTTTTTTATTGTCTTGTCCGCTCCCTCAGCGATCAGCCGGTTTAACGCCCGCACGTTAAAAGTCTGCGCCGCCACGATCAAAGGCGTTTCCGTTTCGGGATTCGCCGCGTTGATATCCATACCCGCCCGGATCAGCAAATCCAGCCGCCGGTCTATATCCGCCGGCATTTCACAGGCATCGGCAAGAGGAGAAAAATTATACCTTGTTTTGCCTTTTTTCAAAACGAAACGCAGGCAAGGCAAACTCCTGGCCGCAAAATTTATAACCGTCCGCCCGTCGTTCGCCGCGGCGTCAAAACGATGCGGTTCTTTTTGCCAAATTCTGACAACTTGTCTTAATGCTCCGCCCGCACAAAAACGCATCAAAGACGTAACGCCGTTTTTGTCTGTCCGCTCTTTTATTTCTTCATTTCTTTTTTCCAAAAAGGCCCGGCGCTTTTC
>JAJXEL010000077.1:0-793 GCA_021639925.1 Alphaproteobacteria bacterium | reverse complement strand
CGGAAAAAACTTTTCTCTTCAGTTTAACGGCCGGAAAAGCCAGCCGGCCAAAACTGTCGGCGGAAATCGTCATAAATTTTTTCTGATTTTCATTCCATACCTGACAAGTATTTATTCCCGACAACGGGCTGCCCGTAATGCGGTAAAGATAACACAAATCGCCATTTTCAGCCGTTATGCGCCATTTGCCCGTATCATACAGATAAAGCAGATCACCGATACTCAGCGGATAACAGCCTAAATACAATCCGCCGGCGGCACAGCCGGGAATTTTTGTCCGGTATAACTCTTTATGGCAAAAAATTTGCGCTTTCAGCGTCATAAACTCATCAAGTCTGGAAAAAAAATAAGCCAGCGGTTCCGCAGCCGTTTCGGGCGGATTATAAAAAATACGTATAGTCATCGACATTCCTCCTTTTAGTCATTCGGTTTTACGTGCGGGACAAGCAGAGACAAATCCGCACGGCATGAAAGACTATATCATGATACCGTGGTAAAAAAAAGACCGGCTGAAATATCTTTTTAACAGTCGTGTGTCGTTCGGCACAGTATTTTTACATTTTATTGACTATTCTGAAACACAGTTGATTAAGTTGTTTTTTGAGGACGCTTACATTACCAACGCTGACTGCCTGCGATAAAAAGGATGCTGCCTCATCATCAGAAACACCGCGATCATGAAGCAGCATCCGGCAGACTACTTTCCCTTTCTTTTGACAGCAAAGTTTCGTAACAGAATAATATAAACCGCAATACTTTAATCTGGCTTGTTTTAAGCGGGGTTATTCCGGAT
>JAJXEL010000225.1 GCA_021639925.1 Alphaproteobacteria bacterium | reverse complement strand
CCGCCATTGGCGGCGCAATCCCTCCTCCGTTCCCGATAAAGAAAACGTCCCGTTCAGGGGCGTTTTTTTATGGGGGAATTTAATCGGGATTCGAACCCGAGAGGGCTTGGAGCGTAAAAACAGGCAAAGCCTGTTTTAGCGAAAAGCGTGAGTTTTTCAAAGAAAAACGAACGAAAGCACCGCCATTGGCGGCGCAATCCCTCCTGCGTTCCCGATAAAGAAAACGTCCCGTCAGGGGCGTTTTTTTTATGGGGGAATTATCGGAATTCGAACCCGAGAGGGCTTGGAGTATAAAAAAGAGATATTTTTTATATTAACAAACCAAAAAATAATTTTTTCTTTCCCGAATTAAAAAAATATAAAAGTAAAACGTTTCTTTCTTTTTTTATTTCATACTTTTAATCCGCCGCGGGCATAAAAAATCTTTTTTATTTTTACAGTTAAATTTATCAATAAAATAAAGAAGATATCCTTTTCCACTTGAATTTTTTTTCATTTATGTTCAAAATATTAAGTGAAGAATCGGAATATGTTCCGGTCTTCTGACATTAGGAGGAACAAGATGAAGAAATCAAGTTTGATTTTAGCAGGCGTTGCTCTGATGGCGATGAGCCACAGTGCCAATGCGGCTGTTCTTCCCTCCGGCGATTTTGACGATTCGTCGTCAATCGTCATTGCCAAAGCTGTCAAACTGGGACGCGGCAGCGCAAAATCGACCGCGTTCGGCGCAGATCTGGCAACAAGCGGGAAGACATCGACTTCTAATGGTGGCAGCGGCGGCGGTGTTTCCGGCGGATCCACTTCCGATAACAGTGACTGACAGGGACGGATGTCCCCTGAAACCAAACCACAGTTATCAGCTGTCATCTTTAGAATAACTTCTTAGAAGTCAGCTCTGAAAATTCAGAGCTGACTTTATTTATCCGTAACGACAGGCTGACGGAACAAGGGCTCCCTTTATGAAAAAATATCTGAATTACCTGATAAACGAAATGATTCCCGGTTTATTCAAAGGGATCGCGCGTTTTATCGAAGAAACGCTGCGCGTAATCAAACAATATTTTTTATGGATTATCTGTATCGTACTGATCCTGTACTTTACGGATATCGGCGGCGCGCGCGGATCAATAAACGGCTTTTTCCATTCTTTTAAACATTGGTTGCACTAACAAATGGCAACGATTCATTTTCTTTGCGGATATATGGGGTTTGGCAAATCGACGATTGCCCGCAGGCTGGCCGTACAATACAATGCCGTAATCCTGAACGACGATGAATTTATGCGCGAATTATTCGGCCGCAATCTGCCGGAAGAACAGTTCCGCGCCGCCCATGAAAAAGTATCCGCATTTACCTGGAAATTGGGGGAACGGATCGTTTCCGCCGGCGGAAACGTTATTTTCGACCGCGGTTTCTGGTCCAGGCAAAGCCGGCAGGCCGCCGTTGAACGCGCGAAATATTTCTGCGATTCGTTATTGTTTCATCAAATCGAATGCGATATGGAAACAGCTAAAAAACGCGTTTTAAACAGAACGCTGACAGACCAAACGGCATTGGAAATTGATGAAAATACTTTTGACTTGTTTGCAAAACGGTATGAACCGATCAGCCCGGACGAAAATCTGAATGTGATCTATTATAAAAATACACTGCCCTTATTTTAAATTTTCCGATCCGGCTGTTCCGAAAAAATCGCAAGAATCCGCCCCTTTTATAAAAGTTTGTTAATACGTCTCCGACGCTTTCCCTGTTTCGTTTTCCGTCCGCCCGCCCGGCGGACAATTTTATATCAACGCCGTTCTTATAATTTTAGTGTGCCCGCCGGCAGATATAATAAAAATTGTACGGAAAAACCATCTTTATTATTC
>JAJXEL010000076.1 GCA_021639925.1 Alphaproteobacteria bacterium | reverse complement strand
CTTATTTGTTGATGCAGCAGCAGCCGTCAGCGGACAGCGTCATTCTTGACGGGCAGGAATTAACCGTGTTGGTCTGCGCGGGTTCCTGTTGATCTGCGACGCATGCGCCGTCTGCCTTGCTGTATCCCGTATCGCAGGTAAAAGATGATCCGTTGCATGCCGCATTGGACGGACAAGCCAGGCAAGTGTTACCGGACAAATAATATTCCGAATTGCAGGAAGTGCAGTCGTCTGTCCCTGCGCCGGAACAGGTCTTGCATGATGAGTTACACTGTTGACAGCTTGACCCGTTGGAAAAGTAACCTTCGCCGCATTGTATCGTATGTCCGTCGCACGTTGCCCCTGAGGGACAAAGTTTACAAGAATATCCCGAAATATAAAATCCCTGCGCGCAAGAAAGACATTTTACTCTGTCATCAGTAAAAGATCCTTTGCTGCCTGTCACACAGTTCTTGTCCATGCAGTATACATGATTTAAAGCGACATAATTCAAAGTAAAGCCGATATTTTCACAGATTGATGCCGGCGTATCGGATTCTGAACAGAATTGAGAAAATGCTAGTTGCGCTCCGTTATCTTCCGGGTAATAACACAATCTGGCATGACTGACACAAGGAAAAAATGAAAGCAAAAAGAGCATTGATACGCTGATAAGTTTTATTGATTTTTTCATCTCTGAACAATCCTTTTTGTTTTGGGTTAAACAAAAACCTACCTTTTCAGGTAGGCGGATGTTCAGAAACCGTAGGAATATTTACGGCTCGGCCTATTAGGCAAATAGCCGTATTCAACCGACATCCGCCTGTTCAGCAGAAATCGGCATAAGTATTTAAAGTCGCTATATGCTTTGCGACTATATTCCAAAGGGTTTCTGACGCCCTGGGCCGTTGATTGAAACGGCTTGGAACAAATTATAACAATGTTCCCGGATAAAAGCAAGAAAGGGGAGGTTTAAAGGTTTCTGCATCGCAAATTACCCGCCGCGGCAATCCATTTCCCCGTTTGGTATATTATCGAAATCGCGAATGAAGTAACGCGATCCATTTCGTGCGATTTGATATAGTGGACTGCTTCACACTTCGCGTTCGCAGTTTCGAGGTTTTATTTCTTTTTTCGAAATTGCGAGGCCGCAGGCCGCGGCAATCCATTTTCTTGTCTGGTATATTATCGAAATCGCGAATGAAGTAACGCGATCCATTTCGCGTCGTTTGGTATGTGGACTGCTTCACACTTCGTGTTCGCAGTTTCGAGTGTTTTATTTCTTTTTTCGAAATTGCGAGGCTGCAGGCCGCGGCAATCCATTTCCCCGTCTGGTATATTATCGAAATCGCGAATGAAGTGACGCGATCCATTTTTGGGCAATGTCTAAAAAGGTGCTTGAAGCCCGGGACCGTTGATTGAAACGGCCTGAAACGGATTATAGAAAAAGAATGCTTCAAAATCAGGACCTTACAGAAAGTTGGAAAAAAAACAGACAAAAACAAAAACCCCCGCGTTTAGCGCGGGGGGTAATGCGGACAGCCTGATTTATTTTTCCAAATTGTCTTTGATAAACCTGTTTAACAGCTGAACACCAAATCCGGAACCGCCTTTCGGGCCCATAACGGAAGCCTTTTCCTTTAAAGCGACGCCGGCAATGTCCAGATGCGCCCATTTCGTCTGCGGCATGATAAAGCGTTTTAAAAATGCGGCCGCAGTAATACTGCCGCCCGCCCGGCCTGATGTTGACGTATTGCGGATATCCGCAACGTCGGACACAATCTGATCGTCAAAAAAATCGTCCATCGGCATGCGCCAGACTTTTTCGCCGCTGTCGGCAGAGGCCTTTTCCATTTGTCCGGCTAAATCGTTATCGTTGGAAAATAACCCGGCGTATTCGGTTCCCAAAGCAACGACAATGGCTCCGGTCAGGCTGGCCAGGTCAATAACGACCGGCGCGTTAAAACGTTCCTGCGCATACCAAAGGGCGTCGCCCAGCACCAGCCGGCCTTCGGCGTCGGTGTTGATGACTTCGACCGTAATGCCGGACAGAGATTTGACAATATCCCCCGGCCGCTGCGCCGTTCCCGACGGCATGTTTTCCACCATTGCCATAACGGCCGCGGCATTGACTTTGGCTTTGCGCATGGCCAGAGTCTGCAGCGTTCCCAATGCGGTCGCCGCGCCGGCCAGGTCCTCTTTCATGTCTTCCATGCCTTTGGCGGGTTTCAGGCTTAAGCCGCCGGAATCAAACGTTACGCCTTTGCCCACCAAAACAACATGCATATTTTTGTCTTCCGGACAACCGCGCCATTGAACGACGACCAGGCGCGGCGGATTGACGGATCCCTGCGCGACGCCCAGCATCATATTTAACCCTTTGGCCCGCAGCTGGTTGGGATCGTAGACTTCGGTCTGCAAACCGTATTTTTGCAGCTCTTCCGCCCGCTTGGCAAATGTAATCGGCGTAATAACGTTCGCCGGTTCGTTAACCAGATCGCGCGCGGTATGAATACCTTTAGCCACTGCAAAATACGGTTCATACTGGTTTTGCGCGGCCTGCGCGTGATCGGACAGAATATAAAATTCCTTGACGGTAACGGGCTTTTTAAAAATCGTTTTATGCTTTGTAAAGCGATAAGACGCAATTTTTGCCCCGAACCCGACAGGCGCGGGCGGCAGGTCGTCAACGGCAAAAGCAACGGCCGTTTCGCCGCTGGTCAGCAAAGCGTTCGCGGCATAAGCGCCGACAGTCTGCGCCGTCAGATCGTTCATATCGGCTTTTTTGCCCAATCCGACGCATAACAGACGCTTGACAGGCAGGTTGCCCAGCGCGATAAAGTCGTAAGTTTCACCCAGCCGGCCGTTGAAATTGTCGATTTTTAACGCTCTGGCCAACATTCCGTTTAAGACGCCGTCGATTTTTTTGGCCGTTTTTGTAAACAGCATGTCTTCGTATACTCCGACGATCAGGGCGGCGTCGTTTGAAATTTCATTTTTTTTAAACAGAATATCCATAAATTTAACCCGTTTTTTTCCAAAATTGTTTAATGTTTTCATCATACACGGACTGCCGGGGAAAGCAAGGGGGGCTGTTATAAATTTTTGTGGCCGGACAGATTAAATCAGGTGCATTTTCGCGTAATCTTTGATACAAAGAAACCAATGACAGGCGGAGAAGAATTATGTCTGAAAACAACGTGCTTTCGTCCGAAAATAATAACTGGCTGCTGTTTTCTTTGCTGCTGGACGGCAAAGGCGGCGCCCGTCATTTAAGTGCGGAAGAAACAGAAAACTGGACACCGGACCAAGGCGTGCTGTGGCTGCATTTGAACTTGCCGGCTCCGGGAACAAAGGAGTTTTTGGAAAACAAAAGCGGCATCAATCCCATGGCGCTGGAAAGTTTGACCGAAGAAGAAGAAGACCGTCCCCGCTGCGTGGCTTTTGGGGATAAACTGATGTTGTTCCTGCGCGCGATTAACCTGAATCCCGGCGAAGAACCGGACGATATGATTCCTTTGCGTATCTGGTGCGAAACAAACCGTATGATTACGCTGCGCGAAACGCCGATGAATTTTTTAACGGCAATGGAACGCGAATTCAACACCGGCGTCGGGGCAAAAGACGTCGGCGAGCTGCTTGACGAACTGTGTTCTTTTACATTGGATAAAATCGTCGCCGTTGTTTCAGATGTTGAAGTCGTTATCGACAGTGTTGAAGATAAAATTATTGACGATGTCGAAGATGAAGAAGGCGAATTTATGCCGCAGTTGTCCGAAGCGCGGCGCAACCTGACGGAAATGAGGCGTTATCTGTATCCGCAGCGCGACGCGATGGACGTTCTGCCGCGCCAGATCATGCCGTGGCTGAGCGCGGAAAACCGTTATCAGTTGCGTGAAAACGCCAACCGCATGATGCGCATTATCGAAGACATTGATTCCCTGCGTGAACGCGCCATGATTAATATGGACGAACTGTCCAACCGCGTGCGCGAACAAACGCAGGAAAATATGTATATGCTGTCCGTTCTGGCGGCGATTTTTGTGCCGTTGACGTTTATTACCGGATTGTTCGGCATGAACGTCGGCGGAATTCCTTTGGCAACCAGCGAAAACGGTTTTCTGATCGCGACGCTGCTGCTGTTGGCGCTGGGTGTTTTCCTGGCTTTTTTGTTAAAACGGTTAAAGTGGTATTAAATGTCTGTCGAACCGGTTAATCCGCAAAGCATTGCCCTGGCGGCGGAGTTGTTGGATAAAGGGCGTCTGGTGGCTTTTCCGACCGAAACGGTGTACGGGTTGGGGGCTGACGCGCAAAACGATCTGGCCGTCGCGTCTGTTTTTGAAGCCAAAGGGCGTCCGCAGTTTAATCCGCTGATTGCTCATATCGCCGATATTTCATGGACGGAACGTTTCGCCGTTATGACGGACAGCGCGCGGAAACTGGCTGAAAAGTTCTGGCCGGGGCCTTTGACGATGGTCATGAAAAGAACGCCCGGCTGTCCGGTTTCCCATCTGGTCAGCGCGGGGTTGGATACTGTCGGCGTGCGCTGTCCCGTTCACCCCGCGGCGCGTCAGATGATCGCGGCGTTCGGCCGTCCCGTCGCGGCGCCCAGCGCAAATATTTCCGGAACGGTCAGCCCGACGACGGCGCAACACGTCGCGCAAGGGCTGGAAAGCCGCGTGCCGCTGATTTTAGACGGCGGCGCCTGTGCGGTCGGGGTGGAATCGACAATTCTGGACGTGTCCGAAGACGATCCCGCTTTACTGCGCGCCGGCGGGGTCGGCGTGGAAGAAATTGAAGCCGTTCTGGGCCGTCCGCTGCGCCGTCCCGAAATCAATCCGGACGCGCCGCGGTCGCCGGGGCAGTTGTTGTCCCATTACGCGCCGCGCCTGCCGGTGCGGCTGAATGCGCTGTATGCCGAAAAGGGCGAAGCTTTTCTGGCCTTTGGCAAAGCGGAAAACGCGACGTTAAATCTCAGCCCGTCCGGTGATTTAAAAGAAGCCGCCGCGCATTTGTTCGCTTATATGCGTCTGTTGGACGATCCGCGCTATACGGGGATCGCCGTTATGCCGGTTCCGACGAACGGGCTGGGGCTGGCGATCAACGACCGGTTAAAAAGAGCCGCTTATCCGCACTAATTCTTTGACGTAACCAAAGGTTTAATGCTATTTTAACCCGATTGTAAAAAGCGGGGAAGTTATGGCGTTTATTAAAAAGAACAAAGATCTGCCGGCATTGACCAAAGAAAGCATGCTGATGTACAGGCGCGTATGGAAAACATACGTCGCTTCGAAATGGCGCTGGCTGATTTTGGCGGTTGTTTTAATGCTGGTCGCCGCCAGTTTCGACGCGCTGCTGGTGCGGCAGCTGAAACCGATTTTCGACGAAGTGTTTATTGATAAAAACCGCGCTTCGCTGGGGACAATCGGCATTACGATCCTTGTTCTGTATTTTCTGAAAGGGGTGTTCAGTTATTCCCAGTCCGTCGTAATGACAAAGCTGTCGATCCGTGTGATCGCCGACATGCAGCGCGATATTTTTAAACGCCTGATCCGTATGGACAACGCCTTTTTCCAGGAACATTCCACCGGCGAAATCATTACGCGTTTTACTTCCGACGTCGCTATGGTCAAAGACGCCGTTTTGAACAGCTTGACGACTTTTGTCAAAGATACGGCTTCTGTCGTTTTTCTGGTCGTTCTGATGTTTTTTCAGTCTTTTGAAATGGCCTGCGTCGTCTTTTTTGTTTTTCCCGTCGGGATTTATCCCGTCGTTTTGTGCGGGCGCAAAATGCGTAAAAAAACAAAACGCAACCAAGAAGCGAACGAAGGCTTTTTTAATCTGCTGACCCAAAGCTTCAAAGGCATTAAAATCGTTAAATCTTACTGCACGGAAAACAAAGAGTTTGAAGAGCTGAATAATACGATCGTCAAAATGAACAAGCTGTCTTTTTCCATGGCGTGCCTGCATGCGCTGCAAAGTCCGCTGATGGAATTTTTCGGCGGTATCGCCATGGCGGCGACGCTGGGATACGGCGGTTATCAGATTATGCAGGGCAATATGAGTCCCGGTAATTTTATGGTATTTCTGCTGGCGATCGTCGCGGCTTATAAACCGATGAAAAACGTCGCCAGCCTGCATATGCGCATGCAGATGGGGGTCGCCAGTATGCAGCGCCTGTTTTCCATGCTGGACGTTGAACCGCTGATCAAAGACGTTCCCGGCGCCAAAGAACTGGTCGTTTCAAAAGGAAAAATTGAAATCAAAGACGTGACTTTTTCCTATGACGGCGAACGCGATGTGCTGCAAAACGTGTCGCTGAGCGTTGAACCGGATCAGACGGTGGCTCTGGTCGGTCATTCGGGGTCCGGCAAATCGACATTAATTAATTTTCTGCCGCGGTTTTATGATCCTGATAAAGGGCAGATCTTAATCGACGGGCAGGATATTACGCAGGTCACGCTGGAAAGCCTGCGAAAACATACGGCTTATGTGTCGCAGGAAGTGATTTTATTTAACGATACGATTAAAAACAATATTCGTTACGGTTCGCCCGACGCAACGGACGAACAGGTGATCGAAGCCGCCAAAGCCGCGGCGGCGGATCCTTTTATCCGTCAAATGGAAAACGGATACGATACTTTGCTGGGCGAACAGGGCGCGGGGCTTTCCGGCGGTCAGCGCCAGATGATTTCAATCGCGCGCGCCATGTTGAAAAACGCGCCGATCCTGCTGTTGGACGAAGCGACGTCGGCTTTGGATTCCCATTCCGAAAAAATCGTGCAGGATTCTTTGGAAGTATTGATGAAAGGCAGAACGTCCATTGTGATCGCGCACCGGTTGTCAACGATCGTCAACGCCGATAAAATCTGCGTTTTTAACGAAGGTAAAATTGTTGACTGCGGTACGCATCAGGAATTGCTGGCGCGCGACGGCATATACGCCCAGCTGTATAAAATTCAGTTTATGAAAAAAGGCGGATAACCTTTTTTGCGTCTTTTTTGGCCGATTAGGCAGATACGCAGGCGGGCTTTCTTGTCCCTATAATAATTCCCGGAATTATTTGAAAGGGAGAAGAAGGTATGAAAAAATTTATTCTGGGCGCTTTGGCCGCTCTGGGCGGTGTC
The DNA here is from genome assembly GCA_021639925.1 of Alphaproteobacteria bacterium. Lineage (GTDB taxonomy): Bacteria > Pseudomonadota > Alphaproteobacteria > CAAGCB01 > CAG-977 > UBA11549. The sequence continues at coordinate 2,612 of JAJXEL010000076.1, read as the reverse complement.
GGACTGTACGCCCTGCACAAAGAAGGTAAATTCCCCGTTTTGAAAATGAAGGGAACCGTTGATTCCGTAAATCATGAATCAAACACCTTTAAAATCAGGTCTTTCCTGGATAAAAACATTTTAATGGACTTTACGGTTTCTCCGCTGACCAGATTTATGTGGTTGTCGCACGGCAGCGCCGCCAAGTTCGAAGATGTGGAAGAAGGCCAGCATGTCAGCGTTTCTTTTATTAAAAATAAAGAAAGCGGACGAATTCTGGCCGAACGTGTCGTTATTGAAAACATCTGATAAATGCGCCGTCAGCAGAATCAGGTCGGAGAACAGAAAAAAACCGTCTGGGTTCGTCTGGTCTTTTGGCTGATTCTGCTGTCGATGATTCTATACAGTCCCGCGCTGGTTTAAAAATTCCTGCCATTGTTCGGGAGTATTCAAATTAAATCCGACATTGGCGTCTGTTTGTTCAACTGCCAGGCAGGCGCCGTCGGGCAAAGTGGCGCGCAGTTTGTCCATGCGGCTGGTTTCGGGATCCAGGGCGACAATGTTTTGCGCGAAAGTTTTTGACAACATAACGGGGTGTCCGTCTTTGCCGTTTCTGACGGGAAAAACCATGTCGGCTTTTTTATCGTTCAATATGTCCGCCAATTCATGCCAGACCGCGGGCAGGGGCGCAGGTCTGTCCAAGGCCAGAAAAGAAAAAGAGGGAAAATCTTTTCGCAGCAAAAAAGACAATCCTGTCTGAATCGTCGAAAAAGGGCCGAATTGCGGCAAAGGATTGATTAACGTCGTTATTTCCAACCCGTCCGCATCAACTGTTTGCCCGATGTTTAAAAACGGCAGCGCCGTTAAATAATCGCCGGCTTTAAATCCTAAAACAACGACTGCCGTTTTACCGCCCGCCCGGCGATAACAGTCCAGCTGATACTGTAACCACGGCCTGCCGAAAAAGCTTAAAAGCCCTTTCGGCATTTTCATGCGTTCGGACCTGCCGCCCGCCGGGACAACCAGCGGCGGTAAGTTATTCGACCAGTTTTGATATATTGTCACCGCTGTTTAACGTAAAGACTCTGTTTTGAACAACCGGCAGATCGCTTTTGCGTTCGCCGACGCCCGTAAACAGAATGCCGCAGCGTTCCCCCTGCTGGACAAGCTTGTTTTTAATCAGCTGGCGCAAACCGGCCAGCCCGGCGCTGCCGGTGGCGGACAAATCGACGCCTGTATGTTCGCGCGCCAGTTCATGGGCTTTCGTTAATTCGTCTTCGTCCGCGATTAATGGCAGCCCGCCGGAAATAATCATGTTGCGCACGACTTCCAATCCGTCGTAAGTCGTGTCGTCCAAAATGCCTTCCGCAACGCTTTCGGGGACGTTGGCCGTCCAGGCTTTGAAATAATCGTTCCGGTTCTGGCCGACCTTGACAAAGACAGCCTCCAGATCTTCCTGAATTTTCGGATACATTTCCGCGATCAGGCCGGCCGTCATTTTGATTTGTCCCAAATTGTTTTCCAACAAAGCTTTGGCGTCGAAATTGCCTTCCAGCAACATAGCCAGTTCGGGCGGCAGCGTAACAACGCCGTCGCGACCCAGTTCGCGCAGAACCATGAAATAACTTTGCGCCAAAGGATAGCAGCTGGCTGTCTGGCACGTATAAAACCGCGGCAATTTGCGGATAATGTCCAGCCGCCGGAATAAAGCGTTTGCACAAGAAACCGCGTTGGCCAGCCCGCCGCCGCCGACCTGAACGACCTGTACGTCCAAAGGCGCGTCAATCAGGTATTGATTGAACAGGAATTCATATTCCAGCGTTTCTGCGCCTTCTACCGCCGACCAGATATCGTGGCCGTAGGACGTAAACGGAACCCAGCCGAATTTTTTCAAAGCTTCCTGATAACGCAGGTTGCACGGGTCGCCTTCGCCGACAGAGCCGTCGCGGCTGACTTTGACGACGTTCGTTCCCAAATTCGTCAGGATTGAAACAACCGTTTCGCTGACATGATCGGGCACAAAAGCATACAGCTGATACCCGGCGGCTCCGGCAATGGCGGCCGCCCCCATCGCCGCGTTGCCGCAGGAAAAAATAGCCAGCGTCTTTTTTTCTTCGGGTTCGTCGGAAATTTCGCGCAGCGTTTCCAAATGCATGATCGCGCCGGCCAGATGGCGCGATTTGTGCGATCCCATCAGCTGCAGCGTTTCGTTTTTAACAAATAAAGATCCTTTGGGCAGGTCGATCGCCTGCGCCAGGTCGTCCGCCTGAATTTCGGGCGTCCGGATAAAACCGCGGCCGGTCATTCTTTCGCACGCGTTGGACAACGCCAAAACGCGTTCCACCCACCAGGACGCTTTGCCGTGGGCGTTTGCCAGCTGATAACTGGCCATAAATTCGCGAAAAACGCTGAATGACAGTTTGTTGTCGTTCCAGCGTTTTGTTAATGTCGTCGGAAATACGCGCGCCAATTCCGCAGTGTTTTCCCGTTTGATCAGCGGGTGCACGCCGTTTTCGGTACTTTCGGGGCAAAACAAAGAGTGGGTTTCCAAAGGGTATTCCTTGTCGCAAACCGGGCAGTACAGTTCCATTTTCTCGAAATTCCTTCTTTTATGATCCTTTTTACGTTTTCAC
>JAJXEL010000075.1 GCA_021639925.1 Alphaproteobacteria bacterium | reverse complement strand
ACTTTATTTGTATCATTATATGTCAGATAATTTTAATAGCGGGATTTTCTATGACTTACGCGTTTTTTCAGGAAGAACAAAAAACGTCACGCCGCCGGGACGCCGCACGGCCGGATTAAAAAATAAAAATCCGCAAACAGGGGCTTTTCTATACCAATTCAGCTTCCAAAGTCGTCGCCGCCGTTTTTGTAATACGAACCAGAACGATTTGTCCTAAAAATTCTTCGGACGCCTTGACGACAACATTCTGCATCTGCGGCGTATGCCCCAGCAAAAACCCTTTTTTCTTCGCCCGGTCTTCCAGTAAAACGGCCGTTTCCCGCCCCAAAAAGCCGGCGTTATACGCGGCGTGCTGTTCAATCAGCAATGCCTGCAGCCGTTCCAGACGTTCAGTTTTAACGTCTTCCGGAATCTGCGCTTTCATCGCCGCGGCCGGCGTTCCCGGGCGGGCGCTGTATTTAAACGAATAGGACTGCGCAAACTTTACGCGGCGCACCAGATCCATCGTCTGTTCAAAATCATCGTCTGTTTCTTCGGGAAAGCCGACGATAAAATCCGAAGACAATGCGATTTCCGGACAGGCGTCACGCAGCCGGGACACAATTTTTTCGTATTCGGCGCAGGTATAACGGCGGTTCATCTTCTTTAATATTCTGTCCGATCCCGATTGAACCGGCAAATGCAGATAAGGCATAACTTTGGGAATATCGCGGTGCATGGCGATCATGTCGTCCGTAAAATCGGACGGATACGACGTAACGTACCGGATCCGTTCAATGCCGTCAATTTCCGCAACGGCCCTGACCAGCCGGCTGAGATCCGACGGTTTTCCGTCCGCGCCGTCCCCGTGCCACGCGTTGACATTCTGCCCCAGCAGCATTAAATCTTTTGTCCCCGTTTCGGCCAACTGACGCGCTTCGGCAACAATTTCATTTAAAGAACGCGAATATTCCGCCCCGCGCGTATACGGCACGACGCAATAAGAACAAAACCGGTCGCAGCCTTCCTGGATCGCCAAAAAAGACGATACGCCGTTTGACCGCGCCGCGGGCAGAGAATCGAATTTGGCCACGGCCGGAAATTCAACGTCAATAATGCGTTGTTTCCTTTTTTGTTCCAGCCGCCGCAACATTTCCGGCAGGCGGTGATACGTCTGCGGTCCCAAAGCGATATCGACAAATTTCGCGCGATCCATAAATTCAGCCGATTCCGCCTGAACGACACAGCCGGCCACGACCAAAATCAAGTCTTTTCCCCGCGCTCTGCGTTGTTCTTTCAACGGTTTAAAACGTCCCAGTTCGGAAAATATTTTCTCAGACGCTTTTTCCCGGATATGACACGTATTGAAAATAATCATATCGGCGTCGTCAGGCGTATCCGTCTGTTCGAATCCCAAAACGCGCATCAAATCAACCATGCGCAGAGAATCGTAAACGTTCATCTGGCAGCCGAAAGTTTTTACAAAAAGTTTCTTTTTCACAATCGTACCAAAGCTGTTTTATTCAACCGGCCGTTCAATTTCCCGTTTTAACTTTTCCAGTACGGGAATCTTTGCGGGATCAAAGTTTTGCGTCGTCAGCAAAACCGGTTTAAACCAATTTAAAATCATCTGTAAAGCGCGCTGTTTTTCATCGTTTGTCAGGCTGGAAGGAAACTTAGGATTAATAGCCGGCAGCAGACCGTTTAAATATTTTTGCAGATCTCTTTGCGACGACGCGTCCAGCAGTTCTTCCCCGGCTTCAATCAGGTTTTCATGCTGAAATTCGGCGACTTCCTTATAAGACGGAATCACCCCGTCCCCCAAAGCGCTTAAAGGCACGGTTTCAGAAAACGGAACGGCGTCCATAATATCCTTATCCGACACTTTTATGACGCTGTTCAGCTTGGCATAAACCGAAGCCGCCGTTTTATCCGAAGACGGCCCGACATAATAAAACCAGCGCATATTTTCGGGTTCTTGCGCCAGATACAGCCATTTATGAGCCATTTTCAGATTTTTTGCGATTCCTTCGCCGCGCCAATACAACAGCCCCAGCTTTACCTGCGCCGGCGCATACCCGTTATTGGCCGCGCGGGAAAAAAAAGCGACAGCGCGTCTAAAATCCGGACGGGGCAGCCCCACGCCCTGATAGTACATGGACCCCAGCTTATATTGGGCTTCGGCGTCGTTTTCTTCTTCCGCGCAATAAATATATTGCATGAAAGCGATATTGATCTTACCGGATTTTTCCGCCTGTTCGGCAAACGTACAGGCGGCTTTTGCCCCCCCGGACGTTAATAAAAAAACAGCAATAGCCAGACGAAACAGCATCTTTTTAACCGCTTTCCTTAAAGAAATCAGCCTACCCCAAAAGGGTAACATCTGATTTCTTTAATTTCCAGTTTTAATTCGGAAAAGAAATAAAATTATTCTTCGCCTTTTTCGACATTATCCATGACTTCGGCCATATCGTGATGATCGTCGCCCAGATCGGAAGCGTCTTCGATCAATTCCAGTTCGTCGTCGCCGGCTTCTTCAAAAACAGATTCTTCGGCCGCAATATTTTCCAGATCTTCATGAACTTTCCCTTTGACGCCGCGTTTGGATTTGCCGGCCATCATCGCCTGCAGACGCAGAAATTCTTCCACAGACAGAGTGTCGCCGCAATGCGGACATTTGATCGGATCTTTGCCCAAATCGTAAAAACGTTCGCCGCACTGTAAACAAATACGCTTTGTTCCCCATTCAGGTTTTGACATGTAAGACATCTCCTTTTTTCCAAAAAATATTTATTTAACGGATTTGACATGTTAGCGTTATCCGTGTCAAACAAAAAACAGTAAAAAAGTGATTTTTTCATGCGCAAAACAATCTCTGAAAAAACAAACGGCTTAACCGGCAGCCTTCAAATTCCCGGCGACAAATCAATTTCCCACAGGGCGCTGATTTTAGGCGCCGCGGCCGCAGGCGTTACCGAAATCAACGGCCTGTTGGAAAGCGAAGACGTCCTGAACACCGCGCGGGCTTTAAAAAAACTGGGCGCCGTCGTCAATAAAAACGGCGAAACGTGGACGGTTGAAGGAACGAAAACTTTTGTCCGGCCGGATTCGGTCATTGACATGGGCAATTCGGGCACGGGCGTCCGGCTGTTAATGGGCCTGCTGGCGCCTTATCCGATCCGCGTTTGTCTGACGGGCGATTCCAGTCTGCGTTCCAGGCCGATGAAAAGAATTACGGATCCGTTGTCCCAAACGGGCGCCGTTTTTGAAACAACAAACGGCAGATTGCCGATTACGATGCAGGGATACGCGGACAATAATCCGTTCAGCTATGTCATGCCGGTTGCTTCGGCGCAGTTAAAATCCGCTTTGCTGCTGGCCGGGCTGCGCAAAGAACAAACGACAACCGTTTACGAACCGGTCGCTTGCCGCGATCACACGGAACGCATGCTAAAGGCTTTCGGCGCGGACATTCATACGGAAAAAGACGAGAACAACGTCAACGTCATTACTTTGCGCGGCGGCAGACGGCTGAAAGCATGCGGCGTTTACGTCCCGGCGGATATTTCGTCGGCGGCATTCGCCCTTGTCGCCGCGCTGATTACCGATAATTCGGATATTACCGTGCGAAACGTCGGCATTAACCCGCTGCGCACGGGAATATTGGACGCTTTACTCAAAATGGGGGCGGATATCCGATTTGAAAACAAACGCGAAATCGCCGGAGAACCCGTCGCGGATTTGCGGGCGGTGTCTTCAAAGCTCAAAGGAATCGAAGTTCCGGGCGAAGCCGCCCCGTCCATGATTGACGAATACCCGATTCTGGCGGTTGCGGCAGCCTTTGCCGAAGGCGAAACGGTTCTGCGCGGTCTGTCCGAACTGAAAGTCAAAGAAAGCGACCGTTTCAAAGCGATTATCGACGGGCTGAACAAAAACGGCGTCGAGTGTGCCGAAACCGACGGCGATTCCATACGAATCCGCGGTTTTGGAAAAAAACCTTGCGGCGCGGGGCTGATTGAGGCAAAACTGGATCACCGCATTGCCATGTCTTTTATGGTAATGGGCATGGCAAGCGAAAACCCCGTTTTCATTGACGACGTTTCATCGGTTGCCACCAGTTTTCCGGAATTTATTCCTTTGATGAACACAGCAGGAGCAAACATACATGATTATTGCGATTGACGGCCCCGCGGCCGCGGGAAAAGGCACTTTGGCGCAGAATCTGGCAAAACATTTTCATTACGCTTTTCTGGACACCGGCCGTTTGTACCGCGCCGTCGGGTACGCTGTCCTGCAGGCGGGGGCCGATCCTTCCGACGAAGCCGCCGCGACAAAACAGGCGCGCGCTTTTGATCCGAAGAACATCAATAAGATATTGTCCAACCCGGCTTTGCGCGACGAAGCGACCGGAAACGCCGCGTCCAAAGTTGCCGCCATTCCCGCAGTTCGCGAAGCTTTGCTGGCTTTGCAGCGCGATTTTGCCGAAAACCCGTTTTTTGACGACGGCACGCCGGCCAAGGGCGCCGTTCTGGACGGCCGCGACATCGGCACCGTCGTCTGCCCGGCGGCCGATGTGAAGTTTTTTGTCACCGCTTCGGCCGAAGTCCGCGCCGACCGCCGCTTTAAAGAATTGCAGGAAGCCGGCAAACCCGCGGATTACGATAAAATTCTGGCCGACATCAAAGAACGCGACGAACGCGATTCCAACCGCGCGGCGGCCCCTTTAAAACCGGCCGAAGACGCCTGTATTCTGGACACGTCCGATTTAAACGCCGTACAGGCTTTTCAGGCGGCGCTGGATTATATCGCGATCAATCACGCATAAAATGGAAAAAACTGAAATAATCCGTTGCAAAAGTAAGGATTTTCAGATATACAGTCAGCGGAACCGAAGGCACGGCGGTTCCGTTGTTTTTTATGTGCAGACCTCCGGACACAACCGGACGGCATGAATACTGATTATGTGAAGGAAGTAAATTTATATGGTAACTAAAACAACAGCCGAAGAAATTCCGGCGATGAAAGAAAATTTTGCCGAACTGTTCAACGAAATGTTCGGCGAAGACAAAGGGCTGGAAGGCTCTGTCGTCAAAGGCACGATCGTAGCTTTGAACGATGATTTCGTTACGATCGACGTCGGCCTGAAATCAGAAGGCCGCATTGCCCGCCGTGAATTCGGCTTTAATGCAGAAATGAAAGTCGGCGATCAGGTCGATGTTTTTATTGACCGTTACGAAGACAAAGACGGCATGGTCGTTTTGTCCCGTGAAAAAGCCCGCCGCGAAGAAGCTTGGAACGAACTGGAAAAAGCGCAGGCGAACGGCGAACGCGTTACAGGCGTTATTTTCGGCCGTGTCAAAGGCGGCTTTACGGTTGACCTGTCCGGCGCGATCGCGTTTTTGCCGGGATCTCAGGTTGATATTCGCCCGGTACGCGACGTCGGCCCGTTAATGGGAACGCCGCAGCCGTTCCAGATTTTGAAAATGGACCGCGCCCGCGGAAACATCGTCGTTTCCCGCCGCGCCGTTTTGGAAGAAACGCGCGTCGAACAGCGTTCCGAACTGATCAAGAATTTGTCCGAAGGCCAGATTCTGGACGGCGTTGTCAAAAACATTACCGATTACGGTGCGTTCATTGACCTGGGCGGCGTTGACGGTTTGCTGCATGTCACCGACATTGCCTGGAAACGCATCAACCACCCGTCCGAAGCATTGACAATCGGCCAGCCCGTCAAGGTTCAGATTATCCGTTTCAACCCTGAAACGCAGCGTATCAGCCTGGGCATGAAACAGCTGGAAGCCGATCCGTGGTCCGGCGTTGAACAGAAATACCCCGTCGGCGCGAAGCTGACCGGCCGCGTAACGAACATTACCGATTACGGCGCGTTCATTGAACTGGAACAGGGCGTTGAAGGTCTGGTCCACGTTTCCGAAATGAGCTGGACAAAGAAAAACACCCACCCGGGCAAGATTATTTCCACTTCTCAAGAAGTTGAAGTTATGGTTTTGGACGTTGATCAGGCGAAACGCCGCATTTCTTTGGGGCTGAAACAGTGTCTGCCCAATCCGTGGGAAGCTTTTGCCGAAACGCACCCGGTCGGTACGGTCATTGAAGGCGAAATCCGCAACATTACCGAATTCGGCCTGTTTGTCGGCCTGAACGGCGATATTGACGGCATGGTTCACTTATCCGACCTGTCCTGGGACAAGAGCGGCGAAGAAGCCGTTAAGGAATACAAGAAAGGCGACGTCATCAAAGCCAAAGTTTTGGACGTTGACGTTGAAAAAGAACGTATTTCTCTGGGCGTTAAGCAGCTGACGAACGATCCGTTTGCCGATGCCGTTTCCGACATCAAGAAAGGCGACGTCGTAACGGGAATCGTTTCCGCGATCGCCGATAACGGGATTGAAGTCGAAGTCAACGGATCCAAAGGCTTTATCCGCAAAGCCGATCTGTCCCGCGACCGTTCCGAACAGCGTCCCGAACGTTTTGCCGTCGGCGACAAAGTCGATGCGAAAGTCACGCAGATTGATGCGAAGACGCGCAAAATTTCTTTGTCGATCAAAGCGCGCGAAATCGCCGAAGAAAAAGAAGCTTTGTCCGAATTCGGTTCAACCGATTCCGGCGCTTCTCTGGGCGATATTCTGGGCGCCGCGATTGCGAAAAAAGAAGCCGAAAAGAAATAATTTTCTTTTGGTTTTGCAAGAAAAGACCTCCTGCTTGCGGCAGGAGGTTTTTTTATTTGCCGAAAAGCGATATGTACATGCGGCGAAAACATCTTCATATTGATATCATGCAGAATATGGATTGGTACGCTTCCTTAATAAAACCGCCTTTAACGCCGCCGGATCAGGTATTTATGATTGTGTGGCCGGTTTTATATGCGATGATCGGGATTTCTTTTTTAATCTTTTTAAAAACAAAAGAAACACAGAAAAAATCAGCCGGGATTTTTGCTTTTGTCGTCCAAGCGGGATTGAATTTATTGTGGGCGCCGGTTTTTTTCGGTTTAAAATCCCCCAAAGCTTCTTTGGCAGTGTTATGCCTGCTGTTGTATTTTTTAGCGCGGACGATTCGGATTTTTTACAACGGATCAAAAACGGCATTCTTTTTATTGCTTCCCTATGGGATATGGAGCCTTTTCGCTTTATACCTGAATATCGGTATTGTTGCCTTGAACTGAAAAAGGCGGGAAAATCCCCGCCTCGTTTCAGTTTGCATTTTTAAAATCATTCTTTGACAACGATATAGGTAATTTGTTCTTGATCCGCACGGATAATGCGCAGCAGGCGGCCCGCGACGGAAATCATTGTCGAATCGGCCGGATATCCCAAAGTGTCAAAACTGCCGCTGCCGCCGTTTGTGCCGGGAACGGCGTCTTTGTAAAACAGGATAATCCGATTATTTTTTATACCGTCATAAACGACTTCAAAATCCAAAAAAGGCACTTTTGACTGTTCAAAAGACAAAACCCGTTTCATGCGGGCCGATTCAGGATATATGGCGGCTTTGTCGGGGAAAAGAGTCACTTTGTCGCTGTCTTTTATTTCATACAGAAATTGACGTTGTATTTCGCCGTTCATATCGACAAGAAAATAATAGTGATTATATTTCGGCAAAACGAAAAAAGTTTTGTCTGCTTGTTCAAAGATCCCGAAAATCTGATATTTTTTCGCCGGCAGAGTCATTTCGCTGCCGTTGATTTTAATCGTCACGGGCCGTTCCAGAATCAATTCGTTGGAAACGAATTTGTCTTTTTTAAAGGCCTGCACCCTTAAAACGGTTTCGCCGACTTTTGCCGAATTGGTTTCGTTTAATACATAGTTATTCTGATATACGGTTTGCGACCCGACGAAAACCGATGGTGCCGGCGGCGGCAGAATCGTATAAGAACGCGCCGAAGACTGCATGTTTTCAAACGCTTCGGAAACCCCGAGCCAGCTTTCGGGAATAAAAGCGCATGACGCCAAAACCGGTAAAATGAACAAATAAAAAGCCTGTCGCATAAAAAAACTCCTTTTCGAGGGTAAATCGCCCCTTTAGTGATTGACAATACCCGACAATCTTTGTATTGTCACCTATCTTCATTAGAAGAAAGTTAAGTTTGAGGATTGTGTTATGAAAGTTCGTAATTCCCTGAAGTCCGCTAAGCTGCGCGATAAAGATTGCAAAATCGTACGCAGAAAAGGGCGCGTTTATATTATTAATAAGAAAAACCCGCGCATGAAGGCTCGTCAGGGCTAACCGGCGGATTTTTCGCAAACAAAAGAAAAAGCCTGCTTTTGCGGGCTTTTCGTGTTTGTTTTACTTTAATGATTCAACAACCGCCCGCATATCGGCCGGCAAAGGAATTTCGAATCGCATAGTCTGATGCGTTACCGGGTGTTCAAAGCTCATTTTATAGGAGTGAAGCGCCTGGCGGGGAAAGTGAACCGCCGCCGCCAAAGCGGGATTATGCCGGGCCGCGCCGGGAATTTTACCGTACGTTTTGTCGCCGATCAACGGGTGCCCCAGGGCTGTCATATGAACACGCACCTGATGTGTCCGCCCTGTTTTTAATGAACATTCCACCAGACTGACCGCCCCGACGGCATAAAGGCCGACGGTCCGGTAATGTGTTTCCGCCCGTTTGCCGCCGGTTTTGACAACGGCCATTTTTTTGCGGTTAACGGGACTGCGTCCGATTTGATTTTCAACCGCGCCCTGCGCCGGCGACAGCCTGCCCCAGACCAAAGCCAGATAACACCGTTGCAAACTGTGAACGGCAAACTGGGCGGATAATCCTTTATGAGCCTCGTCATTTTTGGCAATAACCATCAGCCCGCTGGTTTCTTTGTCTAGCCGGTGAACGATTCCCGGACGAATTACGCCGCCGATTCCGGACAAACTGTCCCGGCAATGCGACAGCAGCGCGTTAACCAAAGTCCCGTCATAATTGCCCGCCGCCGGGTGAACAACCATTCCCGCCGGCTTATTAATCACCAAAAGATCAGAATCTTCGTATATGATATCCAGCGGAATTTCCTCGGCGCGCGGCACAGCGTCAACGGGCGCGGGAATTTCAATCCGGTAAACTTCGCCCGCCGCCGTTTTTTTATCCTGATCCCGCAAACAAACGTCATTCAAAAAAACGGCCCCCTGACCAATCAGGGCGGAAACGCGGCTGCGCGACAGATTTGTACAGGCGGCCAGCCATTTATCCACCCGCATTTTAATATCCTGCGGACCGACCGGCGGCGTTATTAAAATATTTTCGTTGTCTTTTCTGTTATCCATAAAACAAACCATAAGATAAAATGACAAAACGGACGGCGGTTTCAACCTTATCAAAAACTTTTCTTTTTGCAGCAGCTTTTTTTCTGTATAAAGGAAAAAAATAAACTTTCCTGAGGAATAAGATGAATAAAATTGCGTTTTTAAAAGTGTTGATCGGTATTATTACATTTTTGATCTTTCTGACTTTGGGCGGCATTATTTACGGCCTGGTCAATTACAAAACAACGCCGAAACTGTTAAGCAATAAAAACAGAACCGCGCCGGTTCAAAATACTGCCGACACACCGCGGGAAATATTTTTGGACCTGAAGGACAAAGAACGCGTTCAAGACAGCCATGCCTGCGCAGACATGCTCTGCATACGCGTTGTTTCGGATTTTGACGGCGAACGCATTATTATTGTCGACCCTGCGGAATTGCAAATCAAAGCCGTTATTTTCGGCGCACGGAAAAAAGCGGAAAAATAACCTGTAAAGTTTCCGGAAATCCTCCGTTTCCTTCACGGAACGGGGGATTTTTTTTGCCCGGAAAAAATACTTT
>JAJXEL010000224.1:240-1915 GCA_021639925.1 Alphaproteobacteria bacterium | reverse complement strand
TTTATCTGAAAAAAGGATTCCTGCCCCTGGTATAACGTTTCCGGCGGCGGCGTAAATTCCAGAGCCAAACGGTATGGCGCCGCCGCCGGAAACGTTATACCTGGGGCAGGAATCCTTTTTTCAGATAAAACTGCTGGACAGAATCGGGTTGACAGACGTCGGTATTGTTCCTGCCGATTGGCAGAATGTCGATATTTTTCTGGATTCGAGCCGGCCTGACGAAACGGTTGTCAGAAACGGAATAACATACGGCGTAAAAACACTTTATTTCAGCCTGGTGGCCAAATCAACGGGCAAAATATCGTTTGCGCCGTTTTGCCTGTCTGCTCTGGCGCCGACCATGATTTCCGCGCGTGATTTGCCGCCGGGCGTCAAAATAACGGCGGACGGACGCTTGGAAATATGTACGCCTCCGTTTTCTTTTGATGTTAAAGCTTTGCCGGATCATTCTGCGCCCTTGTTCGCCGCCGCGCAGGTCGAATTGTTTGAAGGCGTTCTGCCCAAAGACCGGTCTGTCAGGCAAGGCACGCCGGTTAAAAGATCGCTGGTTTTGACGGCAAAAGGGACTTTGCCGGTTTATCTGCCCGATTTTCAAACGCAGGAACAAAACAACGTCCGGATTTACAAAGGAAAAACGGACAGAACTATGGTTACGGGCAAACGGGAACTGATTTCTGCCGTGCGCCAAACGGTTATCTTTGTTCCGGAACGGGCAGGAGAGCTGATTTTGCCGGGAATAAGCGTTTTCTGGCTGAATACGCGGACGCACCGGATCGAAGAATCAAAAATTCCGCCGTATACTCTGACTGTTTTACCGGCCGGGCTGCCGGAAAACGAACAAAATCCGCCGGCTGAGTCTGAACCGGCGGGAAAAAGCGGCAATGAGCCGTTCGTTCTTTCTTTTTCGGCAGGGCAGGCCGCAGGCGTTTGTTCTTTGCTGTTTTTGGCATGCGTGTGCGCTTTGCCGTTTTTAAAAAAATACCGCAAGCGCAGGACGTTGACGAAAAACGTAGAACAGGCATGCCTTTCCGGCGATCCGGAAAAAGCAGCGGCGGCACTTTTGATCTGGGCCAGAGAAAGGTTTCCAAACCGCAGGATTATTAATTTGTCCGATATCCGCGACAGCTTTAACGGACAGGCCGCCGCTTTTGCCGACGTTTTGGACGAATTAGAACTGTTTTTATACGGTACCGGCCGTTTTGCCCGTCATCTGCCGGCGGCGGGGGAAATGTTGGGAAAAAAGCTGCTGCAGGCTTTTTATGCCGCCGCTCAGGTCAAAATCAAACGCCGCGCCGGACAGAAAAAATATCTGCCGGCCCTTTATCCGGATCAATAAGCCGCCGGTTTCATCATAATGACCGCGTCTTCTGCCGGCAGGTTGTCCGGAGTAAAAAAATCGATAATTCTGCCGGTTTCTTTAAACCCCTGCCGGGTATAAAGGTTCCTGGCCGCCGTCCATTTTTCCGAAACGATCAGGATTTTTTTGGCCACCGCCGGAAAATCCGTTTCGATTTTTTCTTCCAAAGCCGTAAACAGCCTTAAACCGATTTTTTTCCCCCGCCATTCGGGCAAGGTGCCGAACGAAGTAATGTAAAGATGTCTGCCGCTTTGATCGTGTACGGACAACGGATCATGCCCAAGCGCCAGCACTTCGGCGTTAACGCCTTGGTCATCG
>JAJXEL010000224.1:0-230 GCA_021639925.1 Alphaproteobacteria bacterium | reverse complement strand
TTCGCTGGAAATATATCCGCCGATCTGTCCCGTGGAGGCGTCTTCGGCAATTAAAAAACCGTCGGCGAAAGCGTCGATCCGTTTTAAATACAGATCCTTTTCTTCGCGCAGTCCCGGCAAAAAACTTTCATATTCGATTTTCATAATGGCGTCAATATCGGAACGCCGGGCGTTTCGGATAATCACCGTATCTGTCAGCATTAAAATCCTCCGTTCAAAATTATGCTTGA
>JAJXEL010000074.1 GCA_021639925.1 Alphaproteobacteria bacterium | reverse complement strand
AAAGGAGAAAGACATGACAACTTTGGAAAACAGCAATATCAAAGGAAGCAAAAGTGTACTTGTTTTCGGCATATTGATGATTCTGGCCGGTATTTTTACATGGTTTAATCCGGATACGGCTTTACTGGCTATGGCGCTTTATCTGGGGATTGTGTTTTTGCTGGGCGGGGTCGGGTATCTGTCGGCGTTTTTCGCGTACCCGTCAGGCGGTTTATTGGCTTTGGGGCTGCTGGATATCATTGTCGGGGTGATTTTAGTAACCAATCTGGGCGTGACGGTTTCTTCGCTGCCGGTTTTATTGGCAATCTGGGTTTTGTGTGTCGGCGTTATTCAGATCGCGTTCAGCATTGACGCCAGATCTTCGGGACTGATTTTTTGGAAATGGACGCTGGCTTCCGGAATCATCGGGGTGTTGTTCGGTTTTTTAATTCTCAGCCACCCGATGATCGGAGTTTTTACCATTTCTTTGATGCTGGGATTATACCTGATTTTATACGGCTGTCTGGGCGTAGGAGAATATATGGCTTGGAAAAAGCTGGCTGAAAATTAAAAAAAAGGGAGATTTTCTCCCTTTTTTATTGATATCTCAACGCTTCGATCGGATCAAGTTTCATAGCCTTATAGGCCGGAAAAACCCCGGAAACAACCCCTACGACAAAAGCAACGGTAAAGGATAAAACAACCGGCCACAGGCTGAAGGGGACGTCAACGTTATAAATATGACCGCCCAACTGTGAAAAACCGATCCCTAAAATCAACCCGACTGTTCCGCCGATCATTGAAATCAAAACGGCTTCAAACAAAAATTGCAGCATAATCCAGTTATTTGGCGCTCCCAACGCTTTTCTGATCCCGATTTCGCGCGTTCGTTCCGTAACGGAAACCAACATCATATTGACAATCCCGATTGCGCCGACAATCAAAGAAATCGAAGCGATCGCCGCCAGCAATATGGATAAAACCGTCCCGATTAATTTAATGTTTTCAACAAATTCCGCAATATTGAAAATACGGAAATCGTCGGGGTCTTCGTCTTTGATTTTATGCCGGGCGCGTAAAAAACGCGTAATGCGCTGTTCGACAAGATTCAGGTTTTCCGTTTCTGAAAATTTAACGGCGATATGGTTGACGGCATTTAATTTGGCATAGCGGTTAAAACGGCGCTGGACGGTCAACAGCGGCATCATAACCGCCGAGTCCTGGTTGGCGCCTCCGGTGCTGGAGCCTTTTTCCTTTAAAACGCCGACAATGTTAAAAGGCTGGTTTTTAATGCGGATCGTTTTGCCGATCGGATCTTCATAAGGGTACAGTTCTGTCATGACTTCATGGCCGATAACGACGTTTGTCGTTCCCTTGCGGATATCCTGCTGGTCCAGTCCGCGGCCTTTGGCGATTTCCCAGTTTGCCGTTTTCATGTAATCGGGGGTTGTTCCGGTGATGGAAACGCTCCAGTTATACGGGCCGTTGATCGCTTGGGCGCTGGTGCTGAGAACCGGCGCGACAACATCAAGGCCGCGCAGTGTTTTTAATGCGATGGCGTCGTCCAGTGTAATCGACGTCATCGGTTCGGAAGTCCTGACGGCGGCTCTGGGGCGCTGGGAACGGATAATCAGCAGGTTTGCGCCCATGGCGACAAAACGTTCCTGAATGATGTTCTGTACGGTCTGGCCGGCGGCAACCATCATGACAACCGCGCAGACGCCGATGATAATCCCCAGCGTTGTTAAAAAAGACCGCAGTTTGTTTCCTGTCATGGACAGGCAGGCTTCATGAAGAATGGCTTTGATCATTTCTGCTGTTCCATATAAGATTTAACGTCGCCGTCATAGGCAACCTGTCCGTCGACAATTCTGACCAACCGGCGCGCATATTGCGCGATATCGGGTTCATGCGTGACCAAGACGATCGTAATGCCTTGTTCCCGGTTTAACTGTTGCAGAAAAAGCATAATTTCATCGCTGGTTTTGCTGTCCAGGTTCCCGGTCGGTTCGTCGGCCAAAATCATTTCCGGATTGTTGATCAGAGCGCGCGCGATGGCGACGCGCTGCTGCATACCGCCTGAAATCTGATTGGGAAAACGATCCGTAAAGCCTTTCAGTCCGACAAGTTCCAATTTTTCAACCGCGCGTTTGACGCGTTCTTCTTTTGTCGTATCGTTTGCGTAAATCAAAGGCAGAGAAACATTGTCCGTCAGCGTTCGGCGCATCAAAAGGTTAAATCCCTGGAACACAAAGCCGATCATACGGTTGCGGATATAGGCCTGTTCATTGTCGTTCATCGCGGAAACTTCTTTGCCGCCCAAGATATAAGTACCCGACGTCGGGCGGTCCAGGCAGCCCAGGACGTTCATAAAGGTTGATTTCCCGGCGCCGGAAGGCCCCATAATCGCGACGAATTCCCCTTCTTCTACGGACATGTTGACGTTTTTTAATACGTCCTGCTTCATTCCGCCGCCCATAAAGTAGGTTTTACAGACGTCTTTGATCTCTATGACCTTTTTGCTCATGGAGGTCCTCCGCGTTTCGATGCGATAACGGTCGTCATGTCTTCCAGAATGACTTTTTCACCCTCTGTCAGGCCGTCAAGAATTTCCGTTTCCAAAAGATTGGAAATGCCTTTTGTCACTTTGCGGGCAACCGGTTTGTTATCCTGCAGCACATAAACGATTGCCTGGTTTGGTTTTAATGATTTCCGTTCTTGTATCAGGCGTTGGCGTTCCGCGTTTGATATTTTATTGGTGGAAACCGATTCTTTTGTTACCGGACGGAACTGAAAAGCCATGTTTTGCAGCTTTAAAACGCTGGGTTTTTCTTCAACCGTAATGGTAACATAAGCCGTCATGCCCGGCAAAAGACGCAAATCGTCGTTCGATATGGAAATAACGACCGTGTACATGACGACGTTTGAATCTTCGGTCGGCTGCAGACGAACCTGGGAAACGGTTCCTTTGAAAACATCGGCGGGGAAAGTGTCTACCGTAAAGTTAACCAGCAGTCCCGGTTTGATCTGGCCGATGTCGGCTTCGGAAATTTCGGCTTCAATCTGCATTTTGGTCAGATCTTCGGCGATTGTGAACAGTTCCGGCGTCTGAAAGCTGGAAGCGACGGTCTGGCCTTCTTCTACTTCTTTGGTGACAATAATGCCGTTGACGGGCGATATAATATCCGCGTATCCCAGGTTGCGTTTTGCTTTTTTTGCCTGAGCCACAGCCTTGTCATAAGTTGCCTGAGCGTTTACGACGTCCAGGTCGGCTTCTTCCCATTCATAACGGGCGATAAAATTTTGTTCGTACAGTTCTTTGTTTCGTTTCGCGTTTAATTTCGCGTAATCCAGTTTTGCTTTGGCGTCTGTTACGGCCGCCTGCGCTTCTTTTAAATCTTCGGCCAGCGTGAACGTTTCCAGCTGGGCGATCAGGTCGCCTTTTTTAACGACGGAATTGTAATCGACGAATACTTTTTCAATAATGCCGGACACCTGTGTGCCGACGCTGACGATATTGACCGGCTGAATTGTGCCGGAAGCCGTCACGTCGACGCGCAACGGGCCGCGGGAAACCGTCGTCGTATCATAAACGATATCGGATTTTTTGCCGAAATGTTTGTAATAAAGACCTGCGCCGGCCAAAGCCAAAACAATAAGAATAACAAACGTTTTTTTCATGGGTTAAAATCCTTTTTTCGTTCTGAAGGGATCAATCAGCCCGATTTTTCTGATAATATTCGTTTTAGCGATCAGCAGTTCGTAAAAAGAACGGCTTCTGGTCGAACGGACGTCGGCCAGTCTTGATTGAGCGTCTAAAACAGTCAAAATACTTCCTTTCCCGGCTTTATACGCCCCCAGGGCGACTTTGGCATTTTGATCCGCGGAAGCAAACATGGTTAAAGAAATTTCATAAGTTTTCTTGGCGGTAAAAAAGTTCTGGAAGGTTGTCCAGACTTCATGCTGGATATCGTTTTCCAACTGTTTAAGTTCCGCTTTTTTCTGTTCCAGCTGATAACGCGCCTGAGAAATCTGATATTGGTTTTTAAATCCCGTAAACAACGGCACAGTCATCGTCAAACCGACAGAGCTGGAATAAGACCGTTGTCCGCCTTTTGTCAGTTCATCGTCGGCGTCCAGGCCGGCAGACAGGGAAAAAGACGGGGCATTTTTTGATTTTTGCAGTTCTATTGTCGATTCCGCCTGTTTTATTTCGGCTTTTTGGGCCAAAATATCGGAACGGTTATTCAGGGCCGTCCGGAACAGCGCGTTGACGTCCTGCGGAATAGAAAAATAATCCATGGAGTATTTTTCTTCATACAATTCCAGCTGTTGGTCGGGCGTAAAATTTAACAAAACGGCCAGGCGGCCTTTCGCCAGTTCCAGAGTTTCTTCGGCTTTGGTGACGTCCAGCTGGGCTTCGGAATAAGACGTTTCCGCCTGCAGTTTGTCTGACAGCGCCGCCAGTCCCAGTTCATAGCGTTTTGACGCCGCTTCATAAGCGGACAGCGCGGATTCTAACGTCGCATTGGAATTTTTATATTCTTCCTGGGCGGCAAAAACCAGATAATAAGCCTCCGCCGCGTCGAATATCAGGCTTTGCAGCGTATCCGACCGCGTTGCCAAAGCGGCGTTCAGAGATTGTCTGACAATTTCCGTGGAAGCTTCCCGCCCGCCGAAGTCATACAGCAGCCAGTCCAAAGAAATCCCTGCCGTTACAGGGGTGGCGTTTGAATCTTTGCCCCGGCGGACGCGGGTGTCCGTCTGGCGTATGCCGGCCGACAGGTCTGCCGTCGGCAAATAGTCCGCTTTGGCCTGTCCGTATTCGGCCGCCGCGGCCAGGGCGCTCATATAAAGTTGACGGGTTTGCGGATTTTGGCATAACGCCAGATTGATTACGTCTGCCAAATGCAGTTTTTCGGCGTTAACATTGACCGAAGAACATACCGGAGCAACCGGCAGAACAGGAACCGTTTTTTCAACGTCAAACGGATCTGCCGCCGCTGTCGTACAAAACCCCGCGAAAACCAAAAAGATCAAAAAGTAAATTTTCATTATCCCGTTATTCCATCGAAAAGGAAAAAGAAAGTTCTTTTTGTTTGACATTGTTTCCATAAGTTTTTTTAATACGTTCAAAATCAACGTTATCTTATTCCGTTACAAAGAGTCAACGATGTTTCATTCTTTCTTTAAAGCGAAAAAAATTAAGGGATTGTTTTCCTTATGTTTTTGTTTCGCATTCTGTTTTATCCTTAACGCATGTAAGGAAGAAAAACTTGCGAAATATGTTTTCTTTTTTATCGGCGACGGGGCTTCTTATGCTCAAAGACGTCTGAGCGAACTGGCCGGCGGGGAACGGCTGTTTATCAATACGTTGCCGATCCAGGGCAGCGCGACGACGGCCGCCGTTAAATCAAATCTGGCGGACACGGCCGCTTCGGCCGGCGCGCTGGCTTCCGGAAAGCTGGGGGAAGAAGGCATGATTTCCATGCTGGGAAAAGATGAACCCGCCGTGCCGCTGATAACGTCCGTTGCCGTGCAGAACGGTTACGCCGTCGGCATTATTACCGATTCTTCTTTGGACGGCGTCGTTCCGGCGTCTTTTTATGCTCATTGCGCCAAAAAGCAGAATTACTATGACATCGCCGTTCAGGCAAAGGACAGCGGCGTCGGCCTGATGATCGGGCAGGTTTTTAAGCGGCAGAAATCATTTAAAAAAGATGACTTGAGCGTCGTTTTGAAATCCGGCGGGTATAAGCAGATTTCTTCGTTGAAAGGGCAGGA
This sequence comes from Alphaproteobacteria bacterium, assembly GCA_021639925.1. GTDB lineage: Bacteria > Pseudomonadota > Alphaproteobacteria > CAAGCB01 > CAG-977 > UBA11549. The sequence continues at coordinate 4,149 of JAJXEL010000074.1, read as the reverse complement.
AAAACTGCCGTCGGGAAAAGTAATCGCGGCGTTGAAAAATATTCCTTTCGCCATTGATGCAAAACAGGATTCTCCGTCTTTAGCCGCTTTTGTTGAAAAAGCTATTGAAAAATTTAAAACGGAAAAGTTCGTCTTAATTACTATCGCCGGAAAAATGAATCAGGCGGCGGAAATGCATGATACGGCGGCTTTGATCCGGGAAATGGACGCTTTTGACCGGGCAGTGAAAAAAGCGTACGATTTTTACCGCGAACGGCCGCAGGAAACGTTGATCGTCGTTGCCGGAACGGTTGAAACGGGCGGTTTGACGCTGGGCGTTGACAATTCCGCGGATCTGGACGTCGGCGTTTTGAAAAACCAAAAAATTTCCGCGGAAGCTTTTAAATCGGCCGTTAATCGTTTCCGTAAACGCCGGCCGGTCGGGGCGACTGTGGAAAATTTTATGCCGCAGATTGAAAAAAACTTCGGGTTGCGGCTGTTGTCCAAAGAACAAAAGAAAGATCTGACAGCCCGGGCGGAAAAAGGGGACGAAGATGCCGCGCTGGCTTTGGATATGAATCTGAACGCCGCGGAATTATCCGCATTGCGCGAAGCGTTCCGTTACAGTATGACGGAAACGGAAAAACGGCCGAAAACCGAAGCTTATTTGAATAAATACGGAAAATACGACCCTTTGCAGATTGCTCCGGTCAAAATCCTGGCGCGGCGGGCGGGCATCGGATATTCGACTTTCGGCCAGACGGCGGTGCCGGTCCCTGTTTCCGCCGTCGGAAACGGCGCGTTTTTCTTTATGGGCAGTTATCCGCAAACGGCTTTGTTCGGAAAAATTCTGGGCGCTATGGGGTTGATGATTCCGCCGGCCGATCAGAAAAAAGAACCCTAGCTTCTTTGGCTTTTCTTTCTTCTTCCAGGCGGCGGTATTTCCCGAACTGGTGGACGGCTATCGGAACGGACACCAGAAAACCCAGAAAATCTGACGCCGGAAAAGCATAAAAAACGCCTTTTAAGCCTAAAAAACGCGGCAGGATAATCAATCCGGGAATAATAAAAATCAGCTGGCGGCTGAGCGCTAAAAACGCCGCTGTGCGCGGGCATCTGGTCGCCTGCAAAAGAAATGTCGTCGCGACCGGCAGTCCGATCAGGGGGTAAAGCAGGCTTAAAATTTTCAGCGCGTCCGAACCGATCGTAATCAGTTCCCGGTCGTTCCGGTTGAATATTTGTATGATTTGAACGGAAAACAATTGTAAAATCCCGCAGCTGACAATAAAAAACAGCGTTGAAATCAACAGCGTCAGCCGGTAAATTTTCAAAAGCCGTCCGTATTTCTTTGCCCCCAGATTAAAGCTGATGACAGGCTGGGCGCCTTCGCACAGGCCGATAACGGGCATAAACAGCAAAATGGTTACGGCAATCGTTGCGCCCATGGCGGAAACGGCTATGTCCCCGCCGTATAAAACCAGCGATTTATTGATGATCGTTTGCATCAATCCGTTTGCCAGCTGAATCATAAAAGGGGCCGTTCCGACAAAACAGATCATCATCAGAATTTTTACTGAAAAAGAAGCATATCTTTTTCTGAACCGGTAAGGGGCTTTCGATGACAGAAAAAAGGAAAACGCCCAGGCAAAAGAAGCAATCTGCGCGATGACCGTGGCATAGGCGGCCCCGGCGATTCCCCATTGAAAAACAAAAATGAAAACCGGATCCAAAATAGTATTGGCGATTGCCCCGATCAGCATTGTATACATTGCAATATGAGGAAAACCGCTGGCGCGGATAAAATTGTTCAGCGTCATGTTCGTCATCATAAATACCGATCCGCACAGCGTGATTTTTAAATAGGTTTTCGCATACGGCATGATTGTCGGCGTAGCGCCGTACAATTCCAGCAAAGATTCTAAAAACAAAAAGTGAATGACGATAAAGATTACCGCCAGCAGCGTGATCAGCATAACGGCGTTGGTAAAAATTTTTTCGGCGCGGGGAATCTTTTTTTGCCCCAGGCTGACGGCGAAATTAACGCTGCCCCCGATACCGACCATTAACCCGAAAGCCATTTGCAGGACGGTCGTCGGAAAAGAAACGGCAACGCCGGCCAGTCCCAAAGCGCCGATACCGTTGCCGATAAAAATGCGGTCTACCAGGTTATAGGAGGCGTTAATCAGCAGACCGATCACGGCCGGCAGGGCGAATGTCCATAATAACCTGGGAACAGGATCCGTTCCCAGGTGCAGTCGTTTTGTGTCTGTCATTGTTTGTCCTGTTTTGTCGGTGACAGCAACAGGTGTATAGGGATTTTTATTTTTTATCCAGTAAAAAAGGATTCTTTTTTTCAAAAACGGTAAAAGCGAAAAGCAGCGGCATGGCGGCGATCACTGGCATGGTATAACGCAGCAGCCCGTTTACGGGCGAAGCAATGCAGACAAGAATACTGATTAAAACGGGGACAAAAGGTGCGGCGCTTTTGTCTTTTTTACGGCATAACAGGTAAATCCAGAGCAATATGCTGAAATTTGTATAAAAAGCGCAGCTGTAAAATAGATTCAGAAACGGTATAAACCATAAAAACGAATAATAAAACCAGTCGGAAATATCTTTTAACGGCAATGCGCCGTTTGTTTCGGACGTATTCAGCCAATCTGTCAGAACAACAACCCGGGAAGGCAGGGAAAGCAAAGTCGGGATAAAGGTATAATATTGTGACGACTGGCTTAAAAATGCTTTGAAATAGGTAACGGGGTGTTTAAAAAACATTTTTGCCCAGACCAGAAGGTAATCTGCCAGGAATGAATTTTCTTTTTCCGATCCGTTCAGTTTATATGTTTTTTTAACGGCGTCGGAAGAATACCGGAAATAGCTTTTACCGAGTTCATGGAACGAAAGAACCCGGTCTATTGTCAGGTATTCTTCGGCTGTGATTTCTTCTTTGTGCTGTTTTACATAAAAGGCCGTTTGCTGAAACGGGATAGAAAACATTTCTTTTTTGCTGCCGGGCGGAAAACCCATGGCGGGAAAAGCATATTGCGTCAGGGCGGCATAAACGGTGAAAACCGTCAAAAAAGTAATTCCCGCCGTTTTTTTATGCTGAGTACGGAGGAATAAAAAGAACAAGGTCGGCAGGATAATATAAATACCGTTGTTACGCAGCAGGCAGACCATCAGTCCGGTGAAGATATAAGAAAATAATCTTTTGGAAAAATGATTTTTTTCATCCCCGGTGACAAACGATGTTGTCTGCAGCAGAAACAATGTGAAAAAAGCGCTGTAAAGAACGTCTTTTACTCCCCAGATGATAAATATACCCAAAGGAAGCGCCGCAAAAAAGATTAAACTGCCCGCTTGAAAAAAGACAGGCAGATCCCAGGACTTTATTTGTTTCTGGCAAGCCGCGAAAACGGCAGCGCAAACGGCGCTTTGCAGCAAAATGTATAGAAAAACGCCCAGGTGGCTGTCTTTTAAAAACAGGCCGGTTTTAAAACAGATTCCCATTAAAAACGTCGATACCAGCGGGTGATGCTGGGACTGTTCGGAAACGCCTAATGTTTGGGCCAGTTGTAAAATCATGTCCGGCGAAACGCGGCCGGGGTAGTAAATCAGGGCTAAAATCAGATATACGGTCAGGATCAGGCAGAAAGAAACAGAAAAAGTGTGTTGTTGATAAAAATCAAGCCAGCGTCCGGAAATTTGTTCCCGCCGTGTCCCCAGGCAATCCAAAAATCCGAATAAATAAGCGCAAAGTGTATAAAACAAAACTGTTTCACCGATAACGGAAACTGCGGAAAGCGGAAGATTGTTTCTGATGACGCTGAAAGAAAGGGAAAAGCGCAGGCTGTAAGCAAAAAGAGACAGCAGACTGAAAATCAGGCTGAAACCGAAAAGGAAGGTCTTTTCTTTTTGGCTTAAGCGGTTTTTTTCGGCTCTGCGGTAAAAAATATACAAAGCGGCGATCAGCAGCAAAGCAAAAAAGGTATTTTCTTTTCCCAGATTTACGTCAAAATAAAAAGAAAAGCAAAAATATCCCGCAATGGCCGCCGCCGCGGCGCGCGCCGGTTTAAAACGGAAAACCAGATAAAACAGCGAAAAAGAAAATAAAAACAAAACCGAAGCGGCAAAAAAGGAAAATTTTATTTTTCCTTCAATGTCCAAAGG
>JAJXEL010000073.1 GCA_021639925.1 Alphaproteobacteria bacterium | reverse complement strand
GTGTTGAGGCGCATGCCGATAAAAAAAGAACCCCGAAAGAGATGACCCATAATTTTTTCATGTTTTTCTCCTTGTTTTTTTCAGCATAAAATTATTAGATTTTCTTTTGCGCTCTTTGTCAAATTAAAAAGGCAAAAGATTAATCCTCAATCTGCAGCAACTCGGCTTCATCGGAATCAATTGAAAACTCTTTGGTGACTTTGGCGCCCTGCGCTTTTAATTTTTCAGCCCAGCCGATCGCGTTTCCTTTTCCTTCGGAAAGTTTTTTAAACGCTTTGTCATAATTGCTTTTAGCGCTGAGCAGAGCTTTGTCAATCGCCTGCATGTCTTCAACGAATCCGACCAGCTTATCATGCAGTTTTCCGCCGATTTCAGCGATTTTCTGCACATTTTTGTTTTGCTTTTCAATCCGCCACATGTTTTCGATCGTACGCAGAACCGGCAGCAAAGACGACGCCGTCGTCACCGCGATATTATTCTGGTAGGCCGCTTCGTAAATTTCCGGATCCGCGCTTAACGCCTCGATATAGGCGTGTTCGATCGGAATAAACATAAACACGTAATCCAGATCCATTTCCTTAACGATCGTCTGATAGTTTTTGGAAGACAAGCCTTTGATATGGTTGCGCAAAGCCTGCACATGTTCGGCCAGGTATTTTTTCTTTTCATCAGGCGTTTCGGCTTTGATATAGCGCATATAGGCGTTTAGCGACACTTTGCAGTCAACGATCAGACGGCGGTTGTCAGGCAGATTGACGATAAAGTCGGGACGTTTGTTATTGCCTTCGTCGTCTTTGAAATTGGTTTGCGTCGTATAATTAATCCCCTTTTCAAAACCGGCGACTTCAAACACGCGTTCCAGCTGCGTTTCGCCCCAGTCTCCCTGATGTTTTGTATTTCCTTTCAACGCGTTTGTCAGGTTTTGCGCGTCTGCGGACAAAGTCTGATTCATTTCCAGCAAATGACGCAGCTGTTCGTCCATTTTGCCTTTGTCATTGGCGTTGATCTGATTGATTTCCTCCATACGTTTTTTAAAAGAGTCCAGCTGGTCTTTCAAAGGCGTCAAAATCTGCCCCAGAGATTCTTGTTGATTTTTTTTGAAATCAAGGCTTTGTTCTTTTAACACGTCGGCCGAAACAGTTTTAAACTGCAACGACAGTTCCGCTCGCGCGTTTTTCAGTTCTTCTATCCTGTCATTTAAATGCCGGCGTTCGTCGTTCATCTGTGTCTGCAGCGACGCCGCCTGAGCCGTCAAACGCATGTTTTCCGTATTCAAACGGGCGTTTTCTTTTTTTAAATCTTCCAGCTGATCTTGCAAAAACAACGTCTGGCCCGACGCTTTGGTCAGTTCTTCCTTTTCCGCGGACAGGCGGACGTTTTTCTTTAAAACAACCGCCAGAAAAACAACGGCGGCAACAAACAAACTGCCGCAAACAGCAGCTAAATGAGAAGATGTCAGCATTTTATTTTAACCAGAATTTTCGTTACCTTTTCGCCTTCTTTGACAGCCACGCAAGGACGGTGGGCTTCATGCGGGAAATAAACGGCGAACATACCGGCCTTTATTTCCGTAAAATCTGATTCGCCGGCATATTTGGCAATGTCCTTTTCCGGATTATAAGGCGTCGTTTCCGCCAGTCCTTTTAAAGGGGCGTAACCGATTTTTTCGCGCCCGGAATAAATATACTGGATATCGGCGTAAATACGATGCGCTTCCAATGCCGTTTTTTCCAACGGACGAGCTTCGTATTCCTGCACGACGTAATAAATATCGGTCCCGTCGATTTCATGGCGTTCTCCGTCGGCCTGAAAGTTGCCCGCCTGTAAAAAGGCGAAAGCCTTTTTGAACTTTTCGTTCAATCCCGTATACAAAGAACAAAATTCAATTTTATCAATGATCATATTCCAATACCTTTTCCAAAACAGCTTTAACCGGTTTGGTCTGAGAACCGACAGAAACTTTTGCCCCCCAGCGCTGATAGTTAAACGGGCGTATTTTTTCCGAATCTCTGGTCGAATACGGACAGGCGACGGCCGCGACGTAATATTCGCCGGGCGGCAAAGACGAAAAAACAAACCGGCCGTATTTATTCGTCCTGACCATTTTGCCGCGCCGGGCGGCTTCGTCATTAGGAGCTTCCAGCAATTCGCCGTTTTTCCAATAACGTTCGAACCACTCCGTTGAATAATCGGTAACGGGATTTAACAAAACCAACTGATCGGGCAGACATGTTTTCTTGCCGTTATCCGAAGTAATGCAGAACTTTCCTTCGATTTTGCCTTTTCCCTTTTTCATATACGGCCTGTACTGGTCAATATTAAATTCGGCGCGCCGCTTTGCCCCGGTCATTTTATCGAAACGTTCGTACCCCGTTTCCTGATCCGAACAGCCCAACGTCAAAAAGGCCAGGAAAAAAACAAAAAAAGGCTTCACAGATGGCAATCCCTTTAATTAATTAAGGAATTTATTAGAAATCTTTTTTTATATTTTGTCAATCGGACAGGCTCATATATACTGTTTTACGTAACCGCAAAGGGACCGGCATGAAACGTTTTTTTCTGATTTTGTTTTTTATTGTTCTGGAACTGACAGGAGCCCAAGCCGCGCCAAAAACGAAAAATCTTTCCGCTTCCGGCGTTTCAGAAACGGAAAAGAAAAAAAACGAAGCTGATTTTCAGGCTGCGGAAAGTCTTTTGTACCGCCAAAATTCCAAAGCCGCCCTGCCCGAACTGATCCGTTTATGCAACGCCGAATATCTGCGGGCCTGTTCTTTGCTGGGTTTCGGTTATTATTCGGGCCGCTACGGCGTTGCGCAAAATACGCAAACCGGAATTAAATGGTATGAAAAATGCGCTCAAAAGGAAAAAAACTATTTTTGCCACAAAGAACTGGGCCGCATTTATTACCGCATGGGCGATTATGACAAGGCGCTGAACTATTATCAAAAAAGCGCCCTGGGAGGCGATACGGACGCCCAATACTGGCTTGGGAAACTGTATATGGAAGGAAAAGGGCTGCATACAGATTACGAAAAATCCTTAAAATGGATGCGCAAAGCCGCTCACGCCCGTAAAAATCCCAGTAAAGCCGCCCGGTGCGCTTTGGTTGAAATGTCTTATTTCGGAATCGGCATGCGCCGCAGTATAAAAGACACAAAATACTGGCTGAAATTATGTGATAATCCGCTGGTCCGTTCTTTAATGGCTTTTTACGGCCACGGCACCCCCAAAAACAAAGACAAAGCGAAAGAAATACTGCTGCAGGCGGATTTGAAGGAAACGCTGGCCGACTGGAACGACTTGAACGGTCAGTCGCGTCCTTCCGTCGGGAAAAAGACCGTCAGGGACCAAAGTATTCCGGAAGACTGCCTGAAAAACAAACTGCCGTTCGGCACGGGGCGCAAAAATCCGAATATAGCGACATATGCCGTTAAAATCTTTGACCCCGATTTTTACCGCAGTTTCGACGTTCATGACGGCTATATTGAAAAATCAGGCATAGGCGATCAAACTCTGGAAGCCTGCGGCATTACTTTTTATACGACGCTGGAACACAAACGTTTATTTAACAAAGCCCTGAAAAACAAAGACGTTATTAAAATCAGCCGCTATACAAACGCCTGTCTGGGGGCCGAAATGACCGGCGTCTGCGATTTGAACCTGTCCTGGCAGGAAGAAGAAAACGAGGAAGATCAATGATAAAACTGCTGTTCATTTTTCTGTTTTTCTTTGCCGGGCAAGCCGAAGCCGCATATCAATACACTTATGTGCCCAAGACGTCTTCTCCGACGATTTACAATTTTTTATACCGTAAACGGGAAAAATGCTCTGTCGGCGAAAAGTATGATTATCCCAAACAGATCGGCGTGTGCGCTTCCTGTCCGGAAGGGACAGCCTATTTAATCGACGAAATTAAAAACAAAGCATTTTGTTTTAAATGCCCGGCCGGAACGCTTTTGGTCAAACGCAACGGTTACCCGATGTGCCTCAGCACTTATCCGGTCGTCGGCGGAAAAGCGCAAAAACCGAACGGCGGCGACGTTTCCCGCGAAGAACTGGAACGCATGGCGCTGCGGCTGAGTGCCGATTACAAAACCAGTCTGCCGATGCCTGCCAAAGAAGCGGAAAAAACGTATCATAATAAGGAAAAACTAAAAAACGTCTGTCCGTCTTCTTATCCCGACGATGAATCGGCGCAAAAACAAATCGACATGTGCCGGCGTCTGGTCAGCCAGAATGATTTTCTGTGCCCTTATGTTGAAAAAAACGCCGACGGCAAATGGATTTGCAGGGCCTGCCCGAAAAACGCACCGTATAAAAACAACCAGGGCGGCTGCTTTAATTGTCCGTACGGCGAAGAAATGACGGCTTTGGAAGACGGAACGCTGATCTGCGCGTCTCAGGCGCCGGCCAAAAAGAAGACCGCCGCCCCGAAAAAGACCGCGGCGCCTAAGAAAAAAAGTCCTTCAAAAACAACAAAAAAACGTTAACGGCGCGCCAAATCGGCGATCACCCCGTGCAATGTGCGGACGTCCTGCGACGTCAGTTCTGCCCGCATAAAGATATTGCGCAGATTACGCATCATGCGCGGGCGCTTTTCCGGCGATTTAAAATAACCGGCCGCTTCCAGTTCCTGTTCCAAATGATCAAACAGGTGTTCGGTTTCCGCTTTATTGGCCGGTTCCGTATTCGGCATAGATAAAAACTTGTCCGCCGTTACGTCAGAAAGTCTGAAAATTTCATATCCGGCCAACAATACCGCCTGCGCCAGATTTAAAGAACAGTGTTTCGGATTTAAGGGAATATTCACGATCGCATCGGCATAGGCCAGATCGTCGTTTTCCAACCCGGTTCTTTCCGGGCCGAACAAAACGCCGTATTTAATCCCCTGCAGCCGCCCGGCCTGAATTTCCTTTGCCATGCCCTGCCCTGTTAAAACAGGTTTGATCATATCGCGGGGACGGCCCGTTGTCGCGTATACTTTCTGCAGATCGCCGACGGCTTCTTTAACCGATCCGAAAACTTTGGCATGACGCAGGATTTCCCCCGCGCCCGAAGAAGCCGCGACCGCCCTGTCGCACAAATGGTCTTCGTCAGGATCAACCAGGCGCATTTCATCGATACGGCAATTCATCATTGCCCGCGCGGCCGTTCCGACGTTTTCGGCCAGCTGAGGGCGGACTAAAATAAACACAGGGGCCGGAATTGTCCCCTGATCCGGTTCGGATATCATTGTCTGCGTCTGCCCCGTCTGCCTTTCTGAGAAGAAGCCGGCGTCATCATTTTCTTTTGATTTTCCAAAACATCTTTAAAACTGATCCCCAGCGTTGTTTCTGCGTCTTTGATTGCCGACCGGCGCTGCTGGGCGATGTCGTCTTTGTCTTTGACCTGAGCCGGCGGAATTGTTTCAAAAGCTTCGTCCATCAGCTGCGAAGCCATTTCCGGATTTTTTTTGATTTTTTCTTCCAAGTCTTCCGGCAGAGCAATTCCCTGTTTGCGCATAGCCGCAATTGATTGCACGGCCTGATTCGTCGTCATAAAATCAAATCCCTGATCCGCCCCGTGCAAAGCCTGTGCGGAAACGGCGTCCATTCCTTCGGGCACGGCTTCCAGTTCCAGGAAATCTTCGATTGTCAGATTGCCGATATCCTGAATTTGCTGTCCGGCTTTGACGGATTCTTTTTCCAATTCGGCTTTTTTTTCTTTCGCTCCGGAAATTCTGGAGGCCGCTTCGGAAATACTTTCGGCGCAGGCAGAAAAGCTAAAGGCGTTAAAAAACAAAACGGCAAGAAAAATTTTAAACAAAGTCATACCGAAACCTCTTGTCAGACAAAGGATTTTTTAATATACCTCAAAACCTTTATTTTTGCGACAGAAATCTGTTAAACCGACAGATATAACATCTTGCTTATCTTTCTATCCCGTAAAAACAGGCGCATGATAATCCGGACCGGAGGAAATAAAATGCCGCAAAAACTGTCTGTTTTCAAAACACATATTTTGTTATTTCTGTTGTTATGCGTTGCCGCGGGGGTCTTGTTTGCTTTTACGCTGGAAGAATACTGGAATAAAATCCAGTATGAAAATACGTATCTGGAACTGCCGGTTTCGTCTGTTTTTCTGTATATTTTCTGCGTTCTGTCCTATTTGCTGCAGGGGCTGGCTTTCGGCATAGTGGCGGAACACCCCCAAAAAAAGATGTATGAAACAGCCGTTTTGCTTTTCTGGGCGCAGTTTGTTCTGGGACTTTTATGGCTGGGTATTTTTTTCGGACTGCGTTTTTTCGGAACGGCTTTGTTCGATTTATTTACCGCCTTTATCCTTTTGACACTGACATTCTCAACTTTCAGAAAAATCGACCTGCTTTCAGCTTATATGCTGGTCCCTTACGGTTGTCTGCTGATTTTTGTCGGCGCGTTAAATATCTGGTTTTTCCTTGTCTGATTTTTTCAGGAATATTTTCTTTTGAGAAAAAAAGATATTGACTTAAAGCCAACTTCAACTGTTATCTTAGAAAAAATTTCTAAGGAACACAGCTATGACTTCCGATCATTTTACAGACCTGGGCTTTGCCAAACTGGACATCAGCCGTGCAGACAGAACGGGCATGAACGAAACGATTTTCTGTCCCGGAAAAACAAAAGAACAGCTGGCCGCCATTTTGCAGACTTTTTCCCGAAAAAACAAATCCGTTTTGGGAACAAAATGCAGTATTGAGCAGTTTGAATTCGTCCGCAGGGAAATTTCCGACGTTCAATACGATCCCGTTTCAAAAATAATCAGTTTAAAAAAAGGTGTTCAGCCGCGTCTAAACAGGAAAATCGCCGTTTGTACGGGCGGAACAGCCGATTTGCCGATCGCGCAGGAAGCCGCCGGAACAGCCGAATTTTTCGGGGCTGACGTAGAACGCTGCTTTGACGTCGGCGTCGCCGGGATTCACCGGTTATTTGCCAAATTGGACGATATCCGCAAAGCCGACGTAATCATTGCCGTCGCCGGAATGGAAGGCGCTCTGCCCGGCGTTATTGCCGGACTGGTTGATCTGCCCGTCATTGCCGTGCCGACGTCTGTCGGTTACGGCGCTTCTTTCGCGGGAATATCGGCTTTGTTAACCATGCTTAATTCCTGTGCCGAAGGAGTTTCCGTCGTTAACATTGACAACGGATTCGGCGCAGGCGTACTGGCCTGTAAAATTATCAGACTGATCGGAAGGAAAACAACATGAATACTGTTCTGTATTTGGAAGGAGCCTGCGGTATCAGCGGCGACATGACTGTCGCGGCGCTGCTGGATCTGGGAGCTGACGCGCAAAAACTGGATCAGGCTTTAAAAAGCCTGACCGTCAAAGAATTTGATTACCGTATTTCTTCCAAACAGTCTTACGGCATTACCGGATATGACTTTGACGTTATTCTGCATGAACATCACCATGCCCATGAACATCATCATTCCCATGAACACCGCCGCTTAGACGACATTTATACCGTCATTGAACAGGCGCGAATGACCGACCGGGCCAAAGAGCTGGCCAAAAAGATTTTTTTAATTGTCGCGCAGGCAGAAAGCAAAGCTCACGGTTGCCCTGTCGGCGAAGTTCATTTTCACGAAGTCGGCGCCGTTGATTCGATTGTCGATATTATTTCCGCCGCAGTTTTGATTGATGATTTAAATATCACCGGCTGTGTCGTTACCGGATTAACCGAAGGTTCGGGGTTCGTCAGCTGTCAGCACGGCGATCTGCCCGTCCCCGTTCCGGCGGTATTGAATATTGCGGAACAATACGGCATACCGCTGCGTCCTTGCGCCGTGACGGGCGAAATGGTAACGCCGACGGGGATCGCCATTGCCGCAGCCCTGCGGACACAATCATCGCTGCCGAAGCAATACAAAATCATCAAAACGGGAACAGGATTAGGCAAACGTGATTTCGGGCGCGCTAATCTGCTGCGGGCCATGCTGATCGAAGAAACCCCGAATGACGATCAGATTTATATCGTTGAATGTAATATTGACGACGCAGCCGGCGAAGAATTGGGTTTTGCCATGGAAAAACTGACGGCGGCAGGCGCGCGCGACATTCATTTTATCCCCTGTTTTATGAAAAAAAACCGTCCGGCATATATTTTGCGGATAATAACCGGAGAAAAAGAACTGGAAAAAATAGAAAAAACCGTTTTTCGCTATACTTCCACGATCGGATTGCGGAAATACCCGGTCGACAGAACCTGCATGGCCCGCGCAATGATGACCGTTTCTTTGCCGGAAGCGGATATCGCCGTAAAAAAATGTTTTCTCGGCGACATTGTCCGGTATTATCCCGAATATGAAAGTGTCAGGGCTGCGGCAGAAAAATCCGGCCGGCCGCTGCGGATTCTTTACGAACAGGCGGCTTTGCTGGCGGAAAAAGAAGATGAACGCCGCTGAACGTTTAAAAGAATATCTGCGTCCGTTATGTCCCGCCGGAATTGCCCTGGCTTTTTCCGGCGGAACGGACAGTACGCTGTTGCTGGCGGTTTTACATGACCTGTATAAAGAGCAGCCCTTTCCGGCTGCGGCTTTTTACGCGCAATCCGTTTTTCAAAAAAAACTGGATATCAACGATGTACGCTCCCTGTGCGCTTTATACGATACAGAACTTATCCCGTTTCAAACCGATCCGCTTTCTCTGCCCGCCGTTAAAAATAACCGTACCGACCGCTGCTACTGGTGCAAAAAAGATATTTTCACCCGCTTAACCGTCATTGCCCGGGAAAAAGGATTAAACATAGTTATTGACGGAACAAACGCAGATGATTTAAACGTTTACCGCCCCGGACTGAAAGCTTTAAAAGAACTCGGCGTTTTGTCCCCTCTGGCGGAATTAGGAATTTCAAAAGCGGAAATCCGCCGGACAGCCGCGGAAATCGGGGTAAAAAATGCCGCCAAACCGTCCGCGCCGTGTCTGGCAACCCGTTTTGAATATGATACGGAACTTTGCGCTGAAAAAATAAACAAAGCCGGATCAGGGGAGGATTTTTTATGGAAAATTCTGCCGCAAAGCAAAAATATCCGCCTGCGTTGTCATAACGATATTGCCCGTATCGAAACCACTCCGGACAGCTTTGCGGCCGTTCTGCAGCATGCCGAAAAAATAACAAAATATTTAAAAAAACTTGGTTTTTCTTATGTAACGCTTGATCTGGAAGGTTTCCGGTCCGGCAGTATGGATATATCAAAAACAAAGGAAAAATAATTTCCTTACACAAAAACACCGCCTGAAACAGACGGTGTTTTTTTAAGCTTTTGATTATTTCTTCGATATCAAATCCAAAGAATTACCGATCAGATTATCATATGACAATCCCGTTTCGGCTTCGAATTGATCTAACACAAAGCGCGTCCCTTTTGAAAAAGGATCGTTTGCACGTTCCAAATCACTCATCGCTTTATAGATACGCTTGCGCACAGCGCTGGGAGCAGCTTTTATCCGCGATTCAAACGTATCGGGAATTTTATATCCCATATTGCGCAAATGCTGCGTCAAAGACAACATATTATGGATATTCACTTCCGGTGCCGTCGCGCGCTGACCGTAATCCGTTCCCCATGTTGTCATTTCACCGGTAAATTCCGGCATTTTTGTATTCCAGATATTATCGCTGCCGCCTTCATATGTCGGCTGATAAGGCTGAGAACCGTAAACAACAGGGCCGACCTGCTGCGTTTGGACAACCGTTGCGCTTGTTGCCCCGGTTTGCACCCCCGCTATCGGAGCAGCAGGCTGCTGAACCTGCTGCTGAGCAGCCCAGGGATCAGCCGGCAAAGCCTGCGCATTGGCCACAGAAGCCGTTAACACAACAGCCAAAGAAACCGCAGCTGTTAAGCAACATGTCGTTTTGTCTTGTGTTCTTTTCATCGCACCCTCGCCGATAATTTTCTACCTTATTTATAGAATACTCCTTTTCAGCCAAAAGGAATAGTTACAAATATAT
>JAJXEL010000072.1:8086-9995 GCA_021639925.1 Alphaproteobacteria bacterium | reverse complement strand
GCCAAACGGTATGGCGCCGCGCCGGCCGGCATAGAATAAAAAACAGAAAAACATAAAAAAACGATAAATCTTACCATTGCGTCCCGATCGGTTTTTCATCAGCATAACGCTTTTCCTGATACAAGAACAGAATCTTATGACGCAGCAAAGCCAGCGGGTCTTCGTGAACAGGAACGATGTTGTCGGGATCTTCCGTTTTGTTTTCGTTACTTTCACTGTTGTCCGGTCCGGCGGAACCGTTATTGTCCTGATCAGGCGATCCTTCCTGATTTTCCGGCGCGCCGGCTTGTCCCTGCCCGCTGCCGGACGAATTGTTCCGCTCATTCCGATCACCGCCGCCACCCCCTTCACCGCCGGAAGAACCGGACGGGGAATTTTCAGAACCGCCCTCTTCTTCATTTTTATTATTTTCTTTGTTATCATTATGTTGCGGGTCATTATTGTTATTTTGATTTAAGTCGTTTTGCCCCTTGGACTCTCCCTCTTTTTCACCGGAATTGTCAGGATTTTGCGTTTCATCATTTGAATTGCCGGCAGAGGATTCGGGCGGCGGATTCCTGTTTAAACGACGCGCGATTTCCAGATTGATCTGCGCGTTTTCGTCTTCGGGGCGTTTCTGAACGGCTTGTTCCAGCAGTTCCAGGGCCTTGGAGTAATTTTGTAAAAAAATCAGCTGTGTCCCGACGTTATAAAGCGCTGTAAAATCGTCCGACTTGCCGGCAATTTCTATGGCTTTTGCTTGATTCCCGGCGTTAAGAAAACGCATTGCCGCCGCAGAAGGGCTTAAAAACAACTCTGCGGCGCCGGCCGCCAAAGCTTCGGACGAAAAAGCAAAAACAAGCAACACACCCAACAGCTGCCCACGGCGAAACAAAAAAGGAAAAAGCAACAGCGGCAAAATTAAAAACCAATATCCTTCATCGGAAAATGACTGATCGTCCGTCAGCGTACTTTGTTCTCCGGCTTCCTGCTGTGATTTCTGCGCTTTAATCAACGCGGCGACGTCTGATCCGTCGGTACGCGCCCGGACATAACGACCGTTTCCTAATCCGGCCAGCCGGCGCAACCACCCTTCTTTTAACCGATGAAACACCGGATTACCCAAAGCGTCCAGAACCGGCGTGTTTTCTTTTTCAAATAAAGCGCCGCCCTGCGGCGTTCCGATCCCCAAAATAAACAGGCGATTGCCTTGTCCGGCCGCCAGACGAACCAGCCCGGCCGTTTTATCCTGCAATTCCAAAATATCGTCCGCCCCGTCCGTTATTAAAAAGATGTCGCCAAAATCTGCCCCGGATTCCTTAATTGTCCGCAAAGCTTCCCCGACGGCTCTGTCCAAACGCGACCCGCGGGACGGCAGCAGACTAAAATTTAACAAAGGCAATAAAGCTTCAATCGCCTGTTTTTCCGTCGTCGTCGGCACCAACTGGTACGGTTCGTCGGTAAAAACAATCAAAGCCGTCGGAATACCCGTCAGTTCGTCCAGCAGGTCATAAGTCTTAAAGACAGCCCGGCTGAACCGGTTAGGCGAAATATCCTGAACTTTCATCGACAAAGACATGTCCAACACAATAACGGCGGGCGATTTCGGAAAATACAGGTTTGTTTGCCGGTTTGTCAGGCTTACTCCCGCCAGAGCGCATACGACGGAAAGGCAGCTCAGCCCCAGCAGTCCGATTTTTATTCCTTCTCTGAAACGAACATAAACGCGCACCAGCAACGGTTTCAATAAATGCGCGTCAACAATCCCCAGCCAGTTTTTAACGGCGCACAGACGGAAAAAACAAAACAAAACGGCCGGAAATAAAAAAACGAAAGCCCACGGACGCAAAACGGATATTTCCATCAGCCGTCCCCCCGGCGAAAAGCAATCCGCTGCGCCGTTCGTTGAAAAACGACGGCGGAAATAATC
>JAJXEL010000072.1:768-8076 GCA_021639925.1 Alphaproteobacteria bacterium | reverse complement strand
GGTTACCAGCAGCGGCCAGAAATACAATTCCTTTTGCTTAATCAGGTAAACGGACGCTTCGGACAACGGCTCGTTTCGCGAAATTTCCCGATAGGCCCGGTCCAAAGCCGGCCGGTCATCAACCATAAAAAACAATCCGTTTGTCCGTTCTGCGGCCTGCTTTAAAAAATCCGTATCAACGCCGCCTTGCGCAGTATTTTCGGAACCGACGCCGATCGTATAAATCGTTACGCCTTTTTGTTCGGCCGCCTGCAGCGCGTCTTGCGGCGCGACGTTGCCCGCGTTGTTTACGCCGTCTGTCAGCAAAACGATGATTTTATGCCGCGCCTGACTTTTTTCCAAATACTGCAAAGATAACCCCAACGCGTCGCCAAGTGCCGTCAACGACCCCAGCAGCCCCGCCCGAACGCCGGACAACATTTTGTTCAAAGCCTGAGAATCTACTGTCAAAGGCATATACAGATTGGTTTGTTCCGCAAACAAAATAATACCGATCCGGTCATTTTGACGTTTGGAAACAAAGTCCGCGGCAGCCTCTTTAACGACGTCCAGCCGGCTTTTCCCCGTTTCCCCCATATCCTGCCGTGTCATTGAACGCGAAATGTCCAGCGCCAGAATAATATCGCGGACGGGAACGGTATAATTTTGCAGTTTTCCGGGCATTTGCGGTCTGGCCGCGGCCATTAACAGCAGCAGCCACAATCCCCATAGTAATGAAGCTTTACGGCCGGCCGGCGAAAAAACGCCCGGTTTTTTAGAAATTGTTTTGATTTCCGCAAAAAAAGGCACTTTGATCGCCGCCGAATTTTCTCTGCCGGCCTGCCCCGGCAGGCGCCGCGCGATAAACGGCAGCGGCAGAAGAAGAAAAACAAATGGCCAGACAAAATGAATCATGTATTTTCGGCAACCCATTCTTTGGCCGCCGCGACCAAAGGCGCAACGTCTTTATATTTAAACTGATCGGGCGGAATGAACATAACGGTTTCGACAATATCTCCCGCTTCGCCTTTAAAAACCGGCTTTTTTGTTGTTTTTTCAAGGAATTGGCGCCATGTTTTTCCCGTCAGCGCCGAAACGTCCCCGCGCGGATATTTCATCAAAGCAATCCGGCGCATCAATAAAGATAATTCCGTCGCTGTTTTATAACTGTTCCCCCGAAACCGGTTTGTAATACTTTCCACTTCACGGTTCGCGTATTTTCTGGCGGTTAATTCATGTTTTTTTATCCAGGCCCAACGCGCCAGAAAAATACAACAGATCAAAGCCGTTAAAACAATCCAGAAAACTGCCGGCAAAGGCCATAACGGCGGTAAAGCCGGCAGATGAATATCCTTTAATCCGGATAAATCTATTCCTTGCGGCTGCATTATCTTTCTCCTGCCGTTAAAACGCCGCGGCGAACGGTTTGGATTATGTCTTTGTCCGTGCGCAGGCCGATGTAAATAATCTGCCTGCTTTTACAGAAACTTTCCAGATCGCGCCTGGGTCCGGCAAACAATTTTTCATATTCATCGCGCCATTTGCTGTCGTCCGTATAAATCGTAACGCTGCGGCTGCCGTCGCTGATTCTGTATGTCCCGGGCGGCGGCGGCGTTTCTTCCAGCACGTCGAAAATCTGAATACAGACAACGTCGCAGTGGCGCGAAATATAAGTTAAATGCTTTTTACATTCTTCGTCAAAACCGTAAAAATCGCTGATAATATAGACGCGCCCGCCGTTTTTGCTGACCCGGCGCAATTCGGCCAAAGCATCGCTTAACAACATGCCTTTAGCTTTTCCTTCGTCATCAGCCGCGGAAACGACGGCGTTAAAGACCTCCATCAACCGGCGCATCTGGCGGTGCGGGGCAATTTTAAAATAATGGCCGGAAGACATGATAATCGCGCCGATTTTATCCCCGTGTTCCCGCGACGCCCAGGCCAAAGCCGCCAGAATACGCGCCGCGACAACGGATTTGAAAGCTTTTCTGGTCCCGAAATGCATACGAGGCCGGAAATCCCCTAAGAATAAAACCGGCCTGTCGCGTTCTTCGCGGTACAGCTTTGTGTGCGTTTTTCCCGTTCTGGCCGTTACGCGCCAGTCAATCAGCCGGATATCGTCGCCTTGATGATAGGCGCGCACTTCGTCAAATTCCATACCCCTGCCCCGGAACGGCGAACGATGCAGCCCCAGACCTTCCGCCTTTGAAAACCCCAGCGTGTCAAAAGACAACAGCGGCACAAAACGTTTCTGCGCCAACAGTTCGGGCAAAGAAATATGTATTCCGTCCCCGTCTTCGCCCGCCGCGGACGCGGAAGACAGCGCTGTTCCGGAACGTAAAAATGTTTTTAATTTGTCAAACATTACGGCAACGGCACCCGGGATAACAGTAAATCAATAAAGCTGTCAGGCGTAACGCCTTCGGCTTCGGCCTCAAAAGTTAAAATAATACGGTGACGCAGAACGTCATGCGCGACGGCATGAATGTCTTCGGGCAGGACATAGTCCCTGCCGGACAACCATGTCCTGGCGCGCGCGCAGCGGTCCAGCGCGATCGTGCCGCGCGGGCTGGCCCCGAAAGCAACCCAGCGGGCAAATTTTTCATCGTAAGCTTCGGGCCGGCGCGTCGCCATAACCAGCTGAACGATATATTCTTCCAGCGCGGCGGACAAATGAACGTTCAACGCCTCCTGTCTGGCGGTGAAAACGCGGTCCTGCGGCATGACTTCGATCTGCCCCGCCTGTCCGTCCGCCAGAGCTTCGTCGCGCACCAGCTGCAAAATCCGGCGTTCGGCCGCCGCGTCGGGCTGGCCGATTTTAACGTACATCAAAAAACGGTCCAGCTGCGCTTCGGGCAAAGGATACGTTCCTTCCTGTTCAATCGGGTTCTGCGTCGCCATAACCATAAATAATTTCGGCAGGCGGTATGTCTTTCCGCCCACGGTTACCTGACGTTCGGCCATTCCTTCCAGCAAAGCAGACTGCACCTTTGCCGGCGCGCGGTTGATTTCGTCGGCCAAAATCAGATTATGAAAAATCGGACCGGGCTGAAATTTAAAATCGCCCGTTTCCGGACGGTAAATATCGCTGCCCGTAATATCCGAAGGCAGCAAGTCCGGCGTAAATTGAATACGCTGGTCATCGCCTTCAATCGCTTCGGACAATTTTTTAATCGCTTTTGTTTTTGCCAGACCGGGCGCGCCTTCGACCAGAAGATGACCGTCCGCCAGCAAAGCAACCAGCAGCTTGTCCACCAAATCGGCCTGCCCGACAATACAGCCGTTCATGTATTCCTTCAGGCGCATAAAGCCGCGGCGCGCGTTTGTCATTTCCGTTTTCGATTCGTTTTCGGTCAGCATAAAAAAAACTCCTTTTTTATCTTTATAGCTGTTACACTGAAGCTATATTATATGATTTCACTGTACGGGACACTACAATTTATGGTCATACTGCCGTTTTATCAAATTTTGACCGGCCTGTTAAATGCCGGAAAAACGGATTATGCCGTTTTAATGAAAGACGGACGGTCCGTCGCAACAGACATTCGCATGCAGTATTTGTCATATAATCCGGCCGGAAAAAACATCTGCGGCATTTGTGAAAAAGACGGAAAAGACGTCATCGGCCTGGCCAGATTAAATCTTTCGTCCTTAAACGTTACGCCGCTGTTTACTTTGTCGGACAAGCGCATTTTATATCCGGCGATTTCTCCGGACAATCAAAAAATCGCTTTTATTTCCGAAAACAAAACGACCGCAGAAACCGTGCTGCGCGTCATTATGCGCGAAGAATTCGGCTGGTTCCCGATGCCTTTTGTCAAACTGGCGGCTTCGCCCGCGCCCGTTTGCTTTTGCACGCCCGACACACTGATGTATACGGATCAAAACGGCGCGCTGACGGCGGCTTTGATTTCAAAACACCCGAAAACGGCCGTCATGCAGCCCAAAGGGATTATGCCCGTTTATCATGCAGGCGCCCGTTTAACGGCTTTTGTTCGCGGCGCGGACATCATTGTTTCCGGCAGTATTTCAGATCAAATCAAAACAGACGGCGTCACGGCCCTGTCGTTTTCCAATAATGGGGAAAGCCTGCTTTTTGCTCAAAACAACATTCTTTACAGATATTCCCTGAAAGAAAAAGAACAGCGCCGGCTGTTCGAAGCCGGTAAACCGATTGTCTTTGCCGCGGAACTATGATTGTTAATAGCGCCGGCGATAAGCCGTCAACAGCAGCCATACAGCTAAAACGGGCTGAAACGGCGCGCCTGTTAGCTGCAAAAAAAAGTTTTCAAAATAAATTGAAGCGAATGCCGCTGTGAAAAACCAGAAATCTCCTTTTAAAAAGCCTCTTTGTTCCGAATCTTTGATTAAAAAAGCTACGCCGGCATAAAGCAGTCCGAAATCGGCCAAACCGAAAAACGGCGAAATCAAACACCCGGCCGCGCATAAATAAGCATTCTGAACAGCAGGCGGGCAAGATTGTTTTCGCATCAGCCGGACAGCGCCATACAAAACGGCAACGGTCAACAACGTCTGAAGAACAACCGCGGCCGCAAAAGAAACGCCGCTGCAGTTCAGCAAAGCAAACAAAGAAGAAAAGATGCACGGCCGATCCTGCAGCACTTTAACAGCCGCAGACAGCGCCGCGCCGAAAGCGTCCGCGCCATATCGTCCCGCGCTGAAAAAAACGACGGCCAGAGCTCCGGCAACACAAAAAACCGCCGCTTTCGTCTGGCGGCGCACAATCAAAGCCGCCGCAACCAAAACAAAAGTAACGGGTTCAATGACACACAAAGCGCCGAAAAAACCGGCCCATTTAGGGTGTTTTTCAGCCAAAGACAGTGTCAAAATAACTCCGGCGGCGGCATATATTCCCCACCCGCCCGTTATAAAACTGAGGAATCCCGCCGGCAAAGCAAACATCAAAAGCAGGGCTTTTGTCACGGGAAATAAAGAATATAAAGCAATACCGAATAAAAATATCCCCCAGAAAATCCATGTTTCACAAAACCCGTCATAAGGGACAGACAGCCAAGGAACAAACACAAAAGATTTCATCGGCGAAGCAAAAGAAACGAAATAATTGTCTATATGAGCCGTCTTATATAAAAAACGGGACACTTTTTCACTTTGATAAGCCTCTTGCGGCGGCGTTTTGTTTTCCAGCAGACGGAACAGAGCATAATCCCCCGCCAGATTTTCCCCCATAACCCGTAAAACGCCCGGCTGGCGCGGCAGTCCTTCTTCATTATAAAAAGCAGTCCGCAGTAAAAACGTATAGCTCGTCATAGCTGCGAACAAAATTAAAAACATATATTGGAAAACTTTTTTTTCCGTATCCATAATTTTTACCCGGCTGTATAAAAAAGTAACGACGATTTTTGTTTTTATGGTATGATTATCATTAAATTTTTTATTTCTTTCAAGGAGCTTTTTAAAAATGGGAATCTGTTTAAAAGGCGGAACGGTTGTTAATGCCGACCGGTCGTTTTGCGCTGACGTTTATTGTGAAGACGGTATGATCAAAGCTGTCGGCGCGAATTTGGATCTGCCGGCCGGCACACAAGTTATTGACGTGTCCGGCGCTTTGGTCATGCCGGGCGGGCTCGATCCGCATACGCACATGCAGCTGCCGTCCATGGGAACAGTATCCAGCGACGATTTCTTTACCGGAACCGCCGCCGCCGCTTCAGGCGGAACAACAATGATTATTGATTACGTCGTCCCCGATAAAAATGATCCGTCAATGTTTCCCGCTTATCACGCCTGGCGCGAACGGGCGCAAAAATCAGCCGTCGATTATTCCTTCCATATGAATATTACGGCCTGGTCGGACAAAATCGCCGCAGAAATGGAACAATTTACAACGCAGGAAGGCATTAACACTTATAAATTTTTCCTGTCGGCAAAAGGCGCTTTAATGCTGCCGGACGAAAAGCTGATTTTGGGCTTTGAACATTGCCGGAAAATCGGCGCGATGCCGGAAGTCCATGCGGAAAACGGCGATATGATCGAATTTATGCAGCGCAGGCTGCTGGCGCAAGGAATCCGTGCCCCGGCCGGACACCCGATGTCCCGCCCCGCAAAGGTCGAAGGCGAAGCGACAGCGCGCGCGATTATGCTGGCGTCAATGGTTGACTGTCCGATTTATGTCGTCCATATGTCATGCAAAGATTCGGTTGACGCCGTGCGCCGCGCCCAAACCGCCGGCATAAAAGTTTACGGCGAAACCTGCCCGGGATATTTAACCGTTGACGAATCCGTATATTTTGATCCGGACTTTACGTTTGCCGCCGCCCATGTCATGAGCCCTCCTTACCGTCCGAAAGAACATCAGGAACCGTTATGGAATGCGCTGCATGCCAAAACAATTTCAGTCGTGGCGACTGACCACTGCCCGTTTAGAAACGAACAAAAAGCTGTCGGGAAAAACGATTTTACCAAAATTCCGAACGGCTGCGGCACAGTTGAAAACCGGCTGGACATTTTATGGCATTTCGGCGTTAATACCGGCCGTTTATCGCCAAATGAATTTGTGGCGCTGACTTCGGCCAATGCGGCGCGGATCTTTAATATCTACCCCAAAAAAGGCCGTATCGAAACCGGCGCGGACGCCGATATTGTCGTGTGGGATCCGGCAAAAGAAAAAACCATTTCGGCCAAAACGCACCACATGAACGTTGATTTCAGCGTTTTTGAAGGCGTAACGGTCAAAGGCTGTGCCGTTTATACCCTTTCACACGGCAAAATTGTCTATGATAATGGTTCTTTGTTGGCCGAACCGGGGTTCGGGCAATATGTCAAACGGCCGAAATACCTATACTGAAAAAATGCCCCCGCCCCGCGGGGGTTTTTATTTTCAAAACCCGCAGTATCCCTGCAATCCAAGCGCGGCGGAAAAAAGACACGCGCTAAGGGTTTTTTCTTGTTTATTTCTCTTCCTTTACTGGTTATACTGAAATAGGTTTTGCAAAACTTGCAAAACAAGTGCCTTGGCAGGCGCGGAGTCTTAGAAAGCTCTCACATAGCCGGCGCAGATATGCGTCGAACCGTTTTGTTTATAGCAAATGCGGAAAATATCCCCGACCTTTTCTATGGTCGGGGAGCTTTTGATATATGTTCAGGGATTTTTTGAATCCTAAAGATCAAAAGGGTCATTGCTATATGTGATTTTCTAACTCCCCGACCGCCTGTTTCAGGCGGTTTTTTGGGATAAAGAAGGTTATGAAAAAAGCAGTGTTTTCTTTGTTATGCGCTATTTTTCCATCAAAAGCACGGCGCAATAAAACGCAGCCCGTTCCCATAACAACAATTAAGAAAAAAACTTTT
>JAJXEL010000072.1:0-758 GCA_021639925.1 Alphaproteobacteria bacterium | reverse complement strand
CTTTTCCTTATACTCCTGTTATTGATTATAACGGCGATAATACCGTTGTTGTTTACACGCCGGACGGGGAAAAAAGGGTTAACCCGGAATTTCTGGACGGTATTTCCTTAACTTTCATCGGCCGCGCAAACCGCCTGGAAATACATGAACCCTGCCGTTTTAAACATGTATGCCTGGTCATCGGCAATGCCAGCCGGGTCATTTTCAAACAAAATACAATATTGTCTTTGGATACATTTATCGATAATCAGTCTGATCTGCAAATCCAGGAAGGCACTTCGGTTAACGGTGCCGTTATCCGTATGGCGGAAGGACATAGAAATTTTTTGTCAATCGGCAAAGACTGCATGTTGTCTGACGAAATCCTTTTCCGTCCCAGCGACGGGCACGTTATCCTGGATAAAACAACGAAAGAACTGCTGAACAAACCGCAGGGCATTACAATCGGCGACCATGTCTGGGTCGGACAGCGTGTCGTTTTTTTAAAAGGCGCTTCCGTTGCTGATAATTCAGTTGTCGGCGCTTCCTCTGTCGTTACAAAGCATTTCAAAGAAAAAAATATTATCATTGCCGGAAACCCGGCGAAAAAAATCCGTGAAAATATTGAATGGAAACGCGATTTTCTATGAAAGCATAAAAAAAGCTCCGTTCCCGGAGCTTTTTTAATCAGCGGCCCTGTCCTGCGGCAAATTTTTGCGCTTGAACAAATCTGGCGGCTAAACTTTGATTTTTTACAGCTTCTTTATTCGCCATAATTT
>JAJXEL010000223.1 GCA_021639925.1 Alphaproteobacteria bacterium | reverse complement strand
ATAATTTTCGGCACGGTAAATCTTTTATCTCTTTGCCTGTACCGTTTTGATTCATGGGATTTTATCGCGCAAAATTCATTGCTCTGCCTCATCGGCGTCATCGGACAGGGCATTTTATTTTATACAATCGGCCTGTGCTTTTTTAAATTCATGTCCGGCCGTTCTTTTTTCAAACCGTACACGGGACGGCAATACATGCCGCGCCTGGTTGGTTTTTACCGCCGCCATACGGTGTTATGCGCTTTTTTAATTATCCTGATCTGCTGGCTGCCGTGGCATTTTCTGTATTATCCGGGTATTTTTCCCTGGGATTCCAAAGGCCAGATCAAACAAACAATGGATTTGCTGCCAAAATCGCAAAGACACCCCGTATTGTCGACTTTTTTGATCAGCGCTTGTTTTCAGGCGGGCAGCCGGATCAAAGATTACAATCTCGGCATTTATTTTTATACTGCCCTGCAATCCTGCGTTTGCGCTTTTATTTTCGCATTGTGTCTGAATCGTATAAAACAACTGGGATTGAATTTTTATTTTCAGCTGGCCTGCCTGATTTTCTTTTCCGTTTACCCGGTCGGCGGCTTTATTGCCATCTGGGATATGAAAGACACCCTTTACGCCGGCATAACAACTCTTTTTATATTACAGACACTGTCCGGCCTGTATGCCCCCGAAAGATATTTTGTCAAAAACAGACAGCTCTGCGCTTATGCCGTTGTTTTTCTGCTGGTCTGCCTGCTGCGGCGCAACGGAATATTTGTCGCACTGCCGACGATCGCGGCGATGCTGTTATTTTCGGATATCCCCGGTAAAACAAAGAAAATAACGGCCTTTTTAACGGGAACGGCCGTCTGCTGCTTCTTTTTGCTTAATCAGGTTGTTTTTCTGTCATTAGGATATGCGCAGGGCCCGAAAAAAGAAGCCTTATCTATTCCGTTCCAACAAACGGCGCGTTACCTGAAAACCCGCCCGTCCGACATTACGGCGGAAGAATACCGGACAATCAGCCGTGTTTTGGACATTTCGGACATAATCCGCGATTATGCTCCGTTGACTGCGGCGTATACGAAAAAAACCTATAAGATAGAAGGAGATCCGGAAGAAAACAAAAAACTGGCGGCCTATTTGAAAACCGCGGCGAAATTGTTTTTCAGACACCCGCTGACAGGCCTTCAGGCGACAATGGCCAACAGCTTCGGTTATTACGCCTTTACGCCGTATTTTGTCATAGAACAAAGCGAACCTTTCGATCCCTTGTTTTGTACCGCCGCGCCCAACAGATTCGAAAACGCCAGAACTGCCATCAATACTTTTTATAATGACGAAATGGCGTCTTCTTTGCTTTATGCCGGGGTCAGAGCGCCGGTATATACCTGGCTGCTGGCGCTGCTGGGACTTTATGTTTATACGTCGGGACAGCGTAAAAAACTGCTTTACCTGACAGCATCGGTAATGTCCGTTCTGATCTGCATCGCTTCTCCGTTAAACGGAATGCTGCGTTTGTTCTTGCCGGTCATTACCGCAATGCCGGTTGTTTTTGCTTTCTGCGCAGCGCCGCAAACAGACGCTGAAAAACAGGCGGAGGAACATCAATGAAAAAACATATCGTTTTCAGCCTGATTTGTACGCTTTTTTCTATGCTGTTGACCGTTCCTTTTTACCTGTCGCCGACAGTCCACGTCAGTTTTCACGCTTTTTCTGACGCAGGCGCGCGGGTTTATCTGAATTACACGCAGAATAAAAATGAAAATATTCAAAAATATTCTTTGGAAAAGACCTTTTGCCCCAAGACGTCGGATTTTGTCTTTTTTGACGTTCCCGTTCAAAAACTGCACCAGATGATCTTGACATTTTCGGTTCAACCGCAACAGCGGATAAAAATCGACCGGATCGTTATTGCCGGAAAAACGACGCAAATCCTGCCGTTAGAAAAAGAAGA
>JAJXEL010000071.1 GCA_021639925.1 Alphaproteobacteria bacterium | reverse complement strand
GTTGTAATCCGCCTTCCCAAAACCTCAAAAAAACAACAAAACTTTAAGTCATTATAAAGTACATGTCAATGCTTTGTAGCATAAATATAAAAAAACGGGAAAATATTCCCGTTTCTTCATATGGTCAGCTGATTTCTTCTGGTTTGCAAAATATTGGGCGCGGCCTGTTGTTTCTGGGAAGAAGCAGCCGACATCGACATCAAATGCCGATGAATCCCTTTTGCGGAAGCGGATCTGTTTTGTTCGGCTTTCGCTTGTTTATGTCCGGCTTTTTGTTCGTCGCCTTTTGCCGCAAGATATAAATCCGGAACAAATTCGCTGCTTTTGATACGAACGGCGGCGAATTGTTTTTCGGAGTCTTTAAAGAATTTATCTTTATCCGCATCGGCGGAAATACGGATTTCAAAATCGCCTTTGTGACGCGTGGCGCCGACCAGAATTTCACCGCCCTGCAAATTGTTTTGCGTTTCTTTGCTGACGATCATGGTCACTTTTCCGTTTTGTGACATGCCCTGTGTCGTGGTCACGTCCAAAGCGTAGGCAAACGCAAACCCTGCCGGCGGATTTTCCGCCTGGTCGCGCGTGGCCAACATACGCTTGCCGTCAGCCAGAATAATGGGTTCGCCTTCGGTTAACGGTTCTGTTTTTCCCATTTTTCTGCGAATAGCCATGTTTAATTCTTTTGCTTCTTCTTTAGTCGCCGTTATGGCCAGTTTGCCGTCCGGGTATTCAAAACCGACCGTTACGGGGGCGCGGCCTTCTTTCTGCGCCGTTTTGTTTTCTTTGTTCTGGCGTTTGGCCCGTCCTTCTTCCAGCGACTTCATGTAATTTTCGGCAAAATCCAACGCTGCGGCGTCGGCCGCGTTGTCTTCCGTCCTGATTTTGCCGCGCAGGTCATAGGCCTGTATCCCCATTGTCTGGCACATCAAAGCGGCGCAAACATATTTGTCATACTGTAAATGACCGTTTTCGTCTTGTTCGGCGGACGGTCCGGCTTTTAAGGCGGCCAGTATTTTTTCTTTGCTGCCGCCAAAGAAATCCTGCGCTTTGCCGGACAATTCCCCGACATACGCTGCCGTCGCCGCCGCTTTGTCCATGCCGGCGTATTTTTCCTGCATATACTGTTTGAACGTAAATTCCTTTTCCTTGCCGTCTTTGGTATAAGTGCGGTCGGAAAATTTCGGATCGCCGACGTCATAAGCCGCGATCATAAATTCAACGGCCATGGCCGTCGAAATTGCCGGCTGATCGGAATTGTTGCCGTGATAAACGCCGGACGTAATCGCTTTGTCGATAAAATCGCCCTGTCTGAATACGTACGGCGCGTTGACATAGGCGGGAGTGTCTTTTAAACTTTCCGCCAATATTTTAAAGGGCTGTCCTTTTTCCGGCGGAATTTGCTGGGAATCCCCCGCTAAAATTATTTTTACGCCCCGCATATTCGCATGATTCAATATGGCGTCCATTTCCTTATGCCCCAGCAGTCCGGATTCGTCTACCATCAGGATCGGTTTCGGATCGGAACGGAACATCATATCTATTTTATTTCGTTTGATTTTTTCTTCGCTTGTTCTGGGATTAAGAAACTGGTCAACCGTCAATCCGCCTAAAACCGGAACGCTTTTTTCCCCTTTTTCCGCATGTCCCCTGCTGATTTTCGCCATATCGCCGTACAATCCCGCCGCCGCGGATTCCGTAGCCCCCAGACAAATTACGGGAGCGCCGGCCGCGTCCATGGATTTACCCAGACTGAACGATTTCCCGGCGCCGGGACCGCCGTCCAAAATGGTTAAATGCGGCCCTTTCGCTATGTTTTCGCCGATGTCGTTGATTTCCATTCGCGCCTTTTGTTCGGGGGTGACCGTAATATTGTCATTGGTCGCAACCAGTCTTTTGGCAACGTCGCAAATATGTTTTTCATGGCGGCTGTATTTTTCAGAAAAGTGATCGTAGTAACGTTTCAGGCTTTTCGCCGTCAAAGGCTGTATGCCCAGCGTTTCAAGATATTCCCGCGTCTGAGCCTGATATTCGTCAAAAGAACGGCAGCTCATCGCCAGTTCGTTCAGGACTTTGTTCGTTTCTTTTAAAAGTTTTTCTTCGTTGCTCATTATGGTTTTCTCCTGCGGGAAACGGGAAATATCTTAAACTTTTCCAACGGCCTGATCGTTCAAAGCCTGTAAAAACGGAATAACGGCGGACAACTTTTTATACGCGGACAACATTGCCGAATGCAGATCGTTCGGATCGCTGTCCGGCGTTTCTGCCGCCCGTACGGCTTCCAGAGCATTGTCCACGGCTGTTGTGACGGCGGCGGTTGTGTCCGGATCCAGCTTTTCACTGAATTCTTTGATAAAGCGGTTCAAATGTACTTTGGAATCCGTGATCATGAAAAAAACGTCGCCTAAAGCGTCCTGCATGTCGCCGCGTGTTTCCGAAAGAAAAGAAGCCTTCATTTCCATACGGTTGATGTTATACAGAATATTGGCGATGTTTTCATCGTCTGTTCCGACAACGCCGGTTTCCAAAGTATAATTATACCGGCGGGGTATGAAGTTATTCATTGTAAACTCCTTTTCGGCTGTGTTTACGAATTATACCAAAACCGGCAGGAAAATAAAGGAATAAAGTTAAGCGTTCAGCCGTTTGCGCACTGAATTGGCGTGTGCGGTCAACCCTTCGGCTTCGCCCAGTAAAACGGCGGCGCGGCCGATTTCTTTCAAGGTTTTATCCGTACATGACAAAATCGTCGTGCGTTTCATAAAGCTTTGAACGCCCAACCCCGATGAAAACCGCGCGCTGCGCGCCGTCGGCAGCACATGATTCGGTCCGCCGATATAATCGCCGACGGCTTCGGGCGTATGGTATCCCAGGAAAACAGATCCCGCGTGATGGACGCGTTTGCAGAGTTCTTCCGGATCTTTGACGCACAGTTCCAAATGTTCCGGCGCAATTCTGTCCGCCAAAAGGCCGAATTGTTCCGCGATGTTTTCGACCAGAATGACGGCTCCGTAATCTTCCCAGCTTTTTCTGGCGATTGCTTCCCGGGAAAGGGTTTTTAACTGCTTTTCCACTTCGTCTTTGACTTTTTCGGCAAAGCCGGAATCGTCGGTGATCAAAATGGACTGGGCGGAAACGTCGTGTTCCGCCTGGGATAATAAATCCGCAGCCACCCATTCGGGATCGGCCGAATTATCGGCTATGACCAGAATTTCCGACGGACCGGCGATCATATCAATTCCGACGCGCCCGAAAACCTGCCGTTTTGCCGCGGCAACAAAAGCGTTTCCCGGTCCGACGATCATATCGACCGGTTTGATTGTCTGCGTGCCGAAGGCCAAAGCGCCGATCGCCTGCGCGCCGCCGATACGGTAAATTTCGTCAATTCCGACGCAGTCGGCCGCCGCCAAAACCAGCGGGTTGATCTTTCCGTCCGGGGCCGGCACAACCATGACAATGCGTTTGACGCCCGCGACCTTTGCGGGGATCGCGTTCATCAATACCGAAGACGGATAAGCCGCCGTGCCGCCCGGCACGTACAATCCCGCCGCCATGACCGGCGTCCAGCGCCACCCCAGCAAAGCGCCCGTTTCATCATTGAAAAAATGGCTTTCGGGCAGTTGCTTTTCATGAAAAGCTTCAATCCTTTCCGCCGCCAGATATAAAGCGTCCAGCGTTTCTTTGTCACATGCGGCGACCGCCTGTTCGATTTCTTCGTCGCTGATTCGCATCGTCTGTTCCGTCAAATCCAGCCGGTCAAATTTATTGGTGTAATCCAGGACGGCTTTGTCCCCGCGCCGGCGGACGTTTTCCAATATTTCGGAAACGACGGCGTTGACGTCGGCGGCATTTTCGCGTTTTGAATCCAAAAAGGCCGAAAAATCCCGTTCAAAGTCCGGGTCACGAATATCAAGCGTTAAAGTCATCAAGAGCTCCTTTAAATTTATCCAGCCAGCCGGTCAGTTCGGTGGTTCTGGTCTTAAACGCCGTCCGGTTGACAATCAGCCGCGCGGAAACGTCCAGAATGTGGTCTATTTCGATCAGTCCGTTGGCTTTTAACGTCGCGCCCGAAGAAACAACGTCGACAATCCTGTGGCACAAACCGATCGTCGGGGCCAGTTCCATTGCGCCGGACAACTTGACGCATTCCGCCTGAATGCCTTTGGACTGATAATATTTTTTGGTGATGTTCGGATATTTTGTCGCAACGCGGACATGCCCCGCGCGCGCCAGATCGTCTTGCGCATATCCCGCGGGGGCCGCGGCAGACATGCGGCATTTTCCGATTCCCAGATCTATCGGCGCGTAAATTTCGGGATAATCAAATTCAGCCAGAACGTCGTTGCCGCAGACGCCCAGCTGCGCGGCCCCGAAAGCCACAAAAGTCGCAACGTCAAAACTGCGCACGCGGATCAATTCGACATCGTCCAGATTCGTTTTAAAACGCAGCAGACGAGAATCTTTGTCAAAAAAAGCGGCCTCGGGTTTTATGCCGACAGCGTTAAAAAAAGGAATGGTTTCTTCTAAAATCCGCCCTTTGGGCAGAGCAATAATCAGTTTCGGCATTTTATTCCCCGTGCAAACGTTCGATGCGCGCCCCGCAGGAAGACAGCTTTTCTTCCAGATGTTCATATCCCCGGTCCAAATGGTAAACGCGGTTGACGATTGTTTCGCCCTCAGCAGCCAATCCGGCCAAAATCAACCCCATAGACGCGCGCAGATCCGTTGCCATGACTTCGGCCCCGGATAAATGCGGCACGCCGCGGACAATCGCCGACGATACGCCGTGCACATTAATATTCGCCCCCATGCGCGCCAGTTCGGGGACATGCATAAACCGGTTTTCAAAAATGGATTCCGTAATCAGCGAAGCGCCGCTGACCGTCGTCAGCAAAGCCGTCAGCTGCGCCTGAACGTCGGTCGGAAAACCGGGATACGGTTCGGTCATAACGTCCGTGCCGATCAGGTAAGCGTCGGACGCATCGGAAACAAATCCGTTTTCCGTTTCCGTAATCGTTACCCCGATATCGGTCAGGACATGGGCAACGGCCGCCATGATGTTCAGCGGCGCGTCGACAATTTCGATTTTGCCGCGCGTAATCGCGGCCGCTATGGCATAAGACGCCGCTTCGATTCTGTCGGCGATGACTTTGTGAACGGCGGCATGCAGCTTGTCTACCCCGTCGATAATCAGCGTATCGGTTCCCAATCCCTGAATTTTTGCGCCCATTTTGATCAGGCATTCTGCCAGGTCGGTAATTTCCGGTTCGCGGGCGGCATTTTTAATGACGGTGCGCCCTTCGGCCAAAGTCGCGGCCATTAAAATATTTTCCGTTCCGCCGACGGTGACTTTCGGAAACAGGATTTCCGTTCCTTTTAACCGTTTTTTGTTGGTAAAGGCGATGATATATCCTTCTTTGATCCTGATTTCCGCGCCCATTTTTTCCAAAGCGGACAAGTGCAGGTCAACCGGCCGCGTCCCGATGGCGCAGCCGCCGGGCAAAGAAACTTTCGCTTTGCCGAACCGCGCCAGCAAAGGTCCTAAGACCAAAATGGACGCCCGCATTTTCCGCACGATTTCATACGGCGCTTTCAGGTTGAAAATATTGGACGCGTCAAAACACAAAGCCCCGCCGTCCAAATCCGTCAAAGTCAGCTTTACCCCGTGCTGGGCCAGCAGGTTTGTCATTGTCATGATGTCCGCCAGATGAGGCAGGTTTGTCAGCGTCAGCGTTTCTGCGGACAACAGGCTGGCGGCCATTAACGGCAAAGCCGCGTTTTTTGCGCCGCTGATTTTAATTTTGCCGTTTAACGCGGCGCCGCCGATAATACGAATACGATCCATTCGGTTACCTTATAAAGTACAGCTAAAACACAGATCTTTTTAATCTACTCGGGCCGGCAGAGCAAGTCATTTCCCTTCTTCGGGCGGATTTAGCTGTTTTTCGCCGGATTTTTTTTCTTTCAGCCGTTCGCGTTCTTCAATCTGCCTTTTGCGCAGGGTCAGGTTGTGGCGCAGCATTTCCGCCTGTTTTTCCAGCTTGTTCTGCCGGGATTTGGAATCAGACATTTTCATAACTCCCTGATGCAATTTTAAAAGACAATCGCCGATTTCGAATTAAAATAAAAAAATCCTTGTATCCGGCAGAACACAAGGCTTTTAAATGGTGCCGCTGGCGTGAATCGGACACGCGACCCCTTCCTTACCAAGGAAGTGCTCTACCACTGAGCTACAGCGGCGGCGCAAGCGGAAAGATATAAGAATTATTTCCGCTGTGCAAGCAAAAAATATTTTATTTTCAAATCAGCTTTCACTTTATTTATTCCACGGCATTTTTGATAAAACAACGGCCATGGCGCATGAATTTGTCAGTCCCGCGAACAACAGGCCGCAGCCGATCAGCCCCGAAAGAACGGATCCCAGCGGCGTTAGCGTCAAAGACAAAATACTGCCGGCCAAAACAAGCGATCCCGCGATTATTCTGACCTGGCGTTCGATCGAAATCACGGAACGTTTTGCAACGGCGTCCGTGTTTTGGCTGACGGCGTTCATGCCGCCTTTGATAATCGCGACATTTTTATACCCGGCTTCTTCCAGTTTCCGGGCGGCAGCGGAAGCCCTTTTTCCGCTTTGGCATAAAACGTAAACGGTTTCGCCGGTTAAACCATGGTTTTTAATAAACGCCGCCGCGT
Organism: Alphaproteobacteria bacterium; assembly: GCA_021639925.1. GTDB lineage: Bacteria > Pseudomonadota > Alphaproteobacteria > CAAGCB01 > CAG-977 > UBA11549. The sequence goes on along the minus strand of JAJXEL010000071.1, from coordinate 3,305 downwards.
CAAAACGGGGCAGTTCGACAAAATAATGTTTGCGTTTTAACGCCATGTCCGAATGTTCGCTGCCGTTTCTGACGTCTACGATAACGGCGTTATCGGGAACGTCGCTCAGATCGACTTGGTTTTTGTAAAGCTCGTCTGCCATCGGATTTCTTCCTTTATTGCTGTTTTTTGTAATAAGACCACCCGCCGGCATAGCTGAGAACATTTTTAAAGCCGTTTTGCATCAAAATACGGGCGACGACATAGCTGGTATAGCCTTTGACGCAATGAACCATAATCGTTTTGTCGCGCGGCAATTCGTCCAGGCGTTTTCTGATCTGCGCGGCAGGAATGTTAACCGCGCCGTCAATATGGCCGGCCTGGTACATTTCGGCGGGGCGGACGTCTAAAACAAACATATCCGCAAAATCCGTCCCAAAGCACGGCGCAACCAGTCCTTCGCGGGCGTTTTCAATCGCCATGCCGATCATGTTAACGGGATCCTTTGCCGAAGAATAGGGCGGGGCATAGCATAATTCGGCGTCCCGCAGGTCTTGCGCCGTTCCGTTTAAACGCATGACAGTGGCAATCACATCAATGCGTTTATCGACGCCTTGGGTGCCGACGGCCTGCGCGCCCAGAATTTTACCGTCTTTGTCATATAATACCTTCAAAGTCAGCTCTTGCGCGTCGGGATAATATCCGGCATGGGAAGCCGAAGTAATAACCATTTTTTCATAAGGAATATTTAAACGCTGCAGCTGTTTTTCGTTGTTTCCCGTAAAGGCGGCGGCCAGATTGAAAACTTTGACAATGCCCGTTCCCTGCGTCGCTTTGTAAGGGTACGGTTTGCCCGCGATATGATCGGCAATCAGCCGCCCCTGACGGTTTGCCGGACCGGCCAGAGCAATCATAACGCTTTGGCCGGAAACAAAATCAGATACGGCCGCATTGTCCCCGCAGGCATAAATGTCGGGAAAGTTTGTCTGCATAAATTCGTTGGTCAGGATAGCCCCGCGATCTGTCAAGGCAATTCCGCTTTGTTTTAAAAAGTCCGTGTCGGGGCGAACGCCGATCGCCAAAACAACCATGTCGGCCGGAATGTGTTTACCGGAATTTAAAATCAGACCGGTTTCGGTTATTTCTTTTAATCCGTCGGACAGGTACAAATCAACGCCTTGATCTGTCATCTTTTGCTGTACGGGGCAGGCCATGTCATGATCCAAAGGCGTCAGGATCTGATCCGATAATTCGACCAAAGCCGTTTTTATTCCCGCGTGATTCAGGTTTTCTGCGACTTCGACGCCGATGAAACCGCCGCCGATGACAACTGCGGTTTTAACGGTTCCGGTTTTGATGAAATCTTTGATTTTATCGGCATCGGACAAATGTTTGACAACAAAGCAGGGTAACTTTTCCAAACCGTCAATCGGCGGGATAAACGGTTTCGCCCCGCCGGAAATGACCAGTTTGTCATAAGGGTGTTCGCTGCCGTCCGCCGTTGTAACGGTCTTTTTTTCAGGATTGACGGCTGTGACCTCACATTCGGTTTTCAGATCAATATTGAACAGGTTTTTGAATAAATCTGGCGCGGCGACCTGCATCTTGTCGCGTTCGGCAATGACATTTCCGATATAATAAGGAAGACCGCAGCTGGCGATAGACGTTTCTTTTGTCTTTTCAAAAACGGTAATTTCTGCCGAATCGTCCAAACGCCTTAACCTGGCGGCGCAGCTTGACCCGCCGGCGCCTCCGCCGATAATAATAACTTTCATCGCATTGATCCTTTTCGCTTTTTTTAATCATTTTAAAGAAAAGCGGGCGAAGCGCAATTAAAAAATATGTCAGGGGGCCGGGATACGGCTAAATGTGGCTTTTAAAAAAACGGACGGTTTCGGCCAGCCCCAGGCGTAGTGTCGTTTCGGGCGCAAATCCCAGCGCTTCGGCGGCCAAAGCGTTATTTAAAACGCTGTGCCTGATATCGCCCGCACGCGCCGGCGAACGCCGCGGCGGCAGCGTGTAGTTTGTATTTTCGCCGATCAATGCGAACAAAGCATTGACGCTGGTCTGCGTGTTTGTCGATACGTTCAGCGTCATGTTTTTTCCCTGTGACGTCAAAGCGCGACAGTTCATTTCGGCAACGTCTGCGACATAAACGAAATCGCGCGTCTGTTCGCCGTCGCCGTGGATTTCCAACGGCAGGTTTTTGATCATTTTTTCAATAAAGATTGAAACGACTCCCGCTTCGCCGTGCGGGTCCTGACGGGGGCCGTAAACGTTGGCATAGCGGAAAATAATATAATCCAGCCCCGACAGTTTGACGTATTCTTCCATCGTATGTTTTGAAACGGCATAAGGCGATAAAAAGCTGACGGGGTGTTTTTCGTCGACCGGCAGGTATTGCGGCGCGGCGTACAAAGCGGCGCTGGACGATACGACGATTTTTTTGACATGATGTTTTTTACACAGTTCGATCACGCGCACGGAAGCCATAACGTTATCCAAAGCGTCGCGGACGGGATCGGCGACCGATACGGCGACGGACGCCTGCGCCGCCAGGTGAATGACGTAATCAAAGTTATGTTTTTCAAAAACGCCGGATATGGCCGGATCATTTAAATCCAGCCGATAATAAACGGCCTGATCGTTTTTGTATTTCGGTTCGTTTCTGTCAATGACGGCCACGTCAAACCCCAGGCCCGCCAGCCTGTCAACCGTATGCGATCCGATAAATCCCGCGCCGCCTGTCACTAAAACGTTCATTCGCTGTCCTTTTGTTTTGATTTGATCTTTTAGTTAAGTTACTCTAAAACATAAAAAATAAAAGCGGTTTTTGTCCTGATTCCGAAAGGCGGCAAAATGAAGGTCATGGTTGTCAAGGACAGAAATGTCCTGAATACAAAGTTTTTAGCGCAGTTTGTCAATTCTTTGCATCGTATCGGGTTTGATGTAACCGTCGTTTGCGACAGTTATAAAAAGCAGGGCAGCGGCGTGACGCTGGACGACGGCGTTCAATTTATTAACCTGAACGCCAAAACGAACAATCCGTTCTTTAACCTTTACCGTTTTTTGCGCGGCAAGCTGTTTCGGCCGACGGCGCGTTTTAAAAAAGTAATCGCCGCAGAAAAGCCGGACGTTATTATTTGCTATTTTATGGTTGATCTGGTGAACGTGCTGTATAAACAGGATCATGATATTCCCGTTATTATGATGATGCACGGTTATCCGCCGGTCATGCTGGGCAATCTGATGAAGAAAAAGCCCTATATGCGCGCCGTGTACCGTGACGTTATGGATAGGGCGGCGGTTTTTCATGTGCTGATGAA
>JAJXEL010000222.1 GCA_021639925.1 Alphaproteobacteria bacterium | reverse complement strand
CTTTTATAAATCCTTTTATGCTAAAAATCCACAAAAATGGAAAGGTGTGCGATGAAAAAGATTTCAATTCCCGTTTTCCGCCACGGCGCCGGCGCAGATTTTCCTTTGCCCGCCTACGCGACCGAAGAATCCGCCGGAATGGATTTATACGCGGCGATTCCCGGAACAATTACCATTCCTCCGCATGGCCGTGAAAAAGTATCGACCGGAATCAGCATTGCCCTGCCGTCCGGATTTGAAGCGCAGATCCGCAGCCGTTCAGGGCTGGCCTGGAAAGAAGGAATTATCGTTTTAAATTCGCCCGGCACGATTGACGCCGATTACCGCGGCGAAATTTTTGTCGTCCTGTATAATGCCGGTGACACAATGTTTCTGCTTAAACGCGGCATGAGAATCGCGCAAATGGTTATCGCGCCCGTCATTCAGGCCCAATGGCACGAAATCGAAAAACTGGCGCCGACCCGCCGCGGCGACGGAGGATTCGGTTCAACCGGCGTATAGCATGTTTTTATCGGTTTTAATTTTTATTTTTCTTTTTTCAGCGCAGGCGCAGGCGCAGACCGGCCTGCCTTTGCCGCGTTTTGTTTCTTTGCGCTCCAACCAGGTTAACCTGCGCACGGGCCCGGGATTCCGTTATCCGGTCGAATGGGTATATTTAAAAAGCGATCTGCCCGTCGAAATAACGGCGGAATTTGAAACATGGCGCAGAATAAAAGATTTTAACGGCAAAGAAGGCTGGATTTACCAGCCGATGTTGTCCGGACGCAGAACCGTACGCGTCAAACAAGACAGCCTGCTGTTACGAGCGGCCAGCGAAGACGCGCTGCCTTTGGCCAAAATCGAATCCGGCGCGATCGGGCGGCTGATGTTATGTCCGGCTGCGGTCGGCCTGTGCAAAGTAGAATTCGACCATTTTCAGGGGTGGGTTTTTAAAAGCCGACTGTGGGGCGTTTACCCCGACGAAGTGTTTGAATAATTCACACCCGCACAACGACGTCAACGGATTTGATATCCGCGCTTGCCAGCAAATCGTCTGACAGACGGACGTGGATTTGTTCCGGCGGCAGATCTTCCACACGGCCGTCCTTTTCAAAAAACAAATGGAAATGCGGCGTTAAGTTTGTGTCGAAATAAGCTTTATCGCTGCCCGTTAAAATTTCGCGCAGCAGACCGGATTCCTTAAATTGGTTCAAAGTATTGTACACAGTCGCCAAAGACAGGTTAATGCCGTTTCTTTTGGCTTCTTTATATAACTCTTCGGCGCAGACATGCCGATGCCCGCAGCCGAACAATAACTTGACCAGTCCCATGCGCTGGCATGTCGGACGCAGCTTGGCCCGCCGTAAAATATCAACTGTCCAGGCAAAAGGACGTGTCGTTTTTTTCATTTTCTTCTCCGTAAAAAGCTCTTTATATTAAGATAAAGCTTCTTTTTTAAGAGTTCAATCTATTTTTATTGATTCAAAAAAGGGAGCTAACGCTCCCTTTTCAGTCAATAAATCAATCGCCGACCAACAGCTTTGCAATAAATTCCTTTACCGTCGGCAAACGTCCTTCTTTAAACAAAGGATCCGTCGAAAAACGGGTGGCATTGTCGCCGACAAAAAGCAAAGCGTCGTCGACCGACCCGCCATGAGCCGCGCGGTACAAAGCGTCCTGAATACAAAAATACCGCGGATCAGGCGTTCTGCCCGTTGACAGGTTTTCGGCCGATTGGCAGAAACCGGAAAACAGACACTGCGAAATACAGCCCATGCAGTTGACGCGCGCCTGCTGAATATCCGCCTGATTTTTCGGCGTCACAAAAACAACCTGGCCGTCATTTGTTTTTAAAACGACCGTCCGTCCCGCGCCGATATAACCGTCCGCCCGTTCTTTGTCGGCGGCCGTAATATACACTTTGTTCGGCCCGGCGTTCAGCGGAATTTGAAAATCCCCTTCCGGCGCGTCTTTATAAGGCATCGCC
>JAJXEL010000070.1:4280-10222 GCA_021639925.1 Alphaproteobacteria bacterium | reverse complement strand
TTTCCGCCCGGCGCGCAGGGAAAAAGCGATAACGAAAATATACGGCGTAAATAACGAAGAAATGCGGGAATACCGGACAGCCGTAAATGACAGCCCCGTTAAAAACAGCAACGGGATTATTGTTAAAATCAAAATGCCGCGCTGTTTTTCAGAACAGAATTTGAAAATACAAAGGCCGATGACAATTCCCAAAACAGACGGCATGCTGCCCAGGAAAAACAAGGCCGGTCTTTGAATGCTGGGTTGCAGCTCAACGATGTCTTTTGCCCATATTTCCCGGATAAACGGCGGAAAATAGGGATCAAAAACAACGGCGGGAGGAAAAAACAAAAACAAAATCCCCGCGAACACCGCGGCGTTCAGTGCTGTCGCGGCCGCTTTGCGCCAAAACGACGTCAGCAGGCTTTTGTCTTCCAGCAGGGAAAGGATAATCATCGCCGCAGCGGTAAAACCGATAACGACAACCAGCAAAAAGGACAACCGCCCGTTATCAGGAAAAAAGAATCCTTCAAACGGCGGGTTGACGGCCAGAAAGATAAAAGAACTGATAAAATAGTAAAAATAAAAAACAGCGCAGTTTTTGGCTGTCGTTTTGTTCATTAAAAATAACAGAACCAAAGCGGCCAACAGCCCGTAAGACACCAGTATTCCTTCGATTGACGTCCACAGGCAGAATCCGGCGCCGATTCCGGCGACGCGCAGATATTTTGCGTTTTGAGAATACAGATAACGGATCAGTCCGCCCGTCATGACGAAAACGAAAAAAGCCGTTAAGGCATGATGATCCGGCTTAATTAAAATGTATGTTTCGGTAACGGAAGGCTGTACAAAAAACAGACAAACGCCGATCAGCCTTAACACCGGCCCGGCAACGGGTTTTAATCCCCAGACCAAAGCCAGGGCGGATAAAACCAAAACGCCGGTCTGGAAAATATAACCGCCCCAGAAAACGGCTTCTTTCAACGGGAAAAACAAAAAGGCGGGCAGAGAAAAAAACAACCAGAAAATATCTGTAATACGCGTAAAATGCAAAATTTCGCCGAACGGGTAATTCGTGTGCATATACGGGGTTTCCGCCCAGTTCCGGCTTAGAATCAAATCCAGCGCGCGGCGGGCGTGCGTATAATTGTCCGTGTCCGGGTAACGGTCGCCCAGTTCGGGCAGAACGGCCAGCTGCGAAATCAGAATAAAAACGGCGATGAAAAGATATTCATGTTTTTTATAAAAAGCGTACATCAGCTTTTTATCCTTTTTTGTTATTGTTTTTTCAAAAGGATACGGGAAATCGCGCCGGCCGTCAAGGTTACGTTCTATTCGCCGCTGCCGCCGACGGTGATTTTGGAAATGCGTACGGACGGCTGGCCTACGCCGACGGGAACCATCTGCCCGCCTTTGCCGCATGAGCCGATGCCGTTGTCCAGGCTGGCGTCCGTCGCTACCATGTCAATGGCGTTCATGACTTCGATTCCGCTGCCGATCAAAGTGGCGTCTTTTATCGGGGCGGTAATTTTACCGTTTTCGATCAGATAAGATTCGGCCGAAGTAAAGACAAATTTGCCGGACGTGATATCAACCTGGCCGCCGTGGAATGATTTTGCGAAAATGCCTTTTTTAACCGAAGCGACCAGTTCGCCGGGGTCTTTGTCGCCGGCGGTCATAAAAGTGTTTGTCATACGGACCTGCGGCGCGCAGGCAAAAGATTCGCGGCGCCCGTTGCCGGTCGGTTCTTTGTTCATCAGCCGCGCGTTCATGCGGTCAAGCATATAGTTTTTTAAAATGCCGTCTTCAATTAAAACGGTTCTCTGTGCAGTCGTGCCTTCGTCGTCGACGGTGATCGAACCGCGCCGGTCGGGCAGCGTGCCGTCATCGACGATTGTAATGCCTTTGGCCGTCACCTGTTCGCCGGTTTTCCCCGTAAAAACGGAAGATCCTTTGCGGTTGAAATCGCCTTCCAGCCCGTGTCCGACGGCTTCGTGCAATAAAACGCCGCACCAGCCGCCGCTGAGAACAACGGGCATTTCGCCGGCCGGGGCAGGGACGGATTCCAGATTGACCAAAGCCGTGCGCAAAGCTTCGTCGGCCGCGGATTTCCAAACGCTTTCGCTGATAATTCTGTCGTAAAGATAACGTCCGCCCAAACCAAAAGCGCCGCTTTCCATACGGTCGCCTTTCTTTACGACGACGCTGATCATCAAATTGACCAGCGGCCGGATATCATCGGTTTCGCGCCCTTTGGCCTGAATGATTTTAACCGCCTGCCATTCGCCGGACAAAGCCGCGGAAACCTGTACGACTCTGGGATCCTTTGAACGCAGATAAGAATCAATGCGTCCCATCAAAGCGACTTTGTCTTCAAACGCTGTCGCGGCCAGCGGGTTGGCGTCTGTATATAACGGGACGGATCCCGTCAAAGCCGGCAGATACAGCGTTTGATCCGTTCCGGCCGTTTTGATCGGCTGAACGCTTTGGGCGGCTTGTTTCAACGCGTTCGGCGTCAGTTCGTTCGAAATCGCGTAAGCATAAGTTTCGCCGCAAACGGCACGCAGCCCGAATCCCGCCGTTGCGTCAAAAGACGACGTTTTAATCCGCCCGTCGTCCAGCGTCAGGCGTTCTGAAAAACGGTATTCCAGAAACAGTTCGCCGTCGTTGCAGCCGGTCAGAGCATTCTGAACGGTTTTCTGCGTAAAATCCCGGTCCATTTGATTGAAAAACAGTTCGTCGGTAATTTTTTGCGCCGTCATGACGTTTCCTTTCATTTTTGCGGTATTTTAGTGTATATTTAAGGATTATTTGCAAAAAATGCTTTAAGAAAATAAAGATTACCGCAAATTTTTTTACAGAACGTTGAAAAGCTAAGGAGAAAGAAGATGTTTCCTCTGATCGGATTATTGGTTGTCATCGGCAGTGTCGCCGGCGGTTATTTATGGGGAGGCGGACATTTCAGCGTTTTGTGGCAGCCCGGCGAGTTTCTGATTATCGGCGGCGCGGCGTTCGGGGCGTTTCTGATTTCCAATCCTCCCGGCGTTGTTTTTGCGACTTTTAAAACGCTGCCGCGGATTTTTATGCCGCCGCGTTACAATAAAAAAAGCTTTTCCGAAGCGCTGGGCATGCTGTACGTCTTTTTCCGCCTGGCTCGGTCAAAGGGAAACATGATGCTGGAAGCCCATGTCGAAAAACCGGAAACAAGCGAAATTTTCAAACAGTTTCCTTTGATTACCAAAGATCACGAAGCAATGGATTTTATGACGGGGTATATGCGTTTGCTGACGTTCGGGTCTTTGGCGCCCCATGAAATCGAAGCCGTCATTGACGCCGAAATGGAAGGAATCCAACATGAAAAGGACGCGTTGTCCGCCGGTTTGAACCGTGTGGCCGATGCTCTGCCCGGATTGGGGATCGTTGCGGCGGTACTGGGGGTTATTCATACGATGGGCGCTTTGAACGAACCGCCCGAAGTACTGGGGAATCTGATCGGCGCGGCGCTGGTCGGAACGTTTTTCGGCGTTTTGATGGCGTACGGTTTTGTCGCGCCGCTGTCTGCCGCCGTTGCCAATACGTTAAATCCGGAACTGGAATATTTAAATCTGATCAAAGCGGCTTTGCTGGGACATATTCAGGGATACGCGCCGCAGGTATCGGTTGAATTCGCCCGCAAATCCCTGCCGCCGGACGTTCGCCCGACTTTCGCCGAAATCGACGCGATGTGCGAAAAACTGTAATGCGGGGAGGTGGTTATGTCCGATAAAGAACAGCCGATTGTCGTTAAACGCGTAAAGAAGGGGGCTCATGATCATCACGGCGGATCATGGAAAGTTGCGTATGCGGACTTTATGACGGCTATGATGGCGTTTTTTCTGCTGATGTGGATTTTGCAAACGGCGACCGAAGAACAAAAGGCCGGGATAGCGCAGTATTTTACGGCCGGGTCCGTCATGGATTCTTCAACGGCCGGCGGGGAAACGATTCTGACCGGCGGGTTGGAATCTTTGGAAACCGCGCCCGCGCCGCAGGCGATGCCGTTTGCCGGATTTGACGGTTCAAACGAATTTCCGACGCTGTCGCCGCAGCAAGAACGGCTGGTAAAAAAGGAAAAAGAACTGTTTGACCGGGCCAGGATCGCTTTGGAAGAAGCAATGCAGTCCGACGCGGCGTTAATGGAACTGCACGACAGCCTGGTTATTTCGGAAACAAAGGACGGATTGCAGATACAGTTGATAGACCAGCTAAACCAGCCGATTTTTATCAGCGGTTCGGACGTGCTGACGCCGAACGGAGCGCGGCTGACGGGATTGCTGGCACGCGTGTTAAAACAGATGCCCCATTCTTTGGCGATTGAAGGACATACGGACGCTGTTCCGTTCGCGGGAAAGGACGGGTATTCCAATTGGGAACTGTCTTCGCAACGCGCTTTGGCGTTCAGGCGGACGCTGATCAGGCTGGGCGTAAAGGATAAACAGATTACCCGCGTTGTCGGTAAAGCGTCGACCCAGCCGTACATCAAAAGCGATCCGGCAGCGCCGCAAAACCGGCGGATCAGCATTATGCTGCTGTCTTTGGTGACGGAAGAAGGCAAATAAAAGACGGCGGACTAACCGTAACGCCAAAACTGCGGGAGGTTAGTTTCCGCGCCTGTCCCCCGGAATTTGATTTTTTTCCGCCGGACCGGATAAAAGATTGACGGCGGAAGAATGATTTTATACCTTTCAGATATATCATTTTGTATTTGTAAAGGATTGCTATGCCGCAAGATTTTGATTTGACCGCCTGTGTGCCGACTTTTCCCGGTTTTCCGAAAGAAGGCGTGAATTTTTACGATATTACGGGATTGTTTAAACAGCCCGAAATCTTTGCGCTGACCGTGCAGAAAATGACCCGGCTGGTCGCGCAATATAACCCTGACCGGTTGTTCGCCATTGATTCAAAGGGCTTTATTTTTGCCGCGCCTGTCGCCGCCAATCTGGGAATCGGTTTGTCTTTGCTGCGCAAAGCTTCAAAACTGCCGGGAACGGTGGTGCGTTATTCTTATGCTTTGGAATACGGTACCGATGAAATGGAATGCCGCGTTGAAGATTTCGATCCGTCCGAACGTCTGGTCGTCGTTGACGACGTTTTGGCAACAGGCGGAACCCTGGCGGCGGGAATCGCTTTGTTAAAACAGGTCGGCGGCAACGTTGTCGGCGCGGTGACGTCAATGGAAATCGGTAATCTGAAAGGGCGCGAAAAAATCGACGTGCCTTTTTCCGCGATGCTTTATTTCCCGGAATAATTAAAAAGCGGCGCCGCCCGTTTGGCTGCGCAGCTGATTTTTGACTGTTTTGGCTTTTTGCGCAATAACGTCGCCCAACATGGAAACATAACGCGCGCCGTCCACCGTGCGGAATAAGTTCACGCTGCGCCGGTCGTTTTCATCTGTTTGGCGGCGGATCAGCCCCAATACGCTCAGTTTGTCAATCGCGCGGGATACCGCCGGTTTGGAAATGTTTAATTCCGCTGCCAGCGCCCGGACGGTATGCGGTTCCGGCGTTAAGTAAACGTTCAGTAAAATGGCGGTTTGACGGGCGGACAAGTCGGAATCGGAATCGTTGCGGCGCACGATTTCGCTCATTGTCTGACGCCATAGCTCCAATCCCGTAAAGCAATCCAGACTCATCTTATTTCCCCGCGACGGACATATTAAACAGCCGGATTGTCGGCGCATTGACGGCATAACGGTCGTCCAGGTCATTGGCCGCCGCCATATTTTTGAACATATTTTTTAAATTGCCGGCTATCGTGATTTCGCTGACGGGAGTGGTTATTTGTCCGTTTTCAATTAAAAATCCGGACGCGCCGCGGCTGTAATCCCCGGTAATCATGTCCATCTCACGGTGCAGCCGCTGGGCTGAATGTAGACCTCGGTGAATGCCGGCTCTTAGCACAATTGCAGAACATGCGCCGCCGGT
>JAJXEL010000070.1:0-4270 GCA_021639925.1 Alphaproteobacteria bacterium | reverse complement strand
CGAAGCCGACGGATGCGGGTTGGTTCCCAATCCTCTGGCGGCATGGCCGGTCGGTTCCAGGTTTAATTTCCTGGCAGAATGCAGATCCAGCAGCCAGGAAGTCAAGACGCCTTTGTCGATCAGCGCGCGCTGCCGGCAGGGCAGACCTTCCGCATCGCAGGGGCGCGACGCCGCGCCGCGCCGTTTATACGGATTTTCAATGATGCTCAGCGCCGCGGGGAAAATTTCGCTTTCCATGCAGTCTTTTAAAAAAGAAGTCCCCCGGGCAATTCCCGCGCCGTTAATCGCGCCGGCAAACGTACCGATCAGCCCTCTGGCCAGCCGGGGTTCCAAAACGACGTCCATCGTCCGGGACGGGATTTTCTGCGGGTTTAAACGCCTGACGGCGCGCTGTCCCGCGTTTTTTCCGATTTTTTCGCCGTTTTCCAGATCCGAAAAATAAACGGCGGAAGAATAATCATAATCGGTTTCTTTTTTGCCGTCCGCATTGGCCGCGATAACAGAAACGGAAACGGAAGCGGAGGAACGGTCGTATTCGCGCCTGAAACCTGTTGAAGAAGCCATAATGACATGTGATTTTTCAACGCCGGCCCCCGCGCCGTCAGATTGCGTGACGCCGGGAACGGATAAAGCGGCGTCTTCGGTTTTCAACGCCAGTTCCAACAGATCAGCCGTTGTTTGTTCTGCCGGATCGTATAGATCCAGATCCGGAAAATCCGTCGCCTGCCGTTCGGGATCGGCCAGGCCGCAAAACGGGTCTTCAGGAACGGCTTTGGCCATCTGGACGGCCCGTTGCGCCAGTTCGCCCAGCGTTTTTTTATCCAAAACGCTGGAAGAAACGACAGCCGGCTTTTTGCCGCAAAAAACGCGCAGATCAACGCCCGCCGTTTCCGCATATTCCAGATTTTCCGTTTTTTGCAGACGGCATTCGGCACTGAGTGTCAAACTGTGCACACCAAAAGATTCCGCCGCGTCCGCGCCGGATTTGCGGGCTTGTTCAATTAAAAAATCGACTGCGTTTGAAAGGCTGAGCATTTCCGTCATTATTTCATCTCTTCTGTTCGCCTGCCGGAAAGAAAACGGTCTGTTCCAGTACCCGGCTTTGTTTGGGCAGGATAATGATTTTTCCATTGGCTCTGTTGGCCCTGGCGTCAAATCCGACTAAGATGTAGTTGTTTTTCTGGGCGCTGACAAGGGTAAACATTTCGCCGTTGATCAACGTTACGTTTTGCCGTGAAATTTTCGCGGCGGCAATTCCGCCGTAAAAAGCCGTTACGACCAGGATTAAAATAAAAGCCGCCGTTGTAAACATATGGGCCAGCGAGCTTTTCCGCGCTTTGAAATGCACTGCCAGCACACAGGCGTATAAAAAGACGATATACAGACATTCCGATAAAAACTGGCCCGTTTTTAACGCGTGCACCAAAACGGCGCACAAATAAGCCGTAAACCCCAGCGTCGTCAGCAGCGAAAAGAAATAACTGATTTTCTGCGACCGGCTGAGAATACTTTTCGGCGAATCTTCGGTATTCAGGGTTTTTTGCAAAACCAGTCCGGCCAAAACGGCCAGGAACAAAAAACACCCCATGCCGCAGATAATTCCCAACGGGAATTCCATCAAAAACAGCGGCACTTTATATTCGATAAACCGCCCCGCCGTCATGGCGACGGATAAAATGCAGGACAGGCATACGCCGAAAATGAAAATCAGAAAAGCAATATAGGTAAAAGAAAGCGGTATTTGCGGCGTTTCCCCGCGTTCGTCGGCGGACGCGTTTTTTTTGTCGTTAAATAAAGCCATGCTTTTTCCTTCGTTCAGATAAAAATTTTTTTCATGCTACACCAAAAAAGGTTTCTCTTCTGTTAAATTTAAGTTACACACCCCTCTAACCGTTTGTTTTGCAGGGAAAAGGCAATCCGATAAGCTTTTGACTTTATTGCCCGGAAATGAGATAATATCCGAAACAAGGAAGAGGGGAATATGGTAAGTGATAACGGAACCGATGACGCCGTTTCCTTGTCGGCAGAAGAATTGGATCGCCTTTTTAATATCGGGATCGCTCTTTCGGCCGAGCAGGATATGGACGTATTGCTGGAAAATATCCTGACCGCGGCAAAGGAATTCTGCAACGCGGAAGGGGGAACGCTGTACCTGATGGATCCGGCGCAAAACCAGCTGGTATTTTCCATTCTGCACAATGACAAACTGGGCATAAAAATGGGCGGTACGTCCGAAAAAAAGGAAATCCCTTTCCCGCCTTTGTACCTGTATGATCCGGAAACCGACGAACCGAATTATTCCAACATATCGACCTATGCCGCGTTGGCCGAAGAAATCGTCAACGTGCCCGACGCTTATGATTCAACGCAGTTTGATTTTTCCGGAACGCACAAGTTCGATAAAAAATCGGGATACAGGTCGAAATCGTTTTTAACGGTGCCTTTGAAAACCAGAACGGGGCAGGTCGTCGCCGTTTTGCAGCTGATTAATGCCCGCGCGCCGTCGGGTGAAACGATCAGTTTTTCCAAATCAATGCAAAGGCTGGTCGAAGCGCTGGCGTCCCATGCCGCCGTCGCGATTGACAATCAGCTGTTGCTGACGTCGCAGAAAAATGTGCTGGAAGCTTTTTTGGAAGTTATCGCCCGCGCTATTGACGACAAGTCGCCTTATACCGGAGCGCACTGCCAGCGCGTGCCCGTTATCGCGCGCATGATGGCGCTGGCTGCGGTTATGGCTCAGGACGGCGTGTTTAAGGATTTCGAACTTTCCGATGACGAATGGTATGCTTTTCATCTGGCGTCCTGGCTGCACGACTGCGGCAAAGTGACAACGCCCGAATATGTGCTGGATAAGGCGACAAAGCTTGAAACCGTCAACAACCGTATTCATGAAATCCGGGCCAGGTTTGAAATCCTGCGCCGCGATGCGCATATTGACTATTTGAAAAAACGGCTGGCAGGAACACAGGACAGAGACGCGCTGCTGGCCGAATTTAACGCCCGTGTCAAAAAACTTGAAGACGACTTCGCTTTTCTGGCAAAATCGAATATCGGTTACGGCGTTTTGTCCGATGAAGAAGTTCAGCGGGTTCATGAAATCGCCCGGCAGACATATTACCGTTACTTTGACAAAACGCTTGGCCTGTCGTGGGACGAAACCGAACGAATCAAAGATCATATGCCGCCGAAAACAAATCCGCGCGAACCGCTGCTGGAAGACCGGCCGGATCATATTTTCGGCGGGTATAACCGCGGGGAAATCCATAATCTGTCGATTGCGCGGGGGACTTTGACGCCGGAAGAAGCTAAAAAAATTAACAGCCATATTGATATGACGATTGAAATGCTGAAAGCCATTCCGTTCCCGGCGCATATTAAAAACGTTGTCGAATATGCCGGCGGTCATCATGAACATATGGACGGAACGGGTTTCCCGAATCATCTGAAACGTTCCCAGATGTCGATTCCGGCGCGGATTCTGGGACTGGCCGACGTGTTTGAAGCTTTGTCGTCCAGCGACCGGCCGTATAAGAAAATCAAAACGCTGTCCGAAATTGTCGCGATTATGTCCGGCATGGCAAAGGGCGGCCATATTGATCCTGATTTGTTTAATTTATTCTTGACTTCCGGCGTTTATCAGGAATATGCCGAACAATACATGAAAGAAAGCCAGATAGATCAGGTTGATATTCGGCAGTATCTGGTCGAGGCAGAAACGCTTAAAGGGGAATAAATGCAGATCCGTCTTTTTGTAAACCAGCCTTTGGCTGTCGGCGCGACCGTATGCCTGCCTGAAAACCAGCTGCATTATCTGCGTAATGTTTTGCGCGCGCAGCCGGGGGCGGAGCTGTTTGTTTTCAACGGCCGCGACGGCGAATTTGCGGCCGTGTTGTCCGTATTGAACAAAAAGGAAGCACAGATTCAAATCTGCCGCGTTCTGCGCGGCCAGCCTGAAAAACGCGATGTGCGTTTGTATTTTTCTCCGCTGAAACGCGACCGCACGGAATTGGTTGTCGAAAAAGCGGCCGAATTGGGCGTAACGAAAATTGTGCCCGTGATAACGCAATATACTTCGGTCAAACGTGTCAATGTTGATCGTTTGCGCGCGATTGCTTTGGAAGCCTGCGAACAATGCCGCCGCCTGGACGTGCCGGAAATTTCGGAACCCGTTGCGCTGGCGGATCTGTTGAACGAACAAAACGCGGATAAACCGCTGCTGGTTCATTTGGACGAAACCGGGGCGGGGCGAAAGGCCGGACAGATTTTTGAC
>JAJXEL010000221.1 GCA_021639925.1 Alphaproteobacteria bacterium | reverse complement strand
TGGCGGTCTATCTATTGTTTTCGGTTGCTTGCTTCTTTACCGTACATGAGCATTTCAACAAAGCATATCTGATTTTTAACCAACTTTTTTCATAAAGCAAATTAAATTTATCAATGAGATTACAAGAGGAAAAATAAGAGTCGGCAAAAGTGGCAGGATACGAAATTCGTAATACGAACACTTGCCCGTGAACTCTGCGAGGCATTTGCCGACGGCAAAGAGAAAAAAAACAGCAGTCGGGTTTTCATTTTTGCCGTTCGTCCGCCGGACGGTTTTTCATTGCTAAAAATCCGTTCTTGTTTTACTTTTAATCACAGGGGAATAGTCCATAAGATTATTCTCTCATCGGAAATTTTCGGAAGATTTTGGCAAAGGACTTTTTTCTGTTACCTCGCTGTTACCTGCCGCTGTTTTCGATAATATCAAGAAACATCAAAAACGTCTTTTTTCCGTTTTGTTTCAAACGGTTAAAAAATACCGCCAAAACTTCGCATTCGTTGTCGGACGAAAAGGCTATCCTGCAAAAAGAGCCGCCTATCTGTTTTCAAACATTTAGGCGGAGAGAAAGTTTTTGATATTTCAGAAGGGCATTTCTTTGCAGGATAGCCTTTTTGTAATACAAAACGGAAGAAAAAGCCCCTCTGAATTGAAACTTAAAAAGCCTCTTTTTGACTTGCGATTTGTTCAAACAGATTGACCGTTTTTTGCAACGCACGACTAACCGCGGACATATCTACACGCGCATAAACCTGCGTCGCGGCCAGCGTTTTATGGTTCAAAGTTTTCGATACAACCGATAAATTTTCACCGTTCATACATTCGTAACTGGCGACAGTCCGACGTAAATCATGCATTCTCAAATTCAAAAGTCGGGCGCGTTTTTTGATTCTATCCCATACTTTTCGAGGCTCAGTCAGATGCTCTCGCGGATTAAGCGAACGGGGAAACACCCACGGCGCCCCTCCGGATTGAAGCTTCAATTCTTTCAGCTTGATTGCCAACTGTTCAACCAACGGCACACGCAAAGACGTCCCGTTTTTAGTTCGGGCGATATACCAAATTCCCGTCTTGAAATCGATGTCTTCCCAACGCATCGTCAACACGTTTCCGCGTCTTTGCCCTGTAAAAAGCAACGCATAAAAGAATGTCTTATATACAAGATCAGATGAATTTCATCGGGAGCAAGAAAACGGTCGCGGGCTTCAACGTGAAACTTTTTGATTCCGGTCGTCGGATTGCGTCCGTCCCACCCCCATTGTATCGCTTTGTTATACATATGACGCAACATCGTCAGCGTCTGGTTCGCCGCAAAAATGCCGTGGTCTTTTTTGATCGAATTGAAGTGCATTTCTATCGTCCGCATATTCAATTCGGACAGGCGTTTGTTCTTCCATTGGATCAGATAGCGGCGATAAAGCCCCTTCGAATTATCAATGTTCCGCTTTGACGTTTTGGCGATGACGTGGCGTTCCATATATTCTTCGTAAAACTCTCCCAACGTAATTTCGTTTGACAGTTCATATTTTTCCTCGTTCGGATTAATACCGTTTTGAATTTTTTCCAAAAGGGAAAAAGCTTTCTTTCTTGCAAACTCCAAACTGACTTCGTCCGTTTTGCCGATGGTAACGCGGATATTCCGTCCCAGATATTTTTTACGGACGAAGTATGTCTTCTGACCGTTTTCGCTGATCCGGCAACCAAGATACGGGCAAAAAGAGTCATAAATTTCCAGTCGGGCTTTCCGATCGTTTTCCAGACTGCGAATGTATTTTTCGGTAAAGAGATGTTTCATGCCAACCTCCTTTGCGGGGACACCCATGGGGCACCACGCAAATAAATTTTGTTAAAACCAGATTAGCAAGAATGAAACTTGAAAATCAGCAACTTATTGAAAAACAAAAGAAAAACGAATAACAAACAACTTTTATAAATCATCTGACAACATCGCCGGAAGCAACTCGAAATCTGTTGACCGGCTTGTTC
>JAJXEL010000069.1 GCA_021639925.1 Alphaproteobacteria bacterium | reverse complement strand
ACCGTTAAAATCGCTGATATTTTAAGAAAAATCCGTTCTTTTATTTGTCCCGCCGACCGGGGAAAGGTAGACAAAGCGCCTGTTTTTGCCAACCAAGAAATACCGGGCAGCGAAGAATCCGCTTAATACCAGGAAACGCCGCCTTTTTCCCGTTTTAAAAAACCGAACCATTCGCCCGCCTGTTCGCCTTTGACGTCAGATAAAATCAACATCACGCTCAAAGCCCGGTCTTCGGACTGGTCGTCATTTTTTACAGGAATTTCGCCCAATTCAACGTCCAGAACATAATCATACACGACCGACCCGTCCGTTACCCACAAAGATTCCGTATTCATCAATTCATGTTCAACGGCTTCATGAACGATCGCCGGGCGCACTTGCGCCGTCGGGTGATAATTCAAAACGTCGCGCAAAGCAATCTTGACGCGTTCAGGCTTATTTTGAAACAAATCAGACTGCAGCATATCCCTGATCACACGGTATGACAGCAGAATATAATCCTGATCCAGAGGCCCCGCCCCTTTTTTTAAACGCAGGTAAGTCATATAATCGGCGACGTCTTCGCGGCGCAGGTCGGCGTCCGTTTTAATAATGCCGCCCCGCCGCGCATTGATTGTCCGTTCCGCCGCGCAGGAAAAAAGAAACAATACCGCCGCCGCCGACAAACCCGCCTTAAAAAAACGTTTCATTGTTTTTTTCCTTTTTAATCGCCGGGAATCAGAATGTCGAACCGTTATAACCCCACAAAATTCCAGGAACGGAAGCAAATTCGATATAGACCCTGTTGCCCGGCACCTTTAAACGGGATTCGACCATTTTTGTCAACGCGTCCGATAACAAAGGAATTTGTTCTTTGGTCATGCCGACGCTTTTCATTTCCATATACACCGTCGGCATTGTTGTCGCGGCAAACAGCATATGTTCATTAGCGCAGACATTAACCATGACATAACTTTCCGGTTTGCCGATTGTTTCGGCGACGACACGCGAAGCATGATTTAACAAAGCTAATATCGTTGTTTTTTCCAAATCAAGATTGGTTTTAATCATTAAAAACGGCATAAACGACTCCTCCGTGAAATTTTATGGCAAAGTGTAACGCCTTGTTTTCTTTTATACAACTCATTTTAACGTAAAAAAAGGAACGAATGACAACGCAAACATTCCTTTTTTTATTTTTCCGGCGTTTATTCGGCGGCCGTTTCCGGCGTCGGAGCCTTGCGGCGGCGGTTAGGATATCTGCGCCGCGGTTTTTTCGCCGGCTTTTCTTCCTTTTCGGAATCCGGGGCAGGCAAAGCCTGCTGCGGCTGCGGCGCCGGCAAAGGAATCGGTTCCGGCGATTCATTTTCCGCCGGTTTGTTTTCCGTATCCCCCTCGCCATGGCGGCGGTTGGAATGGAACCGTTTGCCGCGGCGCAGGAAATGACCGCGGCGGCGTTTTGTATTTTCGCCGTTCTTTTCTTCCCGAGGTTCTTCCGTCTGTTCTTCGGATTTTTGGGCAGATTTTAAACCCTCTTCAAAAACGGCGTCAGCCTGAATGATTTCATCGCCTTCAAATTCCGTCTGTTCCGCCTGCTCTTCCTGAACTTCCGGTATTTCTTCGGCTTTTTGTTCATGATTGTCGCGGGGCTGTTCGTTCCTGCCGCGGCGGCGACGGCGGCGGCGTTCGCGCGCGGGGCGTTCCTGAACCGCGGGCTGTTCTTCCGGTTGTTCTTCGGCCGCTTGTTCGGGTTCGCGCGTTTCTGCCGGCGCGGCGGAATCCGTTTCGACGCGGACAACGCGTTCTATCCGGTAATCTGTCGGAAACAGCAGAGAATCATCAGCTTCCAAAAAGATTTTTACATTATATTCCGTTTCGATTTTATGCAGGTCTTCGCGCTTGTGATTTAAAACATACAAAGCGGTCGCCGGCGGCACCGTCATACGCAGTTCGCTGAAACGGCGCTTCAGGCTTTCTTCTTCCAAAACGTGCAGCGTATGGATCGAAACGGATTCCGTCGAACGCATCACGCCTTTGCCCTTGCAGTACGGACAGGGAGAATAACTGGTTTCAATAAAACTGGAATGTAATCTTTGACGCGACAGCTCCATCAAGCCGAATCCCGTGATCCGCCCCATCTGAACCCGCGCCCGGTCACGTTTCAGGGCTTCTTTCATTCGGCGTTCCACCGCATGATTGTTGCGCGGTTCTTCCATGTCGATAAAGTCAATGACGACCAGGCCGGCCATATCCCGCAGCCGCAGCTGGCGGGCAATTTCATCGGCGGCTTCCAGATTTGTTTTCAAAGCCGTTTCTTCAATGTTGCGTTCTTTGGTCGCGCGGCCGGAGTTAACGTCAATGGCAACCAACGCTTCGGTCTGGTCCATGACCAGATAAGCGCCCGATTTTAACTGGACGATATTGCTGTGCATCGATTCCAGCTGGGCTTCTACCTGATAACGGAAAAACAACGGCATCGAATCGTCTTTATACTGTTTGATTTTCTTGGCATGACTGGGCGTCAGGATTTTCATAAAATCCTTTGCCATACGGTATTCGTTTTCTCCTTCGATCAACACTTCGGAAATATCGCGCGTATACATGTCGCGCAGCGCGCGTTTAATCAGGTTGCCTTCTTCATGAATCAAAGCCGGCGCCGAAGATTCCATCGTTTTATCGCGGATTTGAACCCATGTCTTAATCAGATATTCATAGTCGCGCTTGATTTCCAGACTGGTACGTTCTTTTCCCGCCGTTCTGACAATAACGGACATGCCCGCCGGCAAAGGCAGCTTTGATACGATTGTCTTTAACCGTTTTCTGTCCGCCGCGTTTGTAATTTTACGCGAAACGCCGCCGCCGCGCGAATTGTTCGGCATTAAAACGCAATACCGTCCGGCCAAAGACAAATACGTCGTCAGCGCCGCGCCTTTGTTGCCGCGTTCTTCTTTGGTCACTTGAACCAGCAGCACCTGGCCGCGGTGAATGACTTCCTGAATTTTATACTTTTTAATCTGGCGGTAACGGCTGCGGTCCATGACTTCGTCATTTTCATTTTCGCTGACCGTTTCAACGATTTGTTCCGCCGCGTCGTCGTTTTCCTGATCTTCCGGCAAAGAAACCTGTTCGGCATTTTCCGACTTTTCCGTTTGTTCCCGGCGCCGGCCTTTGCCACGGGATTTTTCGTCATCGTCATCGTCGTCGTTTTCTTCCTGCATCAAAGCTTCTTTTAAAGCTTCGCGGTCCGCGACGGGAATCTGATAGTAATCGGGGTGAATTTCGTTAAACGCCAAAAATCCGTGCCGGTTGCCGCCGTAATCCACAAAAGCGGCCTGCAGGGACGGTTCAACCCTGGCGACTTTGGCTAAGTAAATATTTCCTTTTAACTGTTTTTTGGTTGATGTTTCGATATCCAGTTCATCTAAACGGGTTCCGTCGACGATTACGACTCTCATTTCTTCGGAATGAGTAGCGTCTATGAGCATTTTTTTGGTCATTAATAGTAAAACTCCGCGCCATACAGCCGGTTGGCGGCTGCAGCTGTTTGTTTAATACAGATGCGAACGGCTCTGAAAAGGCGCAGACGGCACACGTTGTCTGATTCGGATTTATGTATAAATTTCCCACAGCGGCGTCTTTCCTAAAAATCCTTTCCGGCCATTCCACAAAAATCTTTGAGGAAGCTGTTATTGCTTTTTAGCCGTACCGTTTACGCTTCGCATTCGGGCGGCGCAAAGGAGGCTGCAATAAAAAATTTGTTTTCAGCGCGCTTAGAATAACCATCTATTAACTAAAGAACAATCATATTTTAGTATGGTAAGTTAGATTTTTTAAATTTTCAAAGGAAGAAAACAAGAAAAATGACAGTTTTCCGCCGAATATGCTGTTTTTTAACCGGATTCGGATTCGCGCTGCTTTTGCTGCCGCGTTTGGGAATCTGCGCGTCGGTGCAGGATATTCGCCTGGGAACACAGAGCGGAGCGGCAATCCGCGTTGTGATCGACCTGTCTGAAAAAGTCAATTTTAAAATCTTTCCGTTGAAAGACCCCGACCGCGTCGTCATTGACCTGCCGTCAACGGTTTTTTCCGTCAAAGAAAAAGATCTGCCCAAAAAAGATTACCTCAACGGCATACGCCTGGGCGCGACAGACGCCAAAGCCGCCAGAATTGTTTTGGAATTCAACCGCGGCGTCATTATCAAACGGTCTTTTGTCCTGGCGCCGCAAAGCGGTTTTCAGTGGCGGCTGGTTGTCGATTTGGAATTAATGGCCAAAACGGACGGGTTAAAGCAGGTCACCGCGGAATGGTATGACAATTCCGTCGCCGAAGAAAAAAAACCGGCGCAGCCGGCGCAAACCGAACCCAAAGCAAAACCGCTGATCGTCCTTGACCCCGGCCACGGCGGCAAAGATCCGGGCGCCATAGGCGTTTCCGGCGTTTATGAAAAACATTTAACACTGGCCATGGTCAAACAGCTGCGCGCTTTATTGGAAAAAACAGGCCGGTACCGCGTTAAATTAACGCGCGAAACCGACGTCTTTATTTCTTTGTACGCCCGCCGGCGTTTCGCCCGGTCCGTCAACGCCGACTTATTCATTTCCATTCACGCGGACAGCATCAACAAACCGCAGACACGCGGCCTGTCCGTTTACACTCTGTCAGAAAAAGCGTCTGACAAAGAAGCCGAAAAACTGGCGGAATCCGAAAACAAAGTTGATTTGATCGCCGGGATCGACTTGTCCGGCGAAACGCAGGAAGTCACCGATATTTTAATTGACCTGGCCCGGCGGGAAACAAACAATCATTCTTCGTTTTTCGCCGAAAAGCTGATGGACGAAATCCGCACGGAAATCCGCGTGCTGCCCAATTCTCACCGCTTCGCCGGATTTGCGGTTTTAAAATCACCCGACGTGCCTTCCGTTTTAATGGAAATGGGATATTTGTCAAACAAAGAAGAAGAACGCCTGCTGCGCCAGCCGGCTTATCGCGAAAAACTGGCGAAAGCAACCGTACGCGCCGTCGATTCTTATTTCGCGGAAAAACACAAAGCAAACTTTAATTGAACATGGACAAATCACGCGCCGGCAGTTAAACTGCCACTCGGAAGGAATACGGAATAAAAAAAATGTCTAAACTTTTTTCAACGCTTGTCAGTTACGCTCTGTTTTTGGGAATACTGGGATTAATCGTGCTTTTGCTGGTTTTTTCGCATTACGGCAAAAGCGTTGACGATTACCGCCGTCTGGCAACTTACGAACCGCCGATCACCAGCCGCCTTTACGCGGCGGACGGCCGGCTGCTGGCCGAATACGCCGCGGAAAAAAGGGCTTTCGTTCCTTATGAAGCCATTCCCAAACAACTTGTCCAGGCTTTCATGTCCGCGGAAGATAAAAAGTTTTTTTCTCACGGCGGCGTTGATTTTGTCGGCATTGTCCGCGCCATATTTCAAAATATCAAAAACATCGGGTCCGGCCGCAGAATGGTCGGCGCGTCTACGATTACCCAGCAGGTCGCAAAAAATTTCCTGCTGACAAACGAAATGTCTTTTGAACGCAAAATCAAAGAAGCCATTCTGGCAATCCGTATCGAACGCGCCTTTTCCAAAGAATATATTATGGAACTGTATTTAAACCAAATCTATTTGGGCCATTATTCTTACGGCGTCGCGGCGGCGGCATTGAATTATTTTAACAAATCGCTGGACGAACTGAGCATTGCGGAAAGCGCTTTTCTGGCCGCTTTGCCCAAAGGGCCGAATAACTACGACCCCGAAAAACGTTACGACGAAGCCGTCGCGCGCAGAAACTGGGTGCTGTCCCGTATGCTGGAAGACGGCCATATCACCGAAGAACAGGCGCAGACCGCCATGGCCGAACCGATCACGCTGAATTCGCGTTCGGAAAAGGAAATTGCCGCCGATGCGGAATACTTCGCCGAAGAAGTCCGCCGTTTCCTGGTTTCACGTTACGGCGAAGACGCTTTGTACGAAGGCGGGCTGGTCGTGCGCACGACGGTTGATCCCGAAATGCAGAAATATGCGACGCAGGCTTTGCGCCAGGGGCTGATTTTTTATGACCAGCGCCACGGATTCCGCGAACCGATCGCCAAAGTCGATCTGTCCGAAGAAGAATGGCTGGACGTTTTGCTGTCGGTTCAGACTCCGGACTACGCGCCCGAAAACTGGGTGCCGGCAGTCGTTCTGGCCGTTGACAAAGACAAAGCGGAAATCGGTCTGAAAACAGGCGAAACGGGAACAATTCCGCTGGAAGAAATGAAATGGGCGCGCAAAAATCTGCCCGACCAAACTTTGGGGCCGGAAATCAAAAAGGCTGATCAGGTGCTGAACGTCGGCGACGTCGTTTGGGCGGAACCCGTTACGCATAACGTTAAACGCCAGAAATATCCCGAAAATTATTATGCTCTGCGTCAAATTCCCAACGTCGAAGGGGCCATGATCGCTTTGGATCCGCACACGGGCCGCGTTCTGGCAATGGTCGGCGGATATTCGTTTAAACGGTCGCAGTTCAACCGCGCGGTACAGGCGAAACGCCAGCCGGGATCTTCGTTCAAACCGTTTGTTTATCTGGCAGCTTTGGACGAAGGATTTACACCGTCTTCATTAATTTTGGACGCGCCTTTTGTCATGGACCAGGGCAACGGACAGGGAAAATGGAAACCTAAAAACATTTCCAAACGTTTTTACGGCCCGACGACAATGCGCGTCGGCATTGAAAAATCCAGAAACCTGATGACCGTCCGGCTGGCAAAGGCGATCGGCATTGAAAAAGTCGTCGAGTACGCCAAAAAATTCGGCATTTACGAAGAAATTCCCAGCCAGATGGCAATCGCTCTGGGATCCGGGGAAACCAGCGTTTTAAAACTGGCGACGGCATACGGCATGCTGGTTAACGGCGGAAAAAAGATCGAACCCGTTTTGATTGACCGTATTCAGGACAGAACGGGAATAACCGTTTACAATTCGGATTCCCGGCCGTGTGAAAACTGCCGGACAGAGGGCAGCTGGAACGGCGAACCCGCGCCCAAAATCCCGGATATCCGCGAACAAATAGAAGACCCCCGCAGCGCTTACCAGATCATCAATATTCTGACAGGCGTTCTGGCGCCGGGCGGCAGCGCTCAGTCTCTGCGTTCTTTGGGTCGGACTTTCGCCGGGAAAACAGGAACGTCAAACAACAACGTTGACGGCTGGTTTGTCGGCATGACGCCGGATCTGGTCGTAGCGATTTTCATGGGATTTGACGAACCCAGAACGCTGGGCGCCCACGATACGGGCGGCGTCGTTACAACGCCGGTATTCAGGGATTTCGTCCGCACGGCGTTAAAAGACCAGCCGCTGATTCCGTTCCGCGTGCCCGCCGGAATCCGTTTTGTCCGCGTTAACCACAAAACAGGAAAACCCGCGTCGCCCAAAGACAGAGACGTCGTTATGGAGGCTTTTAAATCCGGCGAAAACTGGCAGGGAAAAATCAAAGGATACATTGACGGATCCGATGAAGAAACGACGCTGCCGCAAACGCAGGACCAGCCGTCCCAGCAGGAAGTCAGCCAAACCGAAGAAGAAGAAGACAATATTCCCGGTATCGGCAGCATATTCTAGACAGGAAAAAGAACATGAAAGCAGAATTGCAGGCTATTATTAATGACATCGAGCAGTCTCTCGCACTGCTAAGGAGGCATCTTTGACTGGGACAACGCCCTTAACCGCTTAGACGAAATCAATTCTCTGACGGCCGACGCCGATTTATGGAACAACCCCGCGCGGGCGCAGTCTTTATTATCCGAACGCAACCGGCTGGAAGAATCCATTCAGACGTTCAGCGCCCAGCAAAAAGAGCTGCAAGATACCGTCGAACTTTTAGAACTGGCGGAAAGCGAAGACGATCAGATCGTTTTGGACGAAGGCAAAACCGCTTTGGAAAATCTGCGCCGCCAAGTACAAAAAAGCGAACTGGAGGCTTTGTTGTGCGGCGAAGCGGACGGCAACGACACCTTTTTGGAACTGCACGCGGGCGCCGGCGGCACCGAAGCGCAGGACTGGGCGGATATTTTGCTGCGTATGTATACCCGCTGGGCGGAAAAGCATAATTACAAAGTCGAACTGCTGGAACAAAGCGACGGAGAAGAAGCCGGCATAAAATCCGCGGTTATCCGGATCAGCGGACATAACGCTTACGGCTGGCTGAAAACGGAAAGCGGCGTCCACCGTCTGGTGCGCATTTCGCCGTTTGACGCGAACGCCCGGCGGCATACCAGCTTTGCGTCGGCATGGGTATATCCGGTCATTGACGACACGATCCAGATCGACATCAACCCGGCGGATTGCAAAATAGACACTTACCGGTCTTCCGGCGCCGGGGGCCAGCACGTCAATAAAACGGAATCAGCCGTGCGCATCACGCACCAGCCGACGGGAATCGTCGTTTCCTGCCAGACGCAGCGGTCGCAGTTTCAAAACAAAGAAACCGCCTGGAACATGCTGCGCGCCCGTTTATACGAGCTGGAATTGAAAAAACGCGAAGAACAAAGCAGCGAAGTCGAAGAATCGAAATCCGAAATCGGGTGGGGATATCAGATCAGATCTTATGTCTTGCAGCCTTACCAAATGGTCAAAGATTTGCGCACGCAAGTGGAAACATCAAACGTCCGCGCCGTTTTGGACGGAGAAATCGACTTGTTTTTAGAAGCTTCCCTGGCCTCGAAAATCAAAGGACTGACATGAAAAAAGCCTGCCTGTTTTTTTGTTTTCTGCTGACAACCGGGTGTATGCGGCCGCTGTACGAAACGGATTATCCTTTGTACCGGCAGTATAAATACTGGGAATCCGCAGACAATGACTGGCAGGACATTGATTATTTTCAGGTTCAGGCTTTCAGGACGCAGTCCGCAGAAAAAACGGCTTTGCGGCTGGTTCCCCAGCGCGACGGGCTGCCGTCAACGCGGGACGGGTATATTCAGGCCGCCCAAAAAGCCGCCTTTAATTTAATGACGCAAAGCTGCGGTGCGGCTTTTCCCGCGCCTTTTCCCGCACGGGCGCCGGAAAACGGACGCACAATCGACCGTTTCTTTTATCAGTACGCCGACGCGTCAATCGGCATAACTTTTTCGTGCCGTTCAGGGGATCCCAAAGGTATGGATCTGGCCGCCGAACAGCAAAAATGGTCTTTAGCGGACAGACACTGGGACAGTATTAACGGGCACAAGGCTTTTGTCGATATCCTGCCCGCGGCGGCCGACGGACGCAGACAAATCAGAATCCGCCTGTTTGCCGGAACCGTATCGGATAACAAACGGCTGGCCCGCCGGATAATTGAAGACACCTGCCCCAATAGCAATTTTAGGATATTGTCCGACAAAGCCGGATTTGATATTGTTCCGGCGGGACGAGCTCCGGATATCGTTTCAGATGAAAATGTCAGAATTTATGATTTCACTTGCGCGCCTTAGGATTAAAATGCCGATTTTAATGCAGATTGCCGTTGGATTAATAATATTTTACCTGCTGGCTTGCGCGGCGGTTTTTGTTTTTCAGCGCCGGCTGATGTACAATCCGTATTTTCATGTCAACACGCCGCACCGTAACGAATCGCCGGATTTGGAAAAAATCACGTTGCAGACCAACGACGGGTTAAAACTGACGTCTTATTACAAAGCGCCGAAGACCAAGCCGGACGGGGAATTATATCCGACAATCCTTTATTTGCACGGTAACACCGGTCCGGCCGGCGATGCGGCTCATAAGCTGATTCCGATTGTTGACGCGGGATACGGCGTATTGTTATTGGAATACCGCGGTTTTGGTCCCAATCCCGGCAAGCCGACGGAAAAAGGACTGATTGCCGACGCCGAAGCCGGCCTGCACTTTATTCATTTAAAGCAGGGTAAAAAAGCCAAAGTCATTTATTACGGCATGTCCATGGGAACAGGCGTAGCAAACGGACTGGCGGAAAAACGGCCGCCTGCCGGATTGATTTTGGAATGTGGTTTTACGTCAATGACCGACGCGGCGCGACATCATTATTTTATGTTTCCGGTCAAGTATTTGGTTAAAGACACCTTTGATTCCAAACACCGGATTCAGACGCTGCAAGCCCCTTTGCTGGTATTGCACGGCCAAAAGGACAGAACCGTTCCCGTCGAACAGGGCAAAGAAATGTTTGAAACGGCCCCGGTAGAGGACAAGACGTTAAAACTGTACCCGGACGGGGCGCATGTCAATCTGTATGATTTCGGTTCCAGCGATGATATTGTAAAGTGGCTGAATGCCCGTTACCTGCCTTAATAATATAAAGGATACAGGAAAAGCCGCTTGCGCCGGCAGTGAAAAAAAACCATATTAATAATTCCGGATTCAGCCAGATGCAAAAAAAGCCCTCCCTCAATGAGGAGGGAGGGAGTGAACCGTACGGAACCATC
>JAJXEL010000068.1 GCA_021639925.1 Alphaproteobacteria bacterium | reverse complement strand
TTGCTAATAAAACTGCTAATAGGTTTGCTAATGAAATTGCTAATAAAATCGGACTGGCGGAGAATTTTTGATATGTATCTTATTGATTTTAAACAAAAACAAACCTCTCTGGGGGATTCTCCCCCCCCCCCCTCTCCGCCATTTTGATAAAAAGACGCTTAATAAAAGCGTCTTTTTTCGTATCCGGTCCGGCAAAGATTATTTAAAAACGATTTTATACCTTATATCCGGCGTTTCATCGGCGGAAGCGGGACGTTTTTTCCATAACTTAATATCCAGTTCGGCGGGCAGAGCCGTTAAATAAAAGCGGTACCCTTCGGTATACGGCGAATAATTATTGCAGCCGTTTTGTTTGCCGCATGAAAAACCGCGATGATAAAAACCGACGGTCGGCGTCAGGCGCGCGGACAAATTATCCTGTGAACGAAAACGGATATTTTCAGCAATATCGGCAAAAGCATACTTATACCCCAGATCGCGCGCGTTCGCGTCAGAAAGGACAATGGCGTGCCACACTTTGTTTTTACGGTAAAACGACGAATAATCAATATAAACGACGATCCGGTTATTCGCCGCGTCATATTCCGCTTTGTACGGAATAAGATAGTCCGTTTCAGAACACCCCGTCGTTTTGTAATAGCCATAAGACGGTATATTGATATAATACAAAAATTCCGGATTAAGAATACCGGCGCTTTCGCGCGAAGCGCCCCAGCCGATATCTTTTGAATCGTCTATCCCGTAACACGCGATTTCATAAGCGCCGATCCAATCTGCCCCGTCTTCCATTTGATAAACTTCCCGGCTGGGAACATAGGATTCCAAATCTCCGAAAACGGGCGAAGACAAAACCGCCCGTATCCGTTTATCCAAAATTTCCCGTGCGGAAAGGCCGCTGAACGGCTGCATAGGATCAAGGGAGATATTAACGGGAAAGGAAAAACAAGGGCAGCTAAAAAATAACGTTATCCCAAAAATAAAAAAAATTATTTTTTCCCGCATCGTTTTCCCTTTTAAATATTTCCATCAGAAGTTACCGAAAACATTTTAAAGCATATTAAAAAAACATATTGACTTAAAGTCAACTTCAAATTTTATGATATTCGCAACAGAGAATGACAGGAGGATAAAATGGCTAAAAAAATACTTGTTCTGGCCGGCAGCTTTCGTAAAAAAGGCAATTCGGACATACTGTGCGACGCTTTTATTTCCGGCGCGCGGGAAGCCGGTCATGAAACGGAAAAAGTATATATCAACGACAAAGTTATTCATTACTGCCGCGGCTGCGGCGCATGTAATACGACGCACACGTGCGTTCAGAAAGACGATATGGCGGAAATTCTGGAAAAAATGATAAAAGCGGAGGTTATCGTCATGGCGACTCCGGTTTATTTTTATGCAATGAATGGTCAGATGAAAACGCTGATTGACCGGTGCGTTCCCAGATATACGGAAATGACGGCGAAAGAATTTTACTTCATTGTCGCCGCGGCTGATGACAATCGGGCCGCGATGGACAGAACTCTGGAAGAATTCCGCGGCTTTTTGGATTGTCTGGATTCGCCGAAAGAAAAAGGCGTTATTTACGGTACGGGCGCATGGAAAGCCGGCGAAATTAACGGCAAGCCCGCCGTCGATGAAGCATACCGGGCCGGAAAATCGGCGTAAACGGCTCCGTTTATGACGGCGATCACAAAGGACTTGAAAAAAGCGCCGAAATATGCAATATTAAAAATATAAGGGGTGAAGGTCTTATCTCTGTGTAGCTTAAGGGAAAGCAACTCACTGTCACTGAGTAGATGCGGAATCAAAGCCGTCGCAGAGACCAATTTAAGAGCCGGGTTAAAAACCCGGCTTTTTCGTTTAAGCAAAAGAAAAGCGCCGTTCCGGCGCTTTTCCCTGCCATCTGAATTAATAATTTTCGGCGCGGACTTCGAAATAGCTTTGCGGGTGGGCGCAAACCGGGCATACTTCCGGCGCCTTTTTCCCCATAACCAAATGACCGCAGTTGCGGCATTCCCACATGGTTTCGCCGGCTTTTTCAAAAACGGCTTTCATTTCAACGTTTTTCAACAAAGCGCGGTATCTTTCTTCATGCGTTTTTTCAATTTCGGCCACAGCGCGGAACTGCGCCGCCAGTTCGGTAAAGCCTTCTTCTTCGGCTTCTTTGGCAAAAGTGGCATACATATCGGTCCATTCATAATTTTCGCCTTCGGCCGCGTGCAGCAGGTTTTGCGCCGTATCGCCCAATTCGCCCAAAGCCTTGAACCACAATTTGGCATGTTCCTTTTCATTTTCGGCCGTTTTGGTAAACAAAGCGGAAATCTGTTCATACCCTTCTTTTTTGGCGACGCTGGCAAAATACGTATATTTGTTGCGCGCCTGGGATTCGCCGGCAAAAGCAGTCATCAGATTTTTTTCTGTCTTTGTTCCTTTTAATTCCATTTTCTTCTCCTAAATTTAAGTACAACAAAAGTTTAGAGTGATTTTAAACTTTGATATTGATAAATGCAATTCTTTTTTACAAAATCCCGTTTTGCGGTATACAACATCTGATTTTATCGTTGTAAAGACTTTCGATGATCACGTCAACGCCGTACAACGTCTTAATTAAACCGGCAGATATTGTTTCTTTGGGCGCTCCGTCAGCTAAAATTTTTTGATTTGACAGAGCCAGCGCGCGATCGGCGTACAAAAAAACCTGATCCGGAGAATGCGTCGAAAACAAAATCGTATATCCCTGATCGGTCAAAGAACGCATCTGATCAAGCACGCGCAGACTGTTGCCGTAATCCAGATTCGCCGTCGGTTCGTCCATGATTAAAACGTCGGCTTTTTGCGCCAAAGCCCGGGCAATCAGAACCAATTGGCGTTCTCCGCCGCTGATCCGGCGGTAATCCCGGTCTTTTAAAAAGGAAATATTTAATCGGTCCAAAGCCTGCAGGGTAATTTCAGTCTGTTCGTCCGAAGGAACTCTGAATCCCTTCAGCCGCGCCGTCGTTCCCATCAGCACCATATCGAACACGCTGAAATTAAAAGCCGTGTCATGCGACTGGGGAATATAAGCCGCCAGAGCCGCCAGTTTTTCGGCGGGCAGATTTTTTGTTTCCACGCCCCCGATTGTCACTTTTCCGCTATAGCCGGGCAACAGCCCCAAAATACATTTAAACAAAGTACTTTTTCCGACGCCGTTTGGCCCCAGAAGAGCGGTCATGGAACCGCGGCGGACCGAAAAGGAAACGTTATCCAGGACAGTCCTGTCCTGATAAGAAAAAGACAAATTTTCCACACTGAGCGTCACGCCGTTTCTCCCTTTGCCGTAATCAGGTATAAAAAGAACGGCGCGCCGATAAAAGCCGTCAGAATACCGATCGGTATTTCCGACGACGTCATATTTCTGGCCACATCATCGACAAGCGGCAAAAAAGCAGCCCCCAGCAGCATGGAAGCCGGCATCAGGTATCTGTAATTGCTGCCGACCAGGCGCCTGGCCATATGCGGCACGACCAACCCGACCCAGCCGATGATGCCGCTGATCGAAACGGCGGCGGCCGTTATCAGCGAAGCGCAAAAAACAATAACCAGCCGCAGCCGCCTGGCGTTAACGCCCAAAGCCCAGGCTTCTTCGTCCCCCAGCGTCAGCACATTGATTTTCCAGCGCAGCAAAAACAGCGGTATCAGTCCGGCAGACATGATCAAAGCGGAAAAAAGCAGGGTCACCTGCCCGGAACCGGCCAGGCTGCCCATCAGCCAATACGTAATGGCCGGCAGCTGGTCCGTAGGATCGGCGACCAGCTTGACCAGCGACGTTGCCGCCGTAAACAAAGAACCGACCACGATCCCGGATAAAATCAGCGCCAGTATCTGCCTGCCCTGGGTTCTGCGGCTGATCAGCCAGGCCGCCCCCGTGCACAGCAGACTGAAAAAAAACGCGCCGGCAACGACAGCGGAACCGCCGGCGCCGCACAACAGCGCCAAAGCCGCCCCGAACGCCGCGCCGGAAGACGCCCCCAAAATGTCCGGCGACGCCATCGGGTTTTGGAACACGCCCTGATAAGCCGCCCCGGCAGCGGACAAAGAACACCCGACCAGACACCCCGTCAGAACACGCGGCGCGCGGACGTTAATCAAAACAGCCTGCGCCTGATCGGACCAAAACGGTTCTGCGGAAAAAAATCCGGCCGTTAAAATGCCAGCGATTTCCTTTAAAGAAAGCGGATAACGGCCGATTAAAAAAGAACAAACCACAACGCCCGCCGCCACAACAGCCAAAAGAATGATTTTCCGGGACGGCGATAAGCGTTTTTTTAAACAAGACATGCGGCTTTTCCTTATCAGATCAACGATATGACTTTACACGTTCGGGGCGCGAAAAATCAAGCGCGGAGATCAACAAAGATTGAACCGGCCGAACAAAACGGTTATATTATGCCGGCGATATCAACAGGAGGATAATCCATGACTAGCCGGATCAAAAAAGCCGTCGAACTGCGTAATGACAAAGGATACAACTGTGCTCAGGCCGTTTTATGCGCTTATGCCGACATGTTCGGCCTGGACGAAAGCGCGGCATACAAAATCGCCGAAGGTTTCGGTTCGGGCATGGGCGGCATGGGCGATACGTGCGGGGCCGTAACGGCAGCCTTTATGCTGATCGGATTGAAAAACGGTTCCGGTCTGCCCGGGGACAAATCGACCAGAGCCGCGACTTATCGGCAAATCCGGGAATTTTCGGACGCTTTTAAAGCCAAAGCCGGATCCGTCATATGCCGCGAATTAAAAGGGGAAGGCGGGCGGCCTGTTTATCCCTGCCCGGCCTGCATTGAAACGGCAGCGGAATTAATTGAAAAAACAGCAGGTTAAAACCTGCCCCCGGCCTTAAAAAATCAATCGTTCGATTGACTCTTAAATTAAAAGTCTTTATAGTCGTCCGGTCATATTCGGACAGAGGATAACAGATGATCAAAAATTCTAAAAAACGCTTATTTGCCACGGCGCGTCATCTGTTCGCCCTGAAAGGGTATCAGGAAACTTCGACACGCGACATTGCAGATGAAGCCAAAGTCAATATTTCGGCGATTACGTATTATTTCGACGGTAAACTGGGATTATACCGCGCCGTTTTATCGGACATTGCCTGCCGGGTCAAACAGGAACTGCGTGACAAAACGGAACATGCGTTTAACCTGCTGGCTGCGCCCGAAACGTCCGCGAAAGAAGCCGAAGCCCTGTTGTTTGAATTGATTTCGGATTTATGTTCCCTGCTGTGTTCAAAACGCCTGCCCAACGAAGACGCCGTTATTTTTCTGCGCGAATATTCCGTTCCGGGCGAAGCGTTCGATACTTTGTATCAGGAATTGATTTCTCCGGTTTACAGGCTTTTTTCAGACCTGATCGTCAAAGCGACCGGCAACGCGCTGAATAACGAAGACGCCGGATTGTACACTTTTCAGCTGTTCGCGCAAATGTTTGTTTTCCAGTCGCGCAAACAGACTATTTTACAGCATCTGGATTGGCAGGAATACGGGGAACGGGAAATTACAAAAATTACGGATATGATTTTAAATCACACCCGGGCCGTTCTGGCTTTATACAAAAACAAAAACTGAAGATAGGATTACAATGAACTTTTCAACATCAAGATCCCGGCGTCTTTTCGCAGTCGTTTTTTCCGCGGGCGCTTTTCTGACCGGACAGGCGCATGCCGCCGGTTTCCAGCTGACCGATTTTTCCATGACCGGTTTAGGGCGTTCCTATGCGGGCGCGGGCATTGTCGGCGACGATTATTCGGCCATCGGTTTCAATCCTGCCGGTATGGCGCTGAAAGGAACGGGCGCGCAGGCGGGCGCCGCCGTCATCTGGCAGCACGGACGCGTGAAAGGAAGCGCTGAAAAGGCCGGCGCGCCGGGCGGCATCGCTTCGGGCAAAGAAACCGTCAGTATTCCCGTCGCTGTGCCGAACTTGTTTGCACAGTACAAAATCAATGATTCCGTCAATTTCGGCTTAGGCGTTTATGCGCCGTTCGGATTGGCCACCGAATACGACGACGATTGGTTCGGTTCCGATCTGGCCGTCGATTCAGAATTGGAAGTTATTGACATCGCCCCGTCTCTTTCCTGGCGGATAAACAACCAGTGGAGCGTCGGCGCGTCCCTGATCGCGCGTTACGGCCGCGTTAAAATGACAAACACGTCTTATGGAACGGGGTTCAGCGATTTCGATATTGACGGCTGGGGCTGGTACGGCCGGTTCGGCATGATGTACGAAGCCTCTGAAAACACCCGTTTCGGACTGGCCTATCAAACGCAGTCCACCGAAGTCGAACATACGTTAAAGGGCGACCACACTTTCGAAGGAATGCCCGTCCCCGTATTAAACGGCGACTGGATCGGCGGCACGGTAACGGCTCTGCCCGAACACTGGCTGCTATCCGGATACCACCGCCGCGGTGATTTCGGATATTCGGCGACAGTCAGGTATACGCGCTGGGAACACTTTAACGATTTCACGTTAACTTCCTCCAGTCCGCTCGGGTATCATACGTCCAAATATAATTGGGAAAACACATGGACCGTCGCTTTAGGGGTTGACTGGTATTATAACGATGTCTGGACATTCCGCGCGGGCGTCGCTTTTGACGAATCCCCCGTCCGCAACGCCGCGACGCGCACCGTCAGAATTCCTGACAACGACCGTTACTGGCTGTCTTTGGGCTTTACATATAAAGTCAATAAAAACGTAAAAGTCGACGTCGGATACGCGCATCTGTATCTGCCGACATACAAAGCCAGAAACGGATACGGCGCCACAGGATTAGGCGGGAATCCGTACAAAACAGTCGATACGAAATACGACGTCAACGCGGAAATTCTGGGCGTTCAGTTCCAATACGATTTCTAAAGCAAAAGCGGGGGAAAACCCCCGCTTTTTTAATGAGCGTCGGCCCAGTTGTCGCCGGAACCGACTTCGGCGATTAAAGGAACGGATAAATGAACGACGTTTTCCATAACGTCTTTTACGACTTCGGCGACAGCCGCCGTTTCGGATTGAGGCATTTCCAGAATCAGTTCGTCATGCACCTGCAGCAACAGTTTTGCGGACAGCCCCGCTTTTTCCAAAGCCGGCGTCAAACGCAGCATGGCTTTTTTAATAATATCAGCCGCCCCGCCCTGTATCGGCGCGTTAATCGCCGCGCGTTCGGCGAACTGACGGCGGGAAGCGTTGCGGTCGTCAATGCTGCCGACGGAACATTTCCGGCCGAAAGGCGTTAAAACATATCCGTTTGAACGGGCAAAATAAACGGTTTCTTCCATATAAGAACGAATTTCCGGATAACGGGCGAAATAAGCGTTAATATAGTCCTGCGCTTCTTTTCTGTCTATGCCCAGCTGACGCGCCAGCCCGAAAGCGGAAATACCGTAAATAATTCCGAAATTAATCGCTTTGGCACGGCGGCGGACCATAGGATCCATGCCTTCGACGGGAATGCCGAAAATCTGCGACGCCGTTGCGGCGTGAATGTCGATCCCCTGCGCGAAAGCTTCTTTCAACCCTTTAACATCGGCGACATGCGCCATTAAACGCAGTTCAATCTGCGAATAATCCGCCGACAGCAGTTTATTGCCCGGCCCGGCGACAAAAGCGCGGCGGATCGCGCGTCCTTCTTCCTGCCGGATAGGAATATTCTGCAAATTCGGATCATTGGAAGACAGGCGCCCCGTTGAAGCGACCGTCTGCATAAACGTCGTATGCACGCGCTGCGTTTTTGGGTTAATCTGCGATTGCAGCGCGTCGGTATACGTGCTTTTTAATTTCATAAACAATCTGTAATCCAAAATATCACGGGCAATCGGAAAACCGTCGTCGGCCAGTTCTTCCAAAACGGCGGCCTCCGTTCCCCAGGATCCCGTTTTAGAATTTTTAACGCCTTTGGGCAGGTTCAGTTTTTCAAACAAAATCCGCCCCAGCTGCATCGGAGAATTTAAATTAAACTCTTCCCCCGCCGCTTTATGAATCTTTTTTTCCAAAGCCGACAGCTTTTCTCCGAATTCGGCGCTGAGTTGTTTTAATTCTTTTTCACAGACTTTGATGCCGGCGTGTTCCATAGCGTACAATACACGAACGCACGGACGGTCCATTGTTTCATACAAAGCGACCAACTTTTCATTTTCCAGCCGTTTTTTTAAAAAATGATACAGACGCAGAGTAATGTCCGCGTCTTCGGCCGCATAGTCCAAAGCTTCTTCCAGTCCGACTTTGTCAAAAGTAATTTTCGCGCGCCCCGTGCCGCAGACGTCGCGGTATTTTATCGTATGGTAATCCAAAAACAACGCGGCCAGATCGTCCATATTATGACGGTGCGACGCCCCGTCCAGATCATAAGACAAAACCATCGTATCTTCGATCGGATCCAAATTCAGGGTTCCGTATTCGTTTGCCAACACGTGCCAGTCAAATTTTATATTATGCCCGATTTTTAAAATTCCTTTGTTTTCCAAAACGGGTTTGAGCAAAGCCAGCGCCTGTTCCAAAGGAATCTGACGGATTTTTTCCTGTTCTTCCCGGCCTCCGAACAAATCGGTCTGCGGATTTTTCGGCCTGTGGCGCAAAGGAACATAAAACGATTTTCCTTCTTCAAAGCAAAAAGAAAAACCGACCATTTCAGCCTGTGTCGCCAATAAAGAATCCGTTTCCGTATCTATTGCCAGAAATCCTTTTTCTTCGGCGATTTTTAACTGTTTTTCCAATTCCGCAGCGTCCTGGATCAGCTTGTATTCTTTTTGAACTTTACGAACGACGGGATAAGAAACTTCTTCTTTTTTTTCTTCTGCCGCAGAAATCCAGGCCGGCAGTTTTGCCAACAGGCTTTTAAATCCCATTTCTTTAAAGAAGGATTCCATTTTTTCAACCTGCGGCGGCCGCAAAACAAAAGAAGAAAGCGGTTTTTCAACCGGAGCAAAAGCGTCCAGAGAAACCAGCCGTTTTGAAATACGCGCCAGATCGGCGTCGGCCATTAAAATTTCCCGGCGCTTGTTCTGTTTGACCGTAGACAAATTATCCAGCAAATTTTCCAGGCTGCCGTACTCCATAATCAGCGCCGCCGCCGTTTTTACGCCTATGCCGCGCACGCCGGGAACATTATCGGACGTATCGCCTGCCAAAGCCTGAACGTCTATCACTTTATCCGGAGTAACGCCGAATTTTTCAATCACTTGTTCCGTTTCAATATTACGTTGTTTCATCGGGTCATAAATCGTTACGCCCGTACCGACCAGCTGCATTAAATCTTTGTCCGCGGAAATAATCGTTACGTCCGCGCCGTCTTCATGCGCCAACCGGGAATATGTCGCCAGCAAGTCGTCGGCTTCAAAGCCTTCCATTTCAACCTGCGCCAGGTTAAACGCGTCAACCGCCTGACGCATCAAAGGAAACTGGGGAATTAAATCTTCGGGTACGTCTTTGCGCGTTCCTTTATAATCCGGGAAAATATCCATACGAAACGTTTTGCGCGACGCGTCAAAAACAACGGCCATATAATCCGCCGGCATTTCCTTTATCAACTTCATCATCATGGAACAAAAACCGTAAACGGCATTAACGGGTTTTCCGTCCAGGCGGGTCATCGGCGGCAAAGCGTAATAGGCGCGGTAAATATACCCCGACCCGTCAATTAAAACGACTTTTTTGTTTTTCAGGCTGTCGGTCATCAGATTTTTCCTTTTTTCGATTTCAGGAAAATACTTTATAGCGTTTTTCGGCAAAAGGAAAGAGATCGGCTGTTTATTTCTGAAATTGCAAGGCCGAAGGCCGCGGCAATCCTTCGGCGGAACATCTCCCACCCCCGAAATTG
Source organism: Alphaproteobacteria bacterium (assembly GCA_021639925.1). Taxonomy (GTDB): domain Bacteria; phylum Pseudomonadota; class Alphaproteobacteria; order CAAGCB01; family CAG-977; genus UBA11549. The sequence continues at coordinate 613 of JAJXEL010000068.1, read as the reverse complement.
CGAGCGTAGCAAAGCAATCCAGCTTGTGCGGTTTGATGCAGTAGACTGCTTCACACTTCGTGCTCGCAGTTTCAAGTTTTTTATTTCATTTCCGAAATTGCGAGACCAAAGGCCGCGGCAATCCATTGACTGTTTATTTGTTCTGACTTTAATTCAGATGCTTTCGACCAAATAACTAATGCTGTTCAAATAATGTATCGTATAAATCAATCCATTGTGGATTCATCGACACGATTAAATCAATTTTTCGTTTCCGATTCCCGGCTTTAATCTGTTTTTCGCGAAAAAAAGCGGACTCCAAATCATCAAAAATCTCATAATATCCCAATTTATCGATGCCGTATTTTTTTGTAAATCCGGCAACGCTTTTTTGTTTATGTTCATAAACACGTCGTATTAAGTCTGTTGTCGCTCCGACATAAAGCGTTCCGTTTTTTCTGTTAAACAATATATAAAAATAAGCCGGCATATTAAATATTAAGCATAATGCGGCATTACAACGTTTTCAATAATTTTCGAAATTGCGAGGCCGAAGGCCGCGGCAATCTGCTTTGTGCGGTTTGATGCAGTGGACTGCTTCACACTTTGTGTTCGCAGTTTCGAGTTTTTTATT
>JAJXEL010000220.1 GCA_021639925.1 Alphaproteobacteria bacterium | reverse complement strand
ACACACCCCTGGTTCGCGGACGAATATGATCCCGAAGCGTTTGACGGCCTTTTGCAGCGTTACCCTTTCGCCGGCGTCGGAGAAATAGGTCTGGACACCTTGCACGGCAAAGAAAATCAGGAAGCCGTATTTCAAGACCAGCTCAACGCCGCCGCCCGCCTGAACCGGCCTTGCGTCATACACTGCGTTAAATCATTCGATTCCGCCGCCCGTATCCTGAAACAGGCAAAAAAACTGCCGCCGGCTTTGTTGTTTCACGGATTTTCGGGAACAAAGCAGCAAGCGGATTTCCTGATGCGCTATAACGCTTATTTTTCATTTTCGGGATCCGTTTTGTCCGACCGAAAGACCAAAGCGCGCGAACTGCTTTTAACTCTGCCCGCGGACAGAATTTTGGCCGAAACGGACGCGCCGGACATGCGCCCGCCCGACCGGTTTTGTGCAAATCCGGACGAAAAACGCAACATTCCCGAAAATCTGTGCTTGATTATCCGGGGAATCGCCGCCATAAAAAACAGCGGAGAGTCATCATTTGACGCTGTTTTAAATCAAAACGCGCAACGTTTTTTATCGGGGTTAAAACATGATCAGTGACCAGTTTACGCGCCTGCGCCTGCTTGTCGGCGACGAAGGCCTGCAAAGACTGCAGAATGGTTTTGTGATCGTCGCCGGACTGGGCGCCGTCGGCAGCTATGCCGTCGAAGCGCTGGCCCGCGCGGGAATCGGCCGGCTGCGGCTGATCGACAGCGATACTGTCAGTCTGAGCAATTTAAACAGGCAGCTGTTTGCTTTACATTCCACGATCGGACAGCCCAAAACGGAAATCGCCGCCCTGCGCGTCCGCGATATCAACCCTGCCTGCCAAACGGAACTGCGCCAAAAATTCATCAATGCCGATTCCATTCCCGAATTGTTTTCAGGACAGCCCGATTTTGTCATTGACGCTATAGATTCTCTGAATCCGAAAACAGATTTGATCGCTTATCTGCACGAAAACAAAATTCCGTTTATTTCTTCTATGGGGGCGGCATTAAGAACAGATCCCCGTTTTATCGCCGTTGACAAAATGGCCAAAGTCACGCATTGCCGTCTGGCCTATATGCTGCGAAAACGCCTGCGGCGCCGCGGGATCGCCCTGGATTTTCCATGCGTGTATTCTTCGCAAACGCGCGACGGAATCCCTGCCCCGCAATATTGCGAAGAAAGCGAACAGACGCCCGGGTTGGGGCGTGACAGAGCCGTTATGGGCAGCCTGCCGACAATTACGGGTATTTTCGGATTGACGCTGGCGAATTATGTAATCTGCCGTTTATATCAGGCTAATTAACCAGTCTGGGCCAAATATCGACCCACCCTTTTTCATGCGAGGCGTTCGGTACGATAATAATTTCCGCCTGGCTGTCCGCGCCCAAAGAATAAACAAAGCTTTCCGTTAAAGAGGAAGGAACCGTTTTATCCGCCCCGCCCGAATAATGCACCTGCCTGATCTTTGCCAGCTTTTGTTTATAATCCGCCGGGTTCAAAGAACCTTTCAACGGCGAATCCTTATGAAAAGACGTCCAGGCTTTATGATCCAGCACGCCTGCGACAGTCATAACCTTTGACACGGCAGGCATGCGCAAAGCCACCAGCAAAGCGACAGCTCCGCCGCCCGAATAACCGACCAGCTCCGCCGACGGCACCTGATATTGCTTCATTAGTTTCCGCACAGCTTCGGCAACGGCGGAAACGACCTTCGGATCAAAACGGCCGTTTGTCCAGTAATACGGGCGGCATTCGCGCGAAGAAACATACTGGCACGGCCGGCCCAGATAAACAACGTTGGCGAACGGATCCTTCTGCGCCAGATTCAAAGCCGTCGTTTCCGTCGGCGTCGGATCCGCAGACGGCGTATACGGGTTTATCCAGGCAAACCCGTCGCCTTCAATATAAATGCGCAAAGGTTTTCCTTTTTTTTCAACACGCGCCCACGAAGCTAAAGAAAAATCTTTGGTTTTAATTTCCTGATACGAAAATCCTTCCGG
>JAJXEL010000219.1:401-2075 GCA_021639925.1 Alphaproteobacteria bacterium | reverse complement strand
ATCTCCGCCGGCGTTATCCCCATTATCTCCACCGCCATTGTCATCGCCAGCCGGCGCAATCGTTCCAGTTCTTCTTTGCTTTTTGCCAACCGGATTGCCTGCGGACGAGAAAACAGATTCATCAGGTTCCACGTCACCCCCATTCCGGCGTCGGCCCAGTTTTTGTTTTTCAGATAGGAATTAGAGTTATAATTGATTCCGGCACCGAATTCGATACCCGGGAACAGCCGCAACATTTCCTTTTTGGCTTCCAAAGCAGCGATTCTGGCTTCATAGTCGTTAATACGCAGCTCCGGCCGGTTAACCAAAGCGAAATGTTCCAAATCAATCTGCCCCAAGTCTTTAACGATCTTCGGGTTATCCATATCCGCGGGGATATCCAGCGTAAATTCCGCGTTGGGCGGCAAGTTCATCAAAGCACCCAATTCCGCTTTGGCCGTTAAGATGTCGTTACGCAGATCGGTCAAAGTTTTCAACGCCGTTAATAACTTTTTTTGTTCTTTCAGCTGGTCTGTCGTTTTATCGGCCAGATTGCCGGCATTGACACGCACCAGCTCGTCTTGAACCGCCGCGATTAAAACGCCCATATCTTCTATAATCCGCTGAGCCGCGGCGGCTTTCCAAAAGGCGGTTCTGACTTCATGAACAACCTGCTGAACGGATTTGCGGCGTATTTCTTCGCTGACATAACGTTTATCGGACGCCTGTTTGGCATTGACATAACTGATCCCGAAATCCAGCACATTATAAACGACCTGCAGCTGCGCGCCGCGGACCGTTTTGTCTTCAATATAGGATTCTTCCAAAGTCTGATTGCCCGTTTCAACGGATTTGGCAGAAACGGCCAACCGGTTGGATCGCGTTGCGAAACCGCCGCTGGCAGCCAGCTGCGGCAATAAATCGACAGACGAAGCCTCCGCAATGCCATAAGCAACCGCCTGTTCCATCAAAGCGACCCTTTGGTCAGAATTATATTTAACGGCCCTGGCGATAGCCTCGTATAAAGTCACCGGTTTGATGATGTCTTCCTGTCCGCCGAACAAAGCGGCTTTATCCACGGCGGCGCGGGCGGAACGTTCGCCCAAAGTTGTCGGTTCCGTCTGAATTGTACAGGAAACAGTCAGCGCGGAAAACAGAACAGGCAACAGAAAAGCTTTATATCCCTTACAATTCTGTTTAAAGAAACACATCAGACACGATCCTTAAAATTGGCAAAAAAATTCATCTTTGGCCCAAATACAGCCGTTTATTTTATCAAGATACAATATCTTGAATCTCGTTCAACATATTTTTTACGATTTTTTTACTTTTTTTGCCGAGTCGCGGCAGATACGAAAAAAGAACATGAAAAGATCAGACCACAAAACACGGTAAAATAGAATACCGCCCTTTGTTGAAGACATTGTTTTTTCAATATCGGCACAAACAGGACTTTTCCAAAACCGGCATATAAAAACTGACGCCCGATATACCCCGGCAGATTTTCCCGGTCATAACCACCGGCAGCCCTCTTTCAATAAATCTTTTGATACCTCTTTTGCGTGTTTACCAAAACCTTTTCCTTTTTCTTCTTTTTTTGTTTTCAACAGATTTACTATCAAACATTTCCGCCGCTTTTCAAATGTTACAGTTTTGTTAAAAATATGCCCCCCCCCCCCCATATTTCTGTAGAAG
>JAJXEL010000219.1:0-391 GCA_021639925.1 Alphaproteobacteria bacterium | reverse complement strand
TTGTTATTCGCTGAATAATAGAAAATAGAGCCATTTTTATTACAAGGAGGGTAAAACCATGAAAAAATTACATACAATCACATTAACCGCTATCGCTTTGTCTTTAATAACCTTCTCTGCTGCAAAAGCGCTGGAAATTAAAGAAATACAGAACACTATTAACGAAGGAGATCTCCAAACCTATCGCGATTTTTCATGGCAAAATCAAGGGACGCAGACAACAACCGATACGTCCGGTAATGGTCCTACTATCTCCGGCTGGGCAAATAATAACTATGCGACCGTCACTGATGATATCACGCTGATTAAAACTGATTACAAACCGGCAACATCAGAAGCGACGGTATCTTCTTGCCCGTCAGGAACAACGAAGTCTTCGGACGGTTGTTGC
>JAJXEL010000067.1 GCA_021639925.1 Alphaproteobacteria bacterium | reverse complement strand
ATGCTGTACGTTTACGCCAAATATTACCCGCAGATTCGCAAAATCCGCGATACGTCGGGCAATTATGACCCCTGCGCCGCGCCCGAAGATTATCAAAAAGCGATTCTGGCGCATTTTAACCGTTCGCGCCATCACTGGCAGTATTGGATTTTAGCCAACGGCGTTTCCTATAAAGCATTGGACATGACGGAAACGGACGTACGCGAAATGATCTGCGACTGGGCGGGCGCGGGACGAACGCGGCTGGGGAAAAAATGGACCAAAGCGCATGTGCGCGAATTTTTTAACAATACCCGCGATAAAATGGTTTTTTCCGAAAAAACAATCCGGCTGATTGAAAAAAACCTGGATTCTATGGGTTGGTAGACACGTAAACAATATGCGGCATATCTATGCCGTAATAATGCTTCACAAAAGAAAACGCCGGTTTCATGCCCAGCCGTTCAGCCACCCGGCGCGACGCAAGATTGGTATCGCGGATAATGCTGACGACTTTTTGTTTTTTTAATATGTCAAAAGCATACTGCCGGCAGCCTTGCGCGGCTTCGGTTGCAAGGCCTTGATGCCAATACGCTTTTTTCAAAAGCCAGCCGATTTCCGTTTCCGTTCCGCGCGGCGTTTCCTGTTTTGTCAGCCCGATCTGTCCGACAAAATCGCCCGTTTCTTTGGCGACCGCCGCCCACAATCCGAAACCGTCATTTTCATAACGCCGCAGCTGGTTATCCAGCCAGTCCTGCGTTTCCCGGTCATCAAAAGCATGTTCGTAAGCGTACATAACGGCCGGATCCTGCAATATTCCGGCCAGATCGGAAAAATCCGCCTGTGTCAGCGGGCGTAAAAAAAGCCGCCGTGTTTCCAGAACAATATTTTTAACGCCCGATCCCGACATAGTCAAACCCCAGCCGTTCGGCCGCCGCTTTGTCCAGCAGATTGCGCAGATCGACAATTTTCGGCGCGTTTAACAACGACTTGATTTCAGCCAGATCCAGCGTTTTAAAGTCCGCCCATTCCGTTAAAACGGCTAAAACGTCGGCGCCTTTTGCCGCTTCAAAAGCATCGGCGGCGTACCTGATCCGGCCGCCGACCAGTTTTTTGGCCGTTTCCATCGCTTTGGGGTCATAAGCGGTAATTTCCACGTCATGCTTTAATAATTCGCCTATAATTTCCATGGCGGGGCTTTCGCGGCAATCGTCCGTTCCCCCTTTGAAAGCCAGCCCCAAAACGGCAATCCTCGGCTTTTCAATCCCTTCAACGGCTTTTAAAATACGTTCGGCCATTTGCGTTTTGCGCGCGTCGTTTTGCCGGATTGTCGTTTCTATCAGGGACATTTCAACGCCATAGCCCCTGGCCATATAGGCCATGGCGTTCGTATCTTTGGGAAAACAGGAACCGCCGTAGCCCGGGCCGGGATTTAAAAATTTCGCCCCGATACGCGTATCCATACCCATGCCTTGGGCGACTTCGTAAACGTCCGCCCCGGACTGTTCGCAAAAATTCGCCATTTCATTAATATAATGAATTTTCATTGCCAAAAAAGCGTTGGAAGCATATTTGATCGTTTCGGACGAACGGCGTTTGACAAACAGCATACGCGCCTTTTCCCCGAACGGTTTGTACAATTCCCTGATAATATCGGCGGCGCGCCGCGTATTTGCCCCGACAATAATTCTGTCAGGGTTAAAAAAGTCGTGCACGGCGAAACCTTCGCGCAGAAATTCCGGCAAAGAAACGACGTCAAAGTCCGCCTGCGGATTTATTTGGCGGATCATTTCTTCGACGACGTCGCCGGTTCCGACGGGAACAGTCGATTTATTGGCCACAACGGTATATCCGGTCAAATGCAGCGCCAGTTCGCGCGCGGCGGCGTGAATATATTGCATATCCGCTTCTTTGGTCACGGGGTGCGGCGGCGTGCCGACGGCCAAAATGACGACGTCCGCGCCTTCAACGCCTTCCTTCATGTCGGAAGTAAACTTTAACCTGCCGGAAGCGGCGTTTTTATGAAACAGGTCTTCCAGCCCGTCTTCAAACAAAGTGATTTTCCCGGCTTTCAAAGCGTTGATTTTTTCCGCGGCGGCGTCAATGCACACGACATCATGCCCTAATTCCGCCAAACCGACGCCCGTCGGCAGTCCGACATATCCCGTTCCGATGATTCCGACTTTCATGCGATTATTCCCGAATTTGATAAAACATAACTTTAAACACTAGGTTATACGTTTTTCCGCGTCCGTGTGCAAACTTTTTTCTATACCCGCAGACCGGGATCCGGAAAAGATTATCCTTGCACAAAAAAGCGCCCGCCCGTAAAATAAACGAAAAATTAACGATTAACAAAGGAGAAACCGCTTTGTTGAAAAAAAGATTGTTTTTATCTCTGGCCGCCGTTTGTTTTTCGGCTTATTCCGCCGCGGCAGACACGACCGTTTCCCAGGACGCCGTCAAATCTTTAAACGTCACCGTTTACAACAACGGGCTGGGATTGGTCAAAGACAGCCGATCCGTTGATTTGCAAAAAGGGGAAAACGTCCTTTCCTTTCAGGGCGTTTCCGCCCAAATCCAGCCGGAAACGGCTTTGTTCGAAGGCAACGGGTTAAAAGTCCGCGAACAAAATTTCAATTTCGATCTGTTGTCGCGGGAATCTTTACTGCGCAAGTTTTTGGGAAAAGACATACAGGTTATTGAAACGCATTACATCAGCGGCAAAAAAACAATCGAAAATGCAAAAGTCCTTTCCGTTGACGCCGGACTGGTTTTAAAAATCGGCGACCGGATTGAAACGGATTACAGCGGGCGGCTGATTTTCCCGGACATTCCGGCGAATCTGTATGACCAGCCGACCTTGACCATCAATGTCGCCGCCAATGACGCGGGACGGCGCGACGTTGAGCTGAGCTATCTGACAAACGGCCTGACCTGGCGCGCGGATTACGTTGCCGAATTAAACGACGCCGAAGACGCCCTGAATTTAAACGGCTGGGTGACATTGACCAACACGTCGGGGATCGCATACAACAACGCGGACATTCAGTTTGTCGCAGGGGCCGTCAACCGTGTCCGCCCGCCTGCCGTTCCCAGGCCGATGATGTTAAAAGCGCGTAATATGGCCGTTATGGAATCTGCCGCCGCCGGCGACGCCATGATCGAAGAACAGTTAATGGATTACCATTTATATTCTTTGGGCCGCAAAACAGATATTGCTTCGAATCAGACAAAACAGCTGGCTTTGCTGTCGGCTCCGGACGTAAAAGTCAAAAAAGAATACAAATTCACCAACATTGTGCCCGTTTACCGGGGGCGCGGCAGTTCCGGCGAATTTGACCTGCGCAGCGCCGAAGTCGTTCTGCAGTTCGACAATGACAAAGCGTCCAACCTGGGATTATCCCTGCCCGGCGGCATTATCCGTGTTTATAAGGCAAATTCCAAACAGAACATGTTCTTTGTCGGCGAAGACAAAATCAACCATATTCCCGAAAACGGCCAGGTTAAACTGAATCTGGGCAGCGCTTTCGACGTGACTGTTCAGGGCAAAGAAACGGCTTATACGCCTTTTTCCGACAAAGCTTACGAGGCCGGTTACGCTTTGACGTTTAAAAATGCCAAAGACACTCCCGTCAAAATTACATACCGTCAGGATTTCGCCAACCAGTGGACAATTACGGATTCTTCCTTACCGTATACAACCCCGACGGCACGCCAGGCGGAATGGGTCATTGACGTCCCGGCGAAAGGACAAAAAGTTTTAAATTACACGGCCCGGGTACAAAAGCCTTAAACAACATGCTGAAGCTATTCTGTTTTGCGGTTTTATTTTCATTTCCGGCGGCGGCTCAGGAACGTTTGAACTGGCAGCCGCTGGAAGTTACCGTTGCCGAAGAAGAAAACGAAGAGGAAAAAGACAACGCCTCTTCTTCTTTGCAAAAAACGGAAGGTCGTTTTAAAAGCCTGATGGCTGACCTGAAGGAAAGCGTTGAAAACAAAGCGGCGAAAAAAAACAGAAAAGTCGAAGCGATCAACCAGGAAACCGTTTATTCCGCCATCGTCGAAATGATTGAAACGTCTTATCCCGGCGGATTGGACGCGATGCTGAAAGCCAACGAAAAACTGGAAGACGACATTTACCGCCTGATTTTAATGCTGCCCAAATACGCTTATCAGTATATCGGGCCGTTCATTCATGAAATGCCTTATGTATCCGACCGGATTTTAAACATACCCGGCATAAAGGAAACCAAAGGAAAATTTCCGACGCGAATCGCGCCGCAGATGAAAGAATATGCAAAAAAATACGGCAAATACATGTCAACCCATTTGTACATTTATCTGATGCCGGAAGCATGGGCCAGACCGGAACGCGAAAAAGCCGCGTTTAAAGGATACAGTAAAATCATCAAAATTGATGAAAACACAAAACCGGACGATTTATTTATCCTCAGCAACAAGACTTTGCTGAAAAAACATAAAATGCTTTCGCCCGAACAATACAGAACGGGGGCCGCCCTGCAAAAACAAGTCCGGCCGCAAACGCCGGCCGACCAGGTCACGCGAACGTCCCCCCTGACAGAAGGCGACGTCGAAGCGGCGCTGGCTTCGTTTCAAAATATCGAAAAAGAATTCGGAAACAACCGTTTTGACGAGTTTCATACGGCTTTGCGCGATATGTCGCTGAGCGATAACAACCTGATGGAAGAAATGTTAAACCCGATGCAGACGCTGGTGGATAAAATCAACCGTCTGCCGCAAAAAGAACGCTTTGCCAAAACGATTGCCAAAAACGGTTTTACACCCGAAAGCTGGGGTATTACCGTTGATAAAATCATCAAAGCGCGCCGAGTCGCAAATATGAGTCCGGCCGTCGCCATGAATCTGGCCGCCTGGCGCCGTTTAAAAAAACCGCCGAAGTCTTTTGACGTTTTATCTCCGCATGACCGGCAGGTTTCCTGGGACAGTATCCAGCTTTTTTTAGGAATGTATACGTCAACGCGCGAAAACCTGCTTGCGGTAAAAAATTATGGTGATAATATCCGAAAGGTTTTTGCGACCAGAGATATGATGTTTATAGAAACGCCCGTTTACGGCATATATTAGAGGAAAACACTATGGGGTGGACAGACGAACAGGTAGAAGAGCTCAAACGCCTTTGGGACAAAGGATTAACAACGGGAGAAATCGGTAAGGCTTTGGGTGTTTCCAAAAACGCCGTCGTCGGAAAAGCGCACCGTCTGGGATTAAACAGCCGCCCGTCGCCGATCCGCCGCGGCGAAGACGAAAATGCGGCCGGCGCCGGCACACAGCCACAGCAGCCCGCGGAAAAGAAAAAATCGGCAAAACCGGCTCCGGCCAAAAAAACAGCGGAAAAAGAAAAAAAGAAATTATTTACCGTCAATGATCTGACCGCTTCTTCCTGCCGCTGGCCCGTCGGCGACCCGAAAGACGAAGATTTTCATTTCTGCGGCAAAGAAGCTTTGCCGGATAAGCCGTACTGCGCAGAACATGCCGCGATCGCTTATGTTTCCGCAAAAACATTGCGCTGAAAAAATTATCAATAAAACGATACCGTTCTGTCATCAGGACGGTATTTTTTTGTTTCCGTTTACAGAAAGTATCGTTTTTTCTGTACGATAGGAATCTTTGGACATTGTAATTCACCAGGCCGGCTTCGCATTGTAACAAAAGAATTTTTTGTTCATTGATACAAGTTATTGGAACCTTGCGCCTGGCGCGGGGTTTCCTTTATACAAAAAAAACCGGCGAGAAACTCGCCGGTTTTTCTTTGTTAACCAATCTGATTAACGATATTCCCATGTAACCGCGCCATTCTGTGACGTTCCGCAAGCCGTAGCGGCTTCCGTAACGGTTACGGGCAATTCTCCCATACTACCGCCAGTAACATTCATGTTTGCCCATTTAAATGTCTTCGCTGTCCCGCCGGAAACAGTCATTGTAATCAAACCGGAAGACTGGTCAGCCCCCCAGTCAGCCGTTGCCATTTTAACGCAGGCTTCAGAAGTCAGTCCCGTGTATTTAACCGTAAACGTACGGTTATTTCCGACTGTTGTTCCCGTACCGAATTCAATCGTACCGCCGAAAGGATTCAATCCCTGAGAACCGTTGATCGATTCTTCGGTCAAAATCCCCATTGCCTGAGCTTGAACAGCCGTTAAAGAAGTATATGTACGCTGCGAAGCATATAACGTACGAATGTTGGTAATGATGGTTTGCACCTGATCCATGGCCTTTGTCACTTTAAATTTCGACATTGCCTGAGAATACCCTGCGATACCGCCGACCGACAGAACGCCGACGATCGCCAGAACACCCAGCATTTCGACCATGGAACGGCCGGATTCTTGTGAATGCATATTTTTCATTTCAGTTCTCCTTGTACTAATCATACTTTCAGATTAACGCAGATAATCTGTTGAAACAATTCTGCAATATTTCATACACCTTATGACGAAAGTCATATCCGTTTTATTTTTTGTATAAAAAACACGGGCCTTATCCGGCGTTATAATTATCGGAACACAGCGGATTATTAACAAACCGCCGTTTTATGATTCCCGTATACTTAATACCCCGCCACGAATAACCAGATACGGATCATTTTCAACGTCCAGCAAGCTGAAACCGACAACTTCGATTGTACAAAAAGCGCACAAATCCTTGATTGTGCCATTAGAATCAATTAATACCTGAAACGTTTTGTCTTCCTGTTTTACAACCAGCGAATATGGTTTATTATCCAGATTTTGAATCGTTGCCGCGTAAACGGATAAGGGCAAAAAGCTAAAAAACAAAATGAGCGTTAAAAAAAACTTTTTCATTTTTCCCCTCCTCTGGGCTATTTATTTTACTGTACTAAAACAATTTGTTTTATGAAAGGACTTTTATTAAAATGACTGGAGCCGGTTTATTTCGTAAACGCTTTTTTCCTGATATTTCCGCGGCACAGTGGAACGACTGGCGCTGGCAACTGGCAAACCGGCTGACAACATGCGATCAGATCGCGCGTATTCTGGATTTAACACCGGCAGAAACGCAGGCTTTAAGCCAAACAGACGCTTTTCCGACGGCCGTTACGCCGTATTATGCTTCTTTGCTGCAAGGTTCTGCTTTGCGTAAAACAATGCTGCCGTCATTGGCCGAAAAAATACTCGGCGCCGGAGAAACAAACGATCCGCTGGGTGAAGAACCCTGTCAGGTCGCTCCCGGATTAATACACCGTTATCCGGACAGAGTCCTGTTTTTAACAACGCAGTATTGTTCGGCTTATTGCCGATACTGCACACGTTCCAGACTGGTCGGCCGTCACGCGCTTTGTCCCGAAACAGCCGGATTAAAGCAAAATTGGGAAAAAGCCTTTGATTATATCCGTTCGCGCCCGGAAATCCGCGACGTTCTGGTTTCCGGAGGCGACCCGCTGACGATGAGCGACGAAACGATTGATTATTTGTTAACGGCTCTGCGCAAAATCAAACATGTCGAAATGATCCGTATCGGTTCCAAAGTTCCGGCTGTCCTGCCTATGCGCATTACGCCGCGGCTGATGAAGGTCATACGCCGGCATCACCCCGTTTTTTTCAGCCTGCATTTTACACACCCGGACGAAATGACGCCCGAAACGGCCAAAGCCTGCGAACGCATTGCCGACGCGGGTATTCCGGCGGGGTCTCAGACCGTTTTGTTAAAAGGCGTTAACGACAACGCGGAAACATTAAAAAAACTGATGCATGAACTGTTAAAAGTCAGAATCCGTCCCTATTACCTGTTTCAATGCGATCCGATCGCCGGGTCAATGCATTTCCGCGTTCCGGTTGCCAAAGGAATCGAAATAATCAATGCATTGCGCGGCCATACGTCGGGATATGCCGTCCCGACTTACGCGATTGACATTCCGGGCGGCGGCGGAAAAATTATCATCAATGATCAGCGCTGTGTCGGCAGAGACGGCGATTTTTTACTGTTAAAAAATTTCGAAAATGAAATCTGGCGCTATCCCGATCCCATAAACGCCGAATAAAAAAGCGGCGAAACGCCGCTTTTTTATTACTGCCGCAAAACGGTCAGCTTAATTCCTTGATATCCGTCACCAACGGCAGTTTTGAAACATGGCGGACAGACGCCGTATATTCCCGCACAATTCCTTTCATCGGATTGTCCCCGCCGGGTTCCGTAAATTCAGCAACCAGAACGGACGACGCTTCACGCAGCAGCGGGCAGACCTCCGGGTGAATATAATCCAGAACAATCATCTGATCGGCCGTGCGGTAAAACAGAGCATGATTTTCGCCGTTAAATAAAATCTGCGGACGATCCGGACTGCCTTCGCGCGCTTTCAGACAAAACAACAATTCCCCGTCCGCATTAGCCAGAATATCGTAATAAGCTTCCGTTTCTACCGCTGTATGGGCCATTTTAATTCTCCGTCGCGCTGTCTTCTTTACAGCAAATTTGAGTTATACTAGCATATCTTACTGTCATATCAAGAAAAAATACTTACTGGGCGGCCTTTTGAATAGCAGCCGTCGTTGTTTTCTTTTTAGTATTGTAATGACAGGTATAAGTGATTTTTGTTTTTGTTCCGTCATTGTCAATCAGCTGAGCCCGGTCGCCGATCAATAAAATATCGTCTTTCAGCACATCAACTTCATAACTGGTGAATTTATAATCTTTGGCGGATACCGTCCATTCGAATCGTCCCGGGATTTCTTTTGCAACGGCATTTTCGCAAGATTCCTGGGCAAATTCTTCGTATTCGGCGTAATATGAATTCTTTTTCGTATTCATTTTGCGGCATTCTTCATCTGTTGTACACACCTTTGTCGACGCCTGATTCATGCGCATTTGTTCCGCTTCGCGCAAACGGCGGATTTCCTGACGCTGATGAGCCATGGCAATTTCGCGGTCCATGCCGAACTGAACGGCGGCCGCCTGCAGCGAAAGCAAAAAGCCCCCCAGCATCAGCGTAACCAAAACCAGCTGGATCAGATTCAAACCGCGTTCCGCCGCCTTTTGACGAATAGAATACGCGCCCGCCCCCAGACCGGCGACAATCATAAACAGCAGCAGCTTGGATAAGAAGCCGCCTTCGGAAGAAATGTCGGAAAACATTGACAAAGTTATCAATGCAAAAACGAACAAAAGAAAATATGAAAACGCCGGATACCGCGTTGCCTTCAATACATTTTCTTCGCCGGCCAGAAAAGCCGGAATACTGATCAGGCCGAACATTAAAAAGCTTAAAATGACTTTTCCGAACGCCCCGAAAACGGAAAAAAGAGATAAAAACAACAACAAAATAACAATAAAAGATCCGTAAACAATACCGACGCGGACGGCGCCTTCTTTATTCTGAGACAAAAGCGTTTTAAAGTCGCCCTTTAACAACGGTTCGATATCATTGTCCGACAACAGGAGCAATTCTTTAATTTTTTCCTGTAAATTTTGCATTAGCTTTATCCTCCGTCAGAAATTCTTTAGTTTAAAGAAAGCACAAAACCTTGAAAATTGCAAAAACTAAATCAGCCGCCTTTCAACAACCGGCGTTTTTCACGATCCCAGTCGCGTTTTTTGATGTCTTCGCGCCTGTCAACGTTATTTTTCCCTACTCCCAGGCCGATTTTGACTTTTGCGATTCCGCGCGCGTTGAAATAAAGTTCCAGCGGAATCAAGGTATACCCTTTCCTGGCGACCGCGCCGGCCAGACGTTTCAGTTCTTTTTTGTGCACCAGCAGCTTGCGCGGCCGGGCGGCGGTATGTTTCATATATCCGATTGAACCGTATTCCAAAATTGACGCGTTGATCAAAAACAGCTCTCCGTCCTGCACACCGGCATAAGCTTCGTTAATGCTGGCCCGGCCCAGACGCAGGGATTTGACCTCTGCCCCCGTCAGCATCAGGCCGGCTTCGACGGTTTCTTCGATCGCATAATTAAAATGTGCCTTTCTGTTTTTCGCAACCGTTCCCGTACTGATCATCGTTGATTTTTTATGCGTCCCCATCGTTTTACTCCGCAACCCCGGTCGCATGCAGCGCCGACAGGACGATTTCTTTTGACTTTTCGGAAATTTCGCACAGCGGCAGACGCAGCGATCCGTCCCCGAACCCCAGCCGAGCGGCGGCATATTTGACCGGCGCGGGATTGCTTTCGACGAACATCGCATCATGCAGCGGCAGCAAAAGATCGCGCAGGCGCGCAATGCGTTCCCAGTCTTTTTCCGCCCAGGCGCGATGCAGATCGGCGCACAAAGCCGGTGCGACATTTGCCGTTACGGAAATGCAGCCGTCTCCGCCGTGCGCCAAAAACGCAACGATTGAAGCGTCTTCACCCGATAAAATTGAAAAATCTTTCTTTTCCACAGCGGCACGCAGCCTTAACGGACGCATCAGATCCGGCGTCGCGTCCTTGATGCCGGCGATACGCGGCAGGCGCGACAGACGGCCGACCGTTTCCGGGCTGAGATTTACTCCCGTGCGTCCCGGGACATTGTACAAAATAACCGGCAGGCCGCAGGCTTCGTGCACCGCCTGATAATGCAGGAACAACCCTTCCTGAGTCGGTTTGTTATAATAAGGCGTAACGATCAAAGCGGCGTCGGCCCCCGCTTTTTCGGCAACACGCGTATTTGCGATTGTCTTTTCCGTATCATTGCACCCCGTTCCGGCGATAACGGGAACGCGGCCGCCGGCCGTTTTAACGCACAGCGTGATCGCCTGTTCATATTCCTGCGCCGTCATTACGGCGCTTTCCCCCGTCGTGCCGCAGACGACCAGGCCGTCGACCCCCGAACCGATTTGAAATTCGATCAGGCGGACAAAAGCGTCCGCGTCAATCCGTCCCTTGTTAAAAGGCGTAATTAAAGCGGTAAAAAGTCCCTTGAACATAAGGCCTCCCTGAAAT
>JAJXEL010000066.1 GCA_021639925.1 Alphaproteobacteria bacterium | reverse complement strand
ATGCGTGCTGTTTTTTGCACGTCAAATCCAAAAAAAGCTTTCCTGTAACCCTCCCGTTTTCTCAAAACGGTAATCCACGACAAGCCGGCCTGCGCGGTTTCAAGAACAAGATATTCAAACAAAATCCTGTCATCGGTTACCGGCCTGCCCCATTCTTCGTCATGGTATTTGATATATAATTCGTCTGTTCCCGCCCAACCGCAGCGCGCGTCGATTAAATCCGGCATAGTCCCCTCTTGTCGCACGAAAAGCGCGTTTGTTTTATTGACTTTATTTTTATCAAAAAGAAGAAAAAAATCAAAAAAATATATCTCCGGCAAAAAAGCCGTGTCACAATGGTTTCGCGAATTTTTTTATAAGGCGGAGATTAAAACATGTTTTATTCGGCTTTTTACGACTCGCCGGTCGGAAAATTATTTATGACAAGCGACGGAATAAACTTAACCGGACTATGGATAAAAAAACAAAAATACCCTGCCGGGATTGATCCCCGGGACGTCCGGGAAAAAGAAGACTTGCCGGTTTTTGTTCAAACCGCCGGGTGGCTGGATAAATATTTTCAAAAACAAAACCCGGCAATCCGTGAACTGCCTCTGGCTCCCGAAGGCGGAAAATTTCGTCAAACGGTCTGGAAAATCTTATGCGATATCCCGCCGGGACAGGTTTGGACTTACGGCGGAATTGCCAAAATGATCGCCCGGCAGACAGGAAAAAAAGTCATGGCGGCCCAGGCTGTCGGCGGCGCGGTCGGCCATAATCCGATTTCCATTATCATTCCCTGCCACCGGGTCGTCGGAACCAACGGCAATCTGACTGGTTACGGCGGCGGCCTGGACGTTAAAATCAAATTACTGGAACTTGAAGGCGCGGACATGTCACGCCTGTTCCGTCCGAAAAAAGGAACCGCTCTGTAGCCGTTTTACTTTTTCAAAAGCGGCAGCCGCGCCAGCATGTTTTTCAACCGGATCGCCGTTCTGGGCATCGGTTCGGCGACCGTCAGGCCGACAATTTCCTTTTCGGCGGCGACATCGTTGATCAAAGCCACGACTTCGTCAATTTTCATGCCGTCCGGATCCGTGCCGACAGCGGCGACGATTTCCGCGGGATCCAGAACGTCCATGTCAAAATGCACGACGGCTTTTGAAGCGCCGCAGGTATTTAACCAATCTTTCAGCGCATTTTTATTTTGTATCAGATCTTCTTTGCTTAAATGCCGGATACCGTACTCTTTTTGGCGACGCCTGATTTCGTCGCGTTCCCAGTTGCGCAGTCCGACCATTAAAATTTTATCGGCTTCAATCTTCGCGGGCAGCCCGGCGATAATCTGCGGGTCGCCTTTTCCCATGATGGCCGTCACCGCCATGGCGTGGAACCCTGCATAAACGTCCCCGGGCAAAGTAATATCCGGGTGCGCGTCGATCCAGATCATGGCGACGTCTCCCGGATATTTGTCCGCCAGATATGTAAACGGAACCACGCTGACCGCACATTCGCCGCCCAGGACAACTAACTTCGCCGGATCGTTTTCCCGCAGCAGATCTAACGCCGCCCTGTTTTGTTTTACAATCACGTCCCGGTCAAAAACACCGTCAACAACCTTGCGTTCCGCAGTATCCGTCGACACGGGAACAGTTAAAGTTTTCTGCCCGTTATCGGGGGCAAGAAAATTTAACAATTGCGCCCCCAGATAATATCCTGTCGAAGCTTCGGCAGGATCCTTGATTTCAGGGACCAGCGGGACAATAGAAGCCCCTTGCCACTGCGGATAAACCAAACGCACGGCGGATTGATTGTCAGTCATGGCTTTTTCTCCTTTCTTCGGCCGGGAAACTTTTTAAAAATTTTACACCGGCGTTTTTCCGGACACAAGCGCGCATTTCAAACGCGCTCCGGTTTTCAAGCCGGAGCGCGGATTTTTTTCAATCAAAAACCAGCCTGCTGAATTTTTCATTTTTAAATTCGCTCAGACAGCGGCGGAATTGTTCGCGGTCCTGCGGCGACCAGCCGGTTATGCAATTCTTGCCGACAAACAAAACCGGCAAAGACGTTTGACTTTTAATACCGTGCATTTCAGCCAGTTCCCGGAAACGTTCGCCGTTTTCCCCATACCGCAGATCTAAAACGGTAAATTTGACATCGGGATTGCCGGGAACAATCCAGGATTTCATATCTTCCTTTAAAACGTCGCAAAAAAGACAAGGTTCAGAAAAAACCACTACTTCCTTTTGAATCTCGGCATGCGAATCAAAAGAAAAAAACAAGAAAAATAAAAAAAACGGCAAAAGCTTTTTCATGTCAACCTCCTTTATTCTATGCAGCAGTCTACGGCTTTGCGGACAAAAGCTTTCATTTTATCCAAAGCGCTTTGCTTTTTTTCCGCGCCGCCGGCAACAGGAATGTCTTTTCCTTCGGAAACGGCTTCGATCTTTTCGGACAGCTGAGCGATATCTTCACGCTTATCTTCAATCCATTTAACGTCCGACGTATCCAACATATTCATGTTCAGCCCCCAAAACAGACAATACAAGTCATAGGATTGGGAAAACAGTTTATAAGCTTCCTCTTTGTGCCCCAGACTTTGCTGTTTTGTTCCGACTTCCATTAACCGCATGGCGGAAGCCAGCAAATGTTTCGATATGCACCAGACTTCGCCTTCATATTGCGGAATGACCTTCTGCATCAACGTTTTACGCAGCTCGCGGACCTCCTCGATCAAATCGTAAAAAGAATTTTTACCCGTTTTGGCGCCGCTGAATACCAGATGTTCTTCGATCGAAATCAAATTCATGATCGCAATCGTTAAATCCTGATCGGAAGACAAATCTTTCGGATTGACTTTCTTCGTCGCGTCGATTCTTTCTACGAACTCTTTAACGTCTTCAGCTTTTTTCATGTTCCTGCCTCCTTACAACGAAATGGGAAAATAAGTGAAATACGCGCTGGCCGCCAACAGCCAGACGACGGGCAGAACGACCTTTTCAAACGGAAAATGAGCATGACCGCCGTTCCGGGCTTTCATCCACTGATAAAATTTCTGGGAATAAATAAACAGCAGCATACCCAAAATCGTGCTGAACAAAATCGGATCCAGGTAAAATACGTTCCAGATAACCGTCGGCGTATAAACGACTTCGCGGATATAAATAAATCCGATCATGCCGACGGAAATCCCCATTAATAAAAAGTCGCGCCCCGGAAAACGCCAGTTCTTTTTATCAAAAAACAGGATCGTCCAATACCCCAGCAACGTCAGCAAAGCCCCGGCCCATAATCCGACAACCGCGTCGGCAACCCCCAGTTTTCTGGCAATTTCCAGCGAAGCCCCGATCGCGACCGTGCACACGGCGCACGCCGGATTGGCAAAAGCGGCGGAAGAAAAAGACAGCCAGGCGGTTAAAAACAAAACAAGTTTTTTCATATTGACCTCTTTTAATATGTATTTATCTTAATACATATAATAATCACTATATATTAACTTTGTCAATAAAAATGATTTACAAAGCGGCCGGATTTTGATATATTTCAGAAAAAACAACAGGTTAAGGTTTTTTTATGCGGCAACTGCCCGTCGAAATCATGAAACAAGCCGTCAGGGGGGTGTACTATATCGGTCACCCGCTGCGGCTGCGGATTCTGGAATTCTTAGACATTCACGGCCCGTCTTCCGTATCTGAAATGACCAAAGGAATCGGCGAAGAACAAATTACTGTTTCCCAAAATCTGAAAAAACTGCGCGACGCCGGATTAGTGAAAACGCAGCGCCGCGGAATTTTTATTTATTACACGCTCAGCGGGGAATATCCGGCTAGCTTATTTCACTGTGCGCGGAAATTATACGGATATATGACAGACGATTTTAAATTTCTGGCCGACGGCGTCAAACTGCCTTTGCCGCGCGATTTTATGACGATGACGGCCAACCACATCAAACTGTTCGCGCACATCGACAAAATCAGAATTCTGGAATATTTAACCCTGTCGCAGGAAAGCTGCGTGTCGGACATCGTCAAAGGAACCGGCATCGAACAGCTGAAAGTATCGCAGTATTTAAAACGTCTGCGCGACTACGGATTCGTCAGATCCAGAAAAGACGGCCGTTTCGTTTATTATGAAATTACGCCGGGAATTCACAAAACGATCATACAATGTATTCACAGAAGTTTTGATGCTAATCCAGCGTGTTTTTGTACGCCTTCATCGTAATGCCCGTAATTATCGCCATCAATACCAGCAGCGGCCATAAATGCGGAACGATATCCGCGAATTCCGACCCTTTCAGCATAATGCCGCGCACAATCCGCACAAAATAAGTCAGCGGAATACACCGCCCGATTGCCTGCGCCCACCCGGGCATACCGTAAAAAGGAAACATAAATCCGGTCAGCATCATTGACGGCAGCAAAACAAAAATCGACATTTGCAAAGCCTGCGTCTGGTTTTTCGCTATTGTCGAAATCAAAAATCCCAATGACAAATTACAGATAATAAACAAAATCATACATAAAAATAACAATCCGAAACTGCCGATTACGGGAATGGAAAACAAATAACGGGCGATTGTCAAAATCAGCAAAGCCTGGAATAATCCGATAAAAATAAAAGGCGTTATTTTCCCGATCATGACTTCCAGCGGACGGACAGGCATGGCCAGCAGGTTTTCCATCGTGCCGCGTTCCCGTTCGCGCGTCAAAGCCAGCGCCGTCATCATCACGCCTGTAAAAATCAGGACGATACCGATTAATCCGGGAACAATGTTATAACGGGTAAAACCTTCGGGGTTATAGGATTTTTGCACCTGAACGGAAAAAGCGGGCGCCGGTGTTTTCAATTTTGCCAGACTGCCCGTCATTTCGCGGTCAATAACTTTATCGGCGATCTGTGTCAAAGCGCCGACGGCCCCGCTGATCGTGCCGGGATCGGACGCGTCGGCCTGCAGCAAAACGGACGGTTTTCGCCCGCGGATCACGTCCGCGGTAAAGTTATCCGGAATCGTAAGGACAAACATTACGTCGCCGCGGCGCAGCAGACGGTCGCCCTGTTCGTCCCCGGACGCCGGCGCGACGAATTTAAAATAGTCCGATTTTTCCAAAGCCGCCGTCAGACTGCGCGTTAAAAACGTATTATCGCGCAAAATCACCGCCGTCGGCATCTGTTTCGGATCCATGTTGATCGCATACCCGAACAACAGCAGCTGTATAACCGGCAGCATAACAATCATCACCAGCGTCGGCCGGTCGCGTTTTAACTGGATAAATTCTTTGCCGACCAGCGCTTTCATTCTTTGCAGGGAAAAATCGAACATATCAGTTTTCCTTTGCGTTTTTTAAATAGTAAATAAACGCGTCTTCCAGCGTTGTCGGGATTTCATGCCAGACGCAGCCGTCAGCCCGCCGCGTCAAGACCGTTTTCAGTTTTTCGGCGTCCGGACCGCAGATATGCAGGTGTTCTCCGAACAAAGCCATTGTCGTTATATCCGGACAGCCTTCCAGTTCTAAACGCAAAGCCGCCGTCTGGCCCCCCGTTATGTCAAACGTTTTCAGCCCCGTTTTCGCAATCACTTGTTCCACGGTTCCCTGCGCCATAATATTACCGTAAGCGATATACACGATTTCATGGCATCTTTCGGCTTCGTCCATATAATGCGTGCTGACCAGAACGGTCAGCCCGTTGTCGGACAAGCGATTGATTTCGTCCCAGAATTCCCGGCGCGCTTTGGGATCAACGCCCGCCGTCGGTTCGTCCAGCAGCAAAATATCGGGTTCATGCAGAATACAGGCCGACAGCGCCAGACGTTGTTTCCACCCGCCGGACAAACTGCCCGCCAGCTGGCCGGCGCGCGACGTCAGACGCAGTTTTTCCAAAGCTTCGTCAACCCGCCGCCGGACATGGTCCATACCGTAAATGTTCGCCGTGAATTCCAGATTTTCACGAATGCTCAGATCTTCCCAAAAACTGAATTTCTGCGTCATATAGCCGACTTTTTTACGAATCAGCGCGCTTTGCGTCAAAATATCAAATCCCAGGCAGGTTCCTTTTCCGCCGTCAGGAGTCAGCAATCTGCACAACATTCGGATTGTCGTCGTCTTGCCGCTGCCGTTCGGCCCCAAAAAGCCGTAAATTTTTCCCCGCGGCACCGTAATATCAATATGATTGACGACGACGCGCGATCCGAAAGTTTTCGTCAGCCCTTTTACCTCAATCGCCGGAATGTTCATTTTCGCTTATCCTTACGCTTACGGGCAGCCCCGGCGGCAGGTTCTGCGTTTTGTCATCAAAGGCCGCTTCAATCATAAAAACCAGTTTTTCCCGGCTTTCCACACTGTAAATCACCGGCGGCGTAAATTCGCTTTGCGCAGAAACAAAAGATACCGTCGCCTGAAGGCCGCCGGCCGGACAGCCGTCGCAATAAACAACGACTTGCGTTCCTTGCCTGAACCGCGTGAAAACGTTTTCCGGCACGTAAAAGCGTACTTTGACATTTTCCGGCGGTAAAATCGACACGATCGCAGACCCGGCCGGCACAAATTCGCCCCGGCGGAAATAAACGTCCTGCACCCGCCCGGAAACCGGAGAAACAGCCGCGTTATTCGCCGCTTGTTTTTGTATTTTTTTCAATTCCTGGGCGGCCGCTTCAATTTCTTTGCGCGCGGCGGCCAGTTCATCTTCGCGCGCGGCCAAAGTCGCCGTTTGAAACGAAGCGTCCAGCTCTTCCGTTTTTGCGCGGGCATTATAAAAATCAGACCGTTTTTTATCATAATCCGACTGGCTGATGTGCCGCGTCTTAATCAGTTCCTGCGCCCGCGCGTATTCTTTGCGCGCGTTGTCCAAAACGGCCTGAGCCTGCGCTTTTTGTTTTAAAATAACCTCCAGTTCCTGTCTGCGTTTGCCTTTGCTTAAATTTGACAGGTTAGCCTGCGTCTTGTCCAAAACGCTTTGCGCGCGTGCCAGATCCGCAGCCCAGATTTCTTCGTCCAGGCGGAACAATCCGGTCCCCTGTTCAACCGGCTGCCCTTTGACGACGTCAATTTGGTCTAAAATCCCGCCGGTATAAGCGGATATATAAACGTATTCGCCTTCGACATAACCGTTATAAACGTCTGTTGGTTCCGAATGACAGGAGGCTGCCAACAAACAGAACAGGCACAGTATTTTTTTCATACTCCCTCCTTAAACGCCGTTAAAACGGCGTCGCAGCTGCGCATCAACAACGCTTCTGTCTGTTCCATCAGTTCCGGCGTATATTTTTTTATCCCCAGCCGCCGCAGCAAAGCCGTTTTATGAATTCTGAACATAACGACCTGACCCAGCAAAATATGAGTCTGCAAAACGGCCTGCCGAGATTCCGGCGCCAGATTCAATTCATTGGCGACCAGCCCGGACAACCGTTTAAGCAAAGGTTCCAACACCGTCAGATAAAGCTGATCATAAGCCGTCGTCGGTTTTAACAATTCTTTGACCAACAGTTCGGACTGAACTTCGGAAACGGCGTCGCTGCACAAAAATTCATAAAACCGCCGGATAAAATATTTTATTTCTTCCCTGGGCGGCATATTTTCCGCCGACTCTATTTCTTTGCGCACGGACAAAACAAAATGGTCCGAAATGTATGACACAACGTCTTGCAGGACGGCTTCGTACAGTTTTTGTTTTGTGCCGAAATAATAATTGATCGAACATAAATTAACCCCGGACCGTTTTGCCAAATCGCGTGTCGAAACGCCGTCAAGGCCATACCGGGCAAACAGCTTCGCGGCCGAACGCAGTAATTTTGTTTTTGTATCCGTCATTGTTTTTTTCCTTTTCAAAAAAGGTATCACGGAACAAAAATTAAGTCAAACGTTTGAAATAATATCTTTGTAAGAGTTTTTATATCCTATTGAATTAAAATAATTTTTCTTAGGATCAATAATCTATTATTTCCCTAAACGAATTAAATTTGAAAAACAGATGATGCCGCGCCGACGGCACAATTCTGATTTTATCGCCGTAAAATTCTTTCTGGTTTTCCAAATTAAACAGCGGTTCGTTCCCGGAAAAAACGGCTTTGTCAAAATCGTTCCGGATATCATTTTTCCGGGCGGCGTATTGTTCTTTTAAAAAAGCCAACTCCCGCGCGCAGCTGTCAACGCTGCGCAGCGATTGCAAACGGTTGTATTCGCCGAATTCTTCGTCCGGTTCAACCATGTATAGCCGTCTGAATTCCAGATAATTACTTAAATCAACCGATTCCAGCACCTGCAAAATCCGCGCGGACAATCCCAGTTTTTCATCAAACAAATACGGATTGCCGTTGACGGCGACACGTTTTCTGACGCGCGGCAGCCCCGCGATCAGCAAAGACGAAACAAAAACGCCTGCCGAATAAGAAATCACGTTCAATTCCGCATATTTTGAAACATCAAACGGAATTTTCAAATCATCGTAGTCAAATAAAATTAAAACGTCGTCCGCCGGATCGTTCAACAAAGCGAATTGATTTTCATCACAGCCCCAGCCTGCGAAAAAAACAATCAGATTTTGCGAATTATGATTAATATACTGAAATTTCATTTTTTTCTTTCCCGTCCAGCCAGTGAAAAACGTCTTGGACAAACGAATTGAAATCCTCGCCGATTTCAAAAAATTTAATCCCGTTTTTCAGGCAGTTTTTCCTCACTTCTTCATTTTCCCTGACGATCTCTTCCGGACTGCGCGTTTCATCATACCGGCGTTTTTCAATCGCATTCCTGTAGCGCAGGATACGGCCGGCAAAATATTTACCGACATAACCGGCGGAAAAACCGATATAGAAAAAAGCCGTTTCACCGGGATATTTTTCCTGTAATTCTTTCAGTCCTTCCGCGGGCAGATAGCACCCTTCCAGAATAATATTCTGACGGTTTTCGATATTAACCTCCATTATGCCCCGGGCAACGGGCCACAGCCGGCGCATGACCTGATCATCGTTTTCAACGTCCAGGTCTTCCCCGCTGCGGATCAGCCCCATTTTTAAATGATCCAGGGAAATGTACGGAATGGCGTAGCGTTCCAATAATTTTTGCGCCAGAAAGGTCTTGCCGCAGCAGCCGGCGCCGCCGATCGTCACTATCATCTTTATTCCTTTTAAAAGTCTGCCGGGATTATACGCCCGCCGGCGGCGGCAAGACAACAAAAGAAATCGTCGTTTCTTTTCAAAAGGCTTGCTATCCCCGCGGCCGGACGTATAATAAAAAGGTTAAAAAGAAAGGCGTTAACCAATGACAACAACGACAAACGGCGAAGAATATAAACTTTTGCATCAGACGTCCCCTTTGATAAAAGCGGCGCGGATTTTTTCCCTGTTATGGATTTTGCTGGCGGTCATTCCGGCCGTTTATTTCACGGTTACCCGCGCGGACAACATCAAAGAATTCGTTGTCGTCAAAACGATTGCCAAGGCCGACGGCATTTTAACGCAGCAGTATGCCGCTTTTTCCGACAAAGTACTGAACGGCATTGACATTAAAAAATACACGGCGAAAATCAAAGTGCCGGAAATCAAGCTGGACAAAGTGGAACAGGCTGCCGGGAAAACGAAACAGGCCGCGGCGAAATTATCCAAGCTGGGCATAAAAGAGGCCGCGAAAATCGGCGATTCTTCCGCCGCGCTTCAAAAACAGATCGACAACGTCAACAAACAGCTGACGACGGCGACGGAACAAATCAAAACGTCTTTAAATTCTGAAATCCAGAACGGTTTGAAAAAAGAAGTTTCTTCTTTGGCGGAAACGCAGATCAAAAAACAGCTGGCGTTAAGCGGCACGTCCTATAAAAACATGACGAACGGCCGTTTCGGCCTGATGTCCGAAACCGACAGAGCCGCGACAAAAACCATTTACGACGAACTGGCCGGAAACAAAAACGGCGTTTTTAAAGAGTTGTTTGACGGCGTTGAAAAATATTACCGCTTTGTTTTTTACGCCGTTGTCGCGCTGGTTTTGATCGTGACTTTGATCCCGCCGTTCGTCGTCATGAAGCTGGCGAAAAAGTTTTCCGCCGTCTTTACGCAGTGTCCGTATTGCAACAAAGTCTTTATGACAAAGAAAAACAAACTGAGCCTGTTGAAATTGTTTAAATTCTGGTAATGCAAAAACACTGGTCAAAAGTCGAATATCTGCACCAAAGCGTTAAAAACCCCAATATTATCATCAAGGGGACGAAAAGCTATTACAGCAACGCCTGGACCGAAAATTTTGAAGACTACGTCGTGCGTTATCTTTACGGCGATGAATACAGCCTGCAACATTGGCAGCCGCAATGGCCGGTCGACAAGCTGTATATCGGCAACTGCGTCTGTATCGGAGCGGAAACCGTTATCCTGATGGGCGGCAACAATACGCACCGCAACGACTGGTTTTCCAATTATCCTTTTATGGAAACGATTGTTGAAAGCTATCGTCAAAAAGGCGACACCCATATTGACGACGGCGTCTGGATCGGTATGCGCAGCATGATTTTTCCGGGCGTTCATCTGGGTGAAGGCTGCGTTGTCGCCGCCGGCAGCATTGTCGTCAAAAACGTCGAACCGTACACGATTGTCGGGGGAAACCCGGCCAAAACAATCAAAAAACGTTTTGACGATGCCGTTATCCGCGATCTGCTGGCTTTAAAAATTTATGACCGTTCCGACGCCGAACTGGACCGGATACAGGCGGCTTTATGTTCCTGCGACTTGAATTTCCTGAAAAATAAACTTAATCAATTTTAAGTGATTTTTTTATAAAAAAACCTCTTGACTTAATGTTAACTTTAACTTGTAACCTGAAAACAATCTGCGAACCGATAACATTTTTTTCAGGGGGGTCAACATGATCAGCTGCGCCGTAACAACATCTGTTTTAGGCTGTCTTGCCACTTTGTTTTTGTTTTGGCGTTATATCTGGTTTTTGGATTTAACGCACGGGCAAAAA
>JAJXEL010000065.1:7795-10958 GCA_021639925.1 Alphaproteobacteria bacterium | reverse complement strand
TTTTTTCCCCATTTTTGTTCCCAGCTCCACAGGGATCGGCAAAGGTTTGTTACGCAGCATATTTAACATTGCCGCCCGGGGCGATATTTTTTTATTACCGAACCATTTCTGCAGTTTCAATTTGACCTTCAATAACTGCAAATCGATTTTGCGGCGCAGATACAGCAAACGTTTTTTGATTGTCAGCCCGTGCGGCGACAGACCGGTCAGCTTGCCGGGCGGCGTTTTAACGCCGGCAGCCTTTAAAATTGACGAAGAAACGGTCGAACAGTTTCTGGAAAACAGCTTATATTCCAATTCCGGGTGTTTTTTATATTCTTCGACCTTGTTTTTTGCCGCCAGATACTGTTCTTTGAAAACAGGATAAACAATTGCTTCGTTATAATGGGTATCGTCTTCGCGATGAAATTCGGATTTGCAGCCCGTCATATAAACCCGCATGGAATCCACGACCGCATGATCCGGTCCAAAGCCCCATTTTTCTTCGTTTTTCCCGTCGCTTAATCCGATAAAAGCATGGCCGGTATACCATGTCGAATCTTTGACGCCGCCTTTGAATTTTTGACCGTAAACGGTATCGCTGCCCGGCTTTAACAGCATTTTCGGCGTATCAAGATAAAGCGTAATTTTATAATTAGAATTTTCAGTACCAGTGTGTTCGGACGTCGATTCTGGTTGTTTTGACATAAGTCACCTTATTTTTGTTTTTTCTATTTTGTCTATTTTTTACAACATTGTCAACTCATAAAAAAAAAAGAAAACAGAGAAGTTAGCAAAACTTCTCTGTTTTCCTGAAAAAATCCGTCTAAAAATTATTTATTGCCGCCGCATTCGCCGCAGCAGGCGCCTAATCTGCCGAAAGCAGACCGGCCGGCATAAACCGCCGTATCGCCTAATTCTTCTTCAATACGGATCAACTGGTTATATTTTGCCAAACGGTCAGATCTGGACATAGACCCCGTTTTAATCTGGCCGCAGCCCGTCGCAACGGCCAAATCGGCAATCGTCGCGTCTTCGGTTTCGCCGGAACGGTGGGATAAAACAGCCGTATAGCCGGCTTTTTGCGCCATGGAAACGGCGTTCAGCGTTTCTGTCAGCGTTCCGATCTGGTTGACTTTGATCAAAATGGAATTGGCAATGCCTTTTTCAATGCCTTCCGCCAGACGGGCCGTATTCGTCACAAATAAATCGTCGCCGACCAACTGCACTTTGCCGCCCAAAGTCTTTGTCAGCAAAGCCCAGCCTTCCCAGTCGTCTTCCGCGCAGCCGTCTTCAATCGATTTAATCGGGTATTTCGCAACCAGATCTTCATAATATTTGACCATGCCGGCGGCATCAAACGTCTTGCCTTCGCCGGCCAGAACGTATTTGCCGTCTTTGTAAAATTCGCTGGAAGCCGCGTCAATCGCCAGCACAATGTCCAACCCGGGTTTATAACCGGCCGTTTCAACCGCCTTGACAATATAAGACAACGCTTCGTCCGCGCTTTTCAAATCAGGGGCAAATCCGCCTTCATCGCCGACGTTCGTATTCAATCCCGCCTGTTTCAGGTTGGATTTTAACGCCTGAAACACTTCAGATCCCATGCGCACGGCTTCGGCAATCGACGGCGCGGAAACGGGCATAATCATAAATTCCTGAATATCACTCGGACTATCCGCATGTTTTCCGCCGTTTAAAATGTTCATCATGGGAACCGGCAGAATATGCGCGTTCACCCCGCCGATATAACGATATAACGGCAGCCCGACTTCTTCCGCGGCCGCTTTCGCAACAGCCAAAGAAACGCCCAAAATCGCGTTCGCCCCCAGATTTCCCTTGTTCGGCGTCGCGTCCAGCTCGATCATCGCCTGATCTATTTCCAGCTGTTCCAATGCGTCAAAACCGCACAATTCATCAGCAATCGTCGTGTTGACGGCGTCAACGGCCTTTAAAACGCCTTTGCCGTTATAACGGGTTTTATCGCCGTCGCGCAGTTCAACGGCTTCGTGGGCGCCGGTCGACGCGCCGGAAGGAACTGCAGCCCGGCCAAAAGCGCCGGAATCCAAAACAACGTCGACTTCGACCGTCGGCGTACCGCGGGAATCCAGAATTTCACGCGCGTAAATATCTATGATTTCAGACATACTCTTCTCCTTAAGAAAACTCAGTAACCTTTAACCAGCCGGTCTATTGCCTTCAACGAAGCCAAAACGCCTTCCAGTTCAGCCAAAGGAATCATGTTCGGCCCGTCGCTGGGCGATTTATCGGGATCCTGATGCGTTTCAATGAAAACGCCGGCAACGCCCACGGCAACGGCGGCGCGGGCCAAAACCGGTGCAAATTCACGCTGCCCGCCCGTAGAAGTCCCCTGCCCGCCGGGCTGCTGTACAGAGTGTGTCGCATCTATGACAACGGGGCAACCTGTCTGTTGGGCCATAATCGGCAAAGAACGCATATCGACAACCAGCGTATTATATCCGAATGAAACGCCGCGTTCCGTAACCAGCACGTTTGTATTGCCGCTCTGATCGGCTTTTGTCACAACGTTTTTCATATCCCACGGCGCCAGGAACTGCCCTTTTTTGATATTCAGCGGCTTACCCGTTTTCGCCGCGGCGACGACCAGATCGGTCTGCCGGCATAAAAACGCGGGAATCTGAAGCATATCAACGACTTCGGCGACCGGCGCGCACTGCCCCGGTTCATGCACGTCCGTAATGACCGGACAGCCGAATTGTTTTTTCACTGCTTTAAAGATATCCATCGCCTTTTCCAGCCCGACGCCGCGCGCGCCGGAAATCGAAGTCCGGTTGGCTTTATCAAAAGAAGCCTTAAATATATAAGGAATACCAAGCTTATTGGTTATTTCAACGATTTTTCCGGCCAGATCAATCGTATGATCCAGACTTTCCAGCTGACAGGGACCGCCGATCAAAACAAAAGGTAGATCATTTGAAAATGTAATTTCCCCGACCCGAACAAGACGATTCTGCATTCTTTTTCTCCTTTATAAATATAAAAAAGGCGGAGAACCCTGCGATTCTCCGTCTTTAATCGGTTATTTCGACGAAACGGGAACGACCGGCACCTTAGGCGCGGCAGGCTCCGTTTTCGAAACGGCCGGCGCGCTTTCCATAAACGACTTTTGCGCTTTTGCCGCTTCGCCCTTGCTCATAATCGC
>JAJXEL010000065.1:0-7785 GCA_021639925.1 Alphaproteobacteria bacterium | reverse complement strand
ACTGGTAATCATAAAACAGGCTGCCAGAATTGCCGTCATACGGGTCAGCATATTGCCGACGGAACGCCCCGTCATAAAACTGCCCATGCCGCCGCCGCCCAGACCGCCCAGCGCGCCGCCTTCGGAACGCTGCATTAAAATCACGCAGACCAGACAAACGGCCAAAATAACGTGAACGACCAAAATAAACGTATGCATACTATTTCTCTTTCAACAGGGAATCATAAACAAGTTTCGATAATGGACCAGAAATCAGCGACTTTCAAGCTGGCTCCGCCGACCAAAGCGCCGTCAACGTCAGCCAAAGCCATTAATTCCGCGGCATTGGACGGTTTGACGGAACCGCCGTATAAAATACGCATGCCGTCAGCCGTATCTTTGCCCAGCTTGGCCGCGATTTCGGCGCGAACGGCGGCATGAACGTCGGCGACGTCCCGCGTCGTCGGCGTGCGGCCCGTGCCGATCGCCCAAACGGGTTCATAGGCAATGACAACATTTTCCGCCGTCGCGTTATCGGGAACGGATCCCTGAATCTGCGTACGGCAGACTTCGATCGTTTTTCCGGCGTCGCGTTCGGCTTCGGTTTCGCCGATGCAGATTACCGCCGTCAGGCCGTGAGAAATGACCGCTTCAGCCTTCGCTTTGACTTCGGCGTTTGTTTCATGATGATCCGCGCGCCGTTCGGAATGGCCGACGATGACAAAAGAAGCGCCGGCGTCCTTGATCATCGGGACGCTGATGTCGCCCGTATGCGCGCCCGATTCGGCGCTGTGAGCATCTTCGGCCCCGACGGCAATGCGTCCCTTTACGGCTTCGACGACCGGCAGAATCCAGATCGCCGGCGGGCAAACCAGCACGTCGCATTTCGGATCGGCGGCCGCCGCGTATTTTTCAGCAATTCCGGCAGCCAGAGCAACTCCGTCCGATTTCAGGCAGTTCATTTTCCAGTTTCCGGCGATTAAAGGGCGTCTTTGCATGCTTCATTCTCCTTAAAAACAAATCCCGTTTGACTAAATTTCCAACAGGTTTAACACAACGGCACGCCGAAAAAAACATTTATTTGCTTTTTCGCGGGCATTTTTAGAAAAAGTCTGTTGCCATAATAACTTCTGATATTTATTATTCTGCCAGTATAAAATTTTAGGGATTTCAGACATGTTAAAATTTTTTCGTGACCAAAAAAACAGCTGGCTGATGAAAGGGATTTTAATTTTAACGGCCTTAAGCTTTGTTTCTTTATTCGGATCGGGCCGTTTTCTGGAAAAAATCCCCGACGAAAGCAAAGCCGTCGCTCAGGTCGCCGGAAAAAAGATCACCGTTGCCCAGTTCGTCAACGAAGTAAACCAAAAAGCGCGTTCTTTGAGCAAAATGATGCAAAAACCTTTTACCGTCCGGGACGCCGTTCAGTCCGGCATGCTGATTTCCCTGTTTAACCAGATGGTATCGCGGTCGGTCATGCAGGCCGCCGCCGACGAATTAAACCTGACGGTATCCGACGAAACGGTGCGCAAAGCCATCGGGCAGATGCCCATGTTTACGGATTATGACGGTTCGTTCAGCATGGCGGCTTATAAACAGTATTTAAGCGATATGGGATTAAGCGAAAGACGTTTTATCGACGACGCCTTTTTGGACATGCGCGCCCGGCAGCTGACGGACGCGGCGGAAACGGCGACAATTATTCCGGCGGGAATCGTCGAAATGTTTTACCGCCTGCAAAACGAAAAACGCACGGCGGACGTTTTTACGGTAAAGCCGGCCGATCTGAAAATAAAGGGCGCCCCCGGCAAAGCCGATCAGGAAAGATTATATAAAGAGCTTTCCGACGAACTGGTCGCGCCGGAATACAGAACCTTTACGGTCATGACCCTGACGCTGGAAGACGTTTCGAAAAAAATCAAAATTTCCGAAGAAGAACTGCTGGAAGTCTACAACGAAAACAAAGATTCATACGCTATCGAAGAAATCCGCGACGTTGACCAGATGTTGTTCGCGACAAAGCAGGAAGCAGACGAAGCTTACGCCGCTTTGCAAAAAGGACAGGATTTTATGGCCGTTGCGAAAAAATATGCCAACCAGACCGAAGAACAGACCAGGCTGGGCGATTTGACGCCTTCGACGGCGACGGGCGACTGGGCGGACGTCGTATTTTCCGTCAAAAAAGGCGAAATCGTCGCGCCCGTGCAGACGGCTTTCGGCTGGCAGATTCTGCGCGTCAACAAAATCACGCCGAAAGTAGAAAAGCAATTTAAGGACGTCCGCGACGAAATCGAACAAAAACTGATCGCTTCCATGGCTTATGATACCTTAACGGAAACGGCCGTTGCCCTGGACGACAGATTCGGCGCCGGCGAAACGATCGAAGACGTGGCGGCTTCAACAGGATACCCCGTGCGGAAATATACGCTGGTCGATCCGGCCGGAACAGATGAAAACGGGAAAAAAGCCAATGTTTCCCAAATGGTTCTGGCAACGGCGTTTACCAGCGATCCCGGACGGGAATCCCCCATGCTGGAAGAAGGATCCGATTTCTTTGTCCTGCGGGTGGACGATATCAAAGAACCGGCGTTAAAGCCGATTGAAAAGGCCCAAAAGGAAATCAAAGCGGCCTGGACAGCCGAAAAGCAGAAAGAAAAGGCGCAGGAAATTACAAAAACGATTGAAAGCGATTTAAACAAAGGGATAAATCCGAAAACAATCGCCCAAAAAACCGGCGCGAAATACGAACGAATCAGCGGATTAACCCGCCGCGGCGCCCGGCTGCCCGTGTCTGCGACTTATCAGATCTTCAACCGTCCGTTAAAGGAAGTCATAACCGTGCCGGCACAGTCGGAATACCTGGTGATCAAGGCGGTAAAAAGCTCTCCGGCCGATCCGGAAAAAGACCAGGTCGGCGTGGCGGAGCTGCGCCGTTTAATGCAGGAACAGACGGCCGGAGAAAAATCAGACGCCATTCTGGCCGATTTTGCGGATTATCTGAAATTGCAGGTCAACGAAGAAACAACGCACAAGGCCTTTTCTTATATTACGAAAACGACGCAGGAAAACGCGGACGAAGAATAGGCGGAAAAAACAGAAAAAAAAAGCTCCGTCACGCGGAGCTTTTTTTATCCTCCGATATATTAAAAAAAGCCCTTCAAAGGGCTTTTTTTTCTGTTACATATCCATTGTCGTGCCGCGGCCGCGCATGGCGTACGGGTGCGCCGAAGTCGGCTGCAGCGTCGGATTATACATCAGACAGTTCGGAATACAGTCGCATTCGGCGGCGATCTTAATTCCTTTGGCCAGCTTTCCTTCTTTGCGCAGTTCAAACAAACGGTTGACAATCCGGTCGCGCAGCGTCCACGGATCTACGGTATTGACGAAAATTTTCGTAACGGCTTCAAACCCCGCCGGATTGCTGATACGCCACTTGATTAAAATATGCCAGGGAACGGCGACGTCAACGGCAGGCGGCCGGTAATACCATTCTTCGTTGCACGGGATTTCGCTGCCCATCGCGGCATGGCAGGCGTGAACCAGATCGGACATGCCTTTGATCTGTTCGGGCGTCTGGTTCCAGGGCTGATTTTTTTCCGCCTTGGAATAAATCGCCAAAGTCGGATAACGGTGCCCGAAATCGGCGAAAGCGACGGCGTAATCGTTTTCCGCAAAAATCAGATTCTGATAGCCGGCATAGTTTACGGCAAAATCGTTATAAACGTTGGGATTTTCACGCGACATTTTAAATTCGGCTTCATTAGACGCGCTGATGCCGTCAATGGCCACCAGCTGTTTATGCAGATGGTCAAAAGAAGCGCCGGCCTGGTTCAGCCAGTTTTGGAACACCGTCACATAACGGGCATAGCGGTTATTTAAATAAATGTCCTTCAATGCGGCGATCGTAAAGTTAATGTACTGATAATGCATTTCCGGGGTCATGCTGCCCGACGACGCTTTGGCGTTTTCGGAATTGGCGCCTTCGATAAAGTGGCGTTTGCCGATAATCAGTTCATGCCCGCCTGCGAAAAAGCTGTTGGCCATTTTCAGCTTGCGCCCGGACGAGATACTGTCGATTTCTTCGCGCGACAAGCCGCTCATTTTCAGCTTTGCCTGAACGATATCCAGCACATGTTCGCGCCCTTCGGGTTCGGCGATATAGGCTTCGCGGTGGGCGTTCGCTTTGTCCGAAATGACATAAGCGTAGTTTTTTTCCCAGTATTCATAGGAAATAATTTCAAACAGATTAGGAATCCGGCGGAATTCGGCTGTTGTTTCAAACAGCTGGGAAACCTTTAAGTTTTCCAAAACGCTGAACGTGCCGTCGGCGTTTTTGACCAGACGCGACTTTTCCGGCGGCGTCTTGAGGTAATTGGACGGGCAGAAAGAACAAAAATCTTCGACATCTGAAAAATTAACGGTTTTGGCGCATTCTTCCTTTTTATTCACCGTGGGGCGTTTGCCGCGCCCGGGAACGGTCCAGACCTGCGTGCCGGTAAACGGATTGACCTGTTTGACGGTGCCGTCAGGCATTTTTTGCAGAAAATTTTGTTCATAAATACTGTTCAGCATAATGAATCCTTTGTTTGCGAAAAAAGAAATCAACAGTCATTATTTGTATAAAATATCTGTCTGAAAATCCAGTCCTTAATCGTTTTTTTTAACAGCCCCGCGCCGCGATAAAAGATTGACGAACGCTCTTTAAAAGGTAATTCTAGAAAAAGATTACTTTTTTCGGAGGTTTAAAAATAATTATGAAAGTTATGTTTATCACGAACGAATATCCCCCTTACATTTACGGCGGGGCGGGTGTTCACGTCGAATATTTATCCAAAGAACTGGCCAAACTGATGGAAGTCGAAGTCCGCAGCTTTCATGACCAGAAACTGCAGGAAGGCAATCTGACCGTCAACGGAACGACGCCGGACGCGTCTTTGTTCAAAGACTGCCCCAAAGAGCTCGCTTCCCCGTTAAAGGCTTTTTACGAAGGCCTGGTTTTCGCCGGCGAAAACATGACCGCCGACGTGGCGCACTGCCATACGTGGTATGCCCACTTTGCCGGTATTCTGGCAAAAATGCTGTACGGTATTCCTCTGGTCGTAACGGTACATTCTTTGGAACCGCTGCGCCCCTGGAAACGCGAACAGCTGGGACGCGGTTATGACGTTTCCAGCTGGGTGGAAAAAACGGCGCTGGAAATGGCCGACGCCGTTATTGCCGTTTCAACCAGCACAAAAGAAGACGTTCTGCGCCTGTTTCCGAAAATCGACCCGGACAAAGTTTCCATTATTTATAACGGAATCGACGTCAATCAGTATAAAGAAGTCGAAAACACGGCCGTTTTGCAGAAATTCGGTATCCGCACGGATAAACCGTACGTCCTGTTTGTCGGGCGCATGACCCGGCAGAAGGGGCTTTTGTACTTATTAAAGGCCGCGGCAAAGCTGGATCCCGATGCGCAGCTGGTATTGTGCGCCGGCGACGCGGACACGCCGGAAATGCAGGCCGAGCTGGAAGGCATGGTCAACGCCTTAAAACAGATTCGTTCGGGAGTCGTCTGGATTCCGGAAATGGTTTCGCGCGAAGAAGCGATCGCCCTTTATTCTCAGGCGACTGTTTTCTGCTGCCCGTCGATTTACGAACCGTTCGGCATCATTAATCTGGAAGCCATGGCCTGCGGCACGCCCGTCGTTGCCAGCGCGGTCGGCGGTATTAAAGAAGTCGTCGTCGACGGCGAAACCGGATTTCTGGTCGACCCCGGCCTGTCCGACGAACCGCCGCACGATCCTAAGGACGCCGACGCCTTTGCCGCCCGTTTGGCCGAAAAGATCAACGAACTGATCCGGGATCCGGCTTTGGCCAAAAAAATGGGACAGGCCGGCAGACAGCGCGTCGAAAAACACTTCAGCTGGCAGAGTATCGCCCTGCAGACCAAAGAGCTGTACGCCAAACTGATCGCCGCGAATCAGGCGAAATAATTACTTTCAGACAAGAACAGCTCCCGCCCGGGGGCTGTTTTTTTATGGCATATTTTTTTCTTGACTTAAAGTTAGCTTTAAGATGCAGAGTATTTTCATCAACATAATTTTTCCGGTAAAAAGGGATTTGATGATGAAAAAAACGTTCTTAATCTTTATTGTCTGGCAGGCGCTGTTTTTAACGCCCTGCACCGCACAGGAGGCCGCTATGAACACATCTTTGACGACAGAAGAAAAATCCGTTGCCGCCGTTTCCGCCGCCGCGGCGCGCGGGAATTACGACGCTTTGAAAACCGCTTTGACACAGGGACTGGATTCGGGCGTTCCCGTTAATACATACAAAGAAATTCTGGTACAGCTGTATGCTTACGGCGGATTTCCGGCGTCGCTGAACGCGCTGGAAACGCTGCGTACTTTGACGGCGGAACGCGGCGGAAAAGACGCGGCGGGAAAAGAGCCTTCGCCTCTGCCGGCGGGAAAAAGCATTGATTTCGGCACAAAAAACCAGACGGCGCTGACCGGCGGCGAAGTCAAAGGTCCTTTGTTTGAATTTGCGCCGGCGATTGACGAATATCTCAAAGCCCATCTGTTCGGCGATATCTTCGCGCGGGACAATGTCAGCTGGAAAACGCGCGAAATCGCCACGATCGCCATGCTGGCCCAGCTGCCGCACGCCGCGCCGCAGTTAAAAAGCCACATCGCCATCGGCAAACACAACGGCCTGACCGATTCGCAGGTCGACGAAATCCTGGCGATTGCCGCGCAGCGCGACGAATCCGATTTTGAAAAACAAAACGTTTTTGGCAAAGGCAGCCCGAATACCGCCTATGCCCGGTACTTTATCGGCAATTCGTATTTAAATCCGCTGACGAATCCGCAGGAAACCTCTTTGAACATAGCCAATGTGACTTTCGAACCCGGAACACGCAACAACTGGCATATTCACCGGGCGCGCACGGGCGGCGGACAGATTTTGATCTGCACGGCGGGCGAAGGCTGGTATCAGGAAGCCGGCAAACCTGCGGTAGCGTTAAAACCGGGCATGGTTATTACGATTCCCGCCAACGTCAAACACTGGCACGGGGCAAAAGCAGACAGCTGGTTTTCGCATCTGGCCGTTGAAGTGCCGGGCGAAGGAACAAGCAACGAATGGCTTGAACCCGTTTCCGACGAAGAATATTCCAAACTGTGAGAACCGGCCATGAAACGACGTGATTTTTTAAAAAAGACTCTGGCGGCGGGCACGCTGGTCATGGCGGCTGGCAAGTTAAAAACGGCCCGGGCGGCCGCGCCTGCGCAAAAAAGCGCCGCGCCGATGAAGATCCTGGTGCTTACGGGCAGCCCGCGCAAAGGCGGAAACTCGTCGATTTTAGCGGATTCGTTTATCAAAGGAGCAACCGAAGCCGGCCATACGGTCGCGCGTTTTGACGCCGCTTTTAAAAAAGTCAATCCCTGTACGGGGTGCAACCGCTGCGCCATGAACGGTCCGTGCATATTTGACGACGATTTTAACTTTGTGCGCGAAAACATTACGGACGCCGGCGTAGTCGTCTTTGCTTCGCCGATGTACTATTTCGGCCTGTCCGCCCAGTTAAAGGCCGTCATTGACCGCTTTTACGCGATCAACGGCCAGATCCACGTTCCCAAAAAAGCCGTTTTGCTGATGACCTATGCCAACACGCGTCCGTCGCAGGCGGCGCCGATCGAATCGCATTACGACGTTTTGCTGGATTACCTGGGCTGGACGGACGCCGGCCGAGTCATCGCGCCGGGCGTCTGGCAGGCCGGGGCGGTGAACCATACGGATTATCCGCGGCAGGCTTATGAA
>JAJXEL010000218.1 GCA_021639925.1 Alphaproteobacteria bacterium | reverse complement strand
CGAAAAAACAGGCCGGCAGATTCAGGAAAAAGCGCAGGAAATTTTTAACGCGGCTCCGGCCGTTTCAATTTCGCAGGCGTTCATGTATTTTATCGACGCGTGGAAAAAATATTTTGTGTTTTCCGGCCGTTCAAACAGAATGATGTTTTGGTCTTTTGTTTTTTTTAACCTGATTATCAGCAGTTTTATCGGGCTGGTTGTCGGCATGCAGGGGGCGGGCGTTTATTCTTTTGTTTCTTTTTTCCCGGCATGGGCTGTCGCTGTCCGGCGGCTGCATGACATCGGGCAGTCGGGGCTGTGGACCGTTATTCCGGTGGCGCTGACTTTCTGCGCCGGATTTTTCGTGCAGATGCAAAACGATGCTTTAGTCACGTTGTGCTCTTCGCTGTCTTTGGTTTTTTCTGTCCTGCTGTTGTTTTTTCTGTGCCTGAAAAGCGACGGAGAAAACAAATATGGTCCGGCTGCCGGGTAGAACAGCAAAAAAGGGAAAACAGGCGTTTTCCCTTTTTATGTAAGGTTACGGACAAAGTTTACCGTCCCCGGGCGATATTTGTAATGACGGTTTCGACGTTAATCGGCGTCATTGGATCCTTTCTGGCGGTTCGCATCGCCGTTTTAATCGGGACGGGAACCGGTTTCGTGCGCAGAGAATCCAACAGCTCCCGGCGCGGCGCTTTTTTCTGTCCGAACATGGAACGTACGGCGTTTTTAATTTTAAAAACGGCGGCTTCGCAACGGCGCCGGGCCAGAGTAATACGTTTTTTAGCCGCCAGTCCGTACGGAGTCAGGCCTGCCCCTTTGCCGGGCAGTTCGTCCACTTTTGCCGCGGCCAGAATATCCCGGGCAACGGTTGAACAATTTTTTTCAAATAATTTATATGTTCCCGGATTTTGACGATATTCTTCGGTTTTTTGTTTCGCCGCCAGGTATTGATCCCGTGAAATGGGATAAACGATGGCTTCGTTGTATTGCTGATTGGCATTTTCGCTGACAAAGTTGCCTTCTATGCCGCGGATTGTTTCAATGACCCCCGCAACGTCCGCTTTTGTCGTATATCCCCAGCGTTCCTCCCGTCCGTTTTCATCGGTTAATCCGATAAAGGAATGTCCCGTAAACGGCAGCGTATTTAAATGCCCGTGTTCAATCATGCTGCGGATTTGGCAATGGTTTCTGTGGTCTTTGAACGGCTGCAGCATTATTGCCGGCGTGTCGATATATAAGGTAATTTTGCAGTTTTTTTCATTTGGCGGCGTTTGTGTCATAGACAACCTCTGTTTCAAGGGCGGATACGGGAAAGAGAGGAAATGACCCGGTTTAAATCAACCGGTTTTGTTTCATTGTTATCTCTGTTTTCTTTAAAATGCTTCATTGCGTGTTTGATCGGGACGGGAACCGGTTTCGCGCGCAGAGAATCCAGCAATTCGGATTTCGGCGCTTTCTTTTTGCCGAACAAAGGGGCGAGAGCGTTTTTAATTTTGAATTTCATGACTTCGGCCCGTCTGCCGGCCAGCATCAGTCGTTTTTTCAATGTCAGCCCGTAAGGCGTCAACCCTGTTTTTCCCGACGGCAGATCGGGAACGCCGGCCGCCTGTAAAACAGATGTCGCAACCGAAGCGCAATTGTTGGAAAACAGTTTATATGTTCCCGGATTTTGTTCTAATTTGTCGACGGCAGTTCGCGCGGCGTCAAACTGATCCTTTGTAATTTGCCAGACGATCGCTTCGTTATAGGGAGAATCGGGTTCTTCGGGCACCATCATTCCCTTCATGCCCCGCAGGGATTTAAACAGGCTGGGCCTTTCACAAGTGTACCCCCAGCGTTTTTCGTCGCCGTTTTCGTCCGTCAGCCCGACAAAAGCGTGTCCCGTAACCGCGACGGGGTTAAAACTGCCCGTTGTAATCAGGCTTTCGATCTGATTGTGTTTTGTAAAGTCCTTAAACGGGCGCAGTAAAGGCTTTGGTGTGTCGATATACAGTGTAATTCTGTAATTTTTACCGGCCGGAGAATCGGACATCTGTTTGTTCCTTTATTTTTTATTTGGCTATTATAGCAAAATTTTTGTCAAAAAACAGCGGAAAGATATTACAAAAATAAGAAATTAATTATTTTTAACGGGGCGATTAAAGAAGGC